>JBGTHJ010000151.1:0-5695 GCA_041746175.1 Pyrinomonadaceae bacterium
TCTACGCGCCGCACCGCACGCGCGCGGGTCGCGGGCGCGCGGGCGAAACGGATGAGAGCGTATGATGCAAGTGGTCGTTTACGACATCGAGGACGACCGCGTGCGTGCGCGCGTGGCAGGTTTGCTGGAGGGGTACGGGCGGCGCGTCCAGCAATCCGTCTTCGAGTGCCGGCTCGGCGAGCGCGAGCTAACAGAGTTGACCGCGCGGCTGCAAAACGTGTTGGCGGGGACGCCGAACGCGCAGGTGCGCGTCTATTGCGTATGCGGCAGGTGTCTCAAGTCGTCTTTCGGGTTGGGGGACGTTACGCCGTCCTCCGACGAGCAACATTGTTACATCCTGTGAGCTTCGGGGAGACGCTTGCACGGATGATTTTGGCGTCTCGTAAAAAGAGGCCGGAAAAACCGCTACCCCAGCGTCGTCAGCACTTAACCCGTGCGAGTTAAAAAAATCATCCGTGCAAGCGGGGTAAATGAAGATAGTTGAAATGATACATAACCACCAAATCGCGCTCGCCTCCGTTTGCCGGAAAAAAACCGGGGCGCGCCGCCTCACCCGTGCTAGACTACGCGCAACCTCAACCAAAGGGCGGCTTTACAACAGCCGCAGTTGAGGTAACGAAAGGCCGCTTAGGAATTGAAACCCATGTACGAATTTGCCGTCACACCGGCCATCACGCAGAAGTTGAGGTAACGAAAGGCCGCTTAGGAATTGAAACTCAAGAGCGCGCACGCGAAGGGCAATCGCGTTATAGAGAGTTGAGGTAACGAAAGGCCGCTTAGGAATTGAAACAGTTCCGCGCCCGCGAAACGCGCTAACCGTACTCGGTTGAGGTAACGAAAGGCCGCTTAGGAATTGAAACTTTCCAGTGCTTAACACCACTCATCGAACCGCTGCCGGTTGAGGTAACGAAAGGCCGCTTAGGAATTGAAACACAATGTTGCTACGTTACTCATCAATTTTTCTCCTTAAGTTGAGGTAACGAAAGGCCGCTTAGGAATTGAAACTCAGAGCATCGCGGAGAGCCTCATCTTTTCTGATTGAGTTGAGGTAACGAAAGGCCGCTTAGGAATTGAAACTTTTCCTTAAACATCTCTGTCTCCTTCACGTTTCCAAGTTGTTGAGGTAACGAAAGGCCGCTTAGGAATTGAAACAAATAGTTAGTTGAGTACGAAGTTATACGTAATGACGCCGGGTTGAGGTAACGAAAGGCCGCTTAGGAATTGAAACTTTTTTTCCGGGGCACCGTCTGTACGTTTTCTTTTTTGTTGAGGTAACGAAAGGCCGCTTAGGAATTGAAACATTGAAACTTACTTTGCATCTTCTTTCTCCTTGGTTAAGTTGAGGTAACGAAAGGCCGCTTAGGAATTGAAACCTTTTGACAGGGCATCCCACGCAGCCTGCACCGCCGCAATGTTGAGGTAACGAAAGGCCGCTTAGGAATTGAAACTCATCATCTCCGAAGCCGTAGCCCGTCCGGTCGCCGTCAGTTGAGGTAACGAAAGGCCGCTTAGGAATTGAAACTCATGCCGCCCCGTCACGGCAAATCCGAACTGGCCTGTTGAGGTAACGAAAGGCCGCTTAGGAATTGAAACCGAGCACGTCGAAGCACACGTCGGCGCGGTAGTAAGTTGAGGTAACGAAAGGCCGCTTAGGAATTGAAACTTTCGCTTGATGGCGAGGCCGCGATGCTCGGTTTCTTGTTGAGGTAATGAAAGGCCGCTTAGGAATTGAAACCTTAACGACTCCGCCCGGCAGCTCGTCTTGAATGCTAGGTTGAGGTAACGAAAGGCCGCTTAGGAATTGAATCCACGCAGTCACGGTTTCCGGCCCGGCGGGGAGTTCATGATGAACACGCCGGGCGTCTTCGCTCTCTGCGCCGTCGTCGCTGACGACCCGTTTCCTGGCTTCCCCGTCAACGAAACCTTCACCGCCCTTCGACGCCGGAACCGGCAACGCCCCCCCACCCCGTCCGCCAGAAGCTTCAAGCCGGTGTCGGCGAATCGCCCGTCGGACGCGCCGCCGCATTCGTGCGGGGGCGTCGGGGGGGGGGGCGCGGCTCGACCCCGCGCTCCGGCGATTCCTCCGACTTCTGCCGGAACATCGTCTGAGGAATAAAAGACCCGGCGCGGGGGATTATTCACGACGGGCGGGAGGTTTCAGACGACCGCGCGCGAACGTCAAACCACGTTCGGATGGTTCCTGATTTTATGTCACTACAATATTTGCGCGAGGTCGTGGCGAGCGGCGACACCGAGAAGCTGATCCGCTACGTGCGCCTGCACTTCGGGGACGGCGACGAGGCGGCGGGGCGTCGGGAGATCGATAAGGCGTGGATCGAAGCCTTGAAGCCGTTGCTCGACGTGCCGCCGACGAACCGCGCGTTCATCCTGCAAACCTTGTCCGAGCAAGACGCGGCGACGCTCGCGCACCTCTTCTTTCATCTGCATTTCTATTTCGTACAGCGTTCGGGGGAATGGATTCATGACGGACAACTCTGACGCGGTGACGCAGTTGCGCCCCGGCTTGTGGCAGACGGTCAATGAGCGCTATCCCGGCTCGTTGATCCACAAAGACGATTACGTCCCGCTCGCGCGCCTGCGCAAACCTCTACCGGCGGCGCGGCTCTGTTTCGTCAGCACGGCGGGCGTCCAGCCGAAGCACAGCGTTCCCTTCGACACCGTCCATCCGGTGGGCGATTACACCTTTCGCGCGGTGCCTTCCGCCGCCCGTCCGTCGGAGTTGGAAATACACCAACTCAAGTATCCGACCTTCGGCGCGGCGCGCGATCTGAACGTAATTTTTCCCATCGAACGGCTTCAGGAGTTTGCACGCGAAGGCGTCATCGGCGCGCTGACGGAAAACTTCTTTTCGTTCATCGGCTACAACATGGACGCGGAGCGGCTTGAGCGCACGCTCGCCGCCGACATCGCCGTCGCGGTCGTCGCCGAACGGGCTGACGCGGTGCTGCTCAGTCCGGCTTGACCGATCTGCCATCAGAGCATCGCGCTCGTGCAGCGCGCCATCGAACAGCGAGGCATCCCGACCGTTTCCATCAGCGTCGCCCGCGACGTGACGGAGCACTGCAAGCCGCCGCGCGCCGTCTTCGTGCCGTTCATGATGGGTCATCATTTCGGCGTGCCGTTTCACACCGAACTGCAACGCCGCATCATCCGCGTCGCTCTCTCGCGTTTGACCGACGCCAAAGCGAGCGGCGATATTTACGACCTGCGGTTGAAGTGGGCGCAGGCGCGGCGCGAAGGCGCGGAGCTCGAACACTCCCGCGCAGCGATAACTTGAACATAGAGAATTGCAAGCGAATGTCGCACTTCAAAGAGCGCCGCCGCTACCCGGTATCTCCCGGGAGCGCCAGCCTCCGGCTGGCATTGAGCGTTCCGGGAGCGCCAGCCTCCGGCTGGCATTGAGCGTTCGCCGTAACGCGAACAACCGAGCGTGCTCCGAGTACGCCGGCAAGCGGGACGCTTGCGCTCCCAGACGACATCAAGAGGACTATAGCGGTTTGCAATTGGGTGAGTGCCGGGAGCGCGAGCGTCCCGCTGGCAAGCGTGCTCGGAGCACGTTCAATGGTTCGCGTTCTCCGAACGCTCAATGCGAGCGGGACGCTCGCGCTCCCGGGCGATGCCGCTCTTTCATGTGCTACATGCAATTGCAACTTGCTATAACGCAGAGAGGTGCATGGCGGCAGCAGCCCGCACTTCGTCAAGGGCGCCAGTTCTTCCACAACGACCGACACCCGTACTGCGTGCGGGCTTCCGCAAAATCGTTGACTGCGTAAGTCGTATTGAAAATGTCAAACAACAAAACCACCGTCGGAATCATTCAGGCGAGTCCGGTCTATTCAGACCTCGCCGCGAGTCTGGCGAAAGCCATCGACTACATCGAGCGCGCGGCGCAACAGGGCGCGCAACTGGTCGCCTTCGGCGAGACGTGGCTGCCCGGCTACCCGGCGTGGCTCGACCACTGCCCCGACGCCGCGCTCTGGAATCACGCGCCGACCAAAGAGGTCTTCGCGCGGCTCCGACGCAACAGCGTCGTCGTGCCGGGGGCTGAGACGCAAAGACTCGCCGAGGTCGCGCGCGAACTGCGGGTCGTCGTCGTCATCGGCGTCAACGAACGCATCGAACACGGCGCGGGCAACGGGACGCTCTACAACAGCCAACTCATCTTTAATCAAGAGGGCGCACTGGTCGTCCATCACCGCAAACTCGTCCCGACCTATACCGAACGATTGGTCTGGGGACAGGGCGACGGTCGCGGCCTCGAAGCCGCCACGACGACGACGGCGGGGCGCGTCGGCTCGCTCATCTGCTGGGAGCACTGGATGCCGCTCGCGCGGCAGGCGATGCACGAATCGGGCGAGCACATCCACGTCGCGGTCTTTCCCGAAGTCCACGAAATGCACCAACTCACCAGTCGTCAGTATGCGTTCGAGGGACGGTGTTTCGTGCTCGCGGTCGGGCTGCTGATGCGCGTCGATGATTTGCCCGGCGAACTGACGAGGCCGTCCGCGCTGGCGGGTCAAACGGATGCGCTCATCCTGCGCGGCGGCAGCTCGATCATCGCGCCGGACGGTTCCTACGTCGTCGAACCCGTGCTCGACGCCGAGCGCATCATCATCGCCGAACTCGATCTGGACGCCATCGACCGCGAGCGGATGACACTCGACGTAAGCGGGCATTACTCGCGCCCCGATGTCTTCGACTTTCGCCTGCGCGCTTGACGCGGAGAGTCGCTCACCTCGTTCGTTGAACCTACCCGAAACGACGCTTATGATGCGGCGAATGCGACTTTGTTGCCGCCCCGCCCGGCGTGAAGGATGAAGAATGACCACACGCAGAGAAACAACTTACGCGCTGTCGGTGCTGTTCGCGATCAACGCGCTGAACTTCTTCGACCGGCAGATACTCGGCGCGGTGACCGAGCCGGTGCGGAAGGAATGGGGACTGAGCGACGGTGAAATCGGTCTGCTCGGGACGGCCTTTACGCTCGTCTATGCGGCGGTCGGGGTGCCGCTCGGTCGGCTGACGGACAACTTCCGGCGCACGCGTCTGCTCGCGGCGGGCGTCTTCGTCTGGAGTTTGCTGACCGCCGTGTCGGGACTCGTGACGAACTACTGGCAACTGTTTGCGACGCGGCTCGGCGTCGGCATCGGCGAAGCGAGTTGCGCGCCCGCCGCGACATCGCTCATCGGCGACCTCTATCCGCCGGAGAAACGCGCGCGGGCGCTCTCGGTCTTCATGTTGGGTTTGCCGGTCGGCATCGCCCTCAGTTATGCGGTCAGCGGTTCGGTCGCGCACGCTTACGGGTGGCGCGCGGCCTTCTACGTCGCGGGGTTGCCCGGACTGATTTGCGTCGTCGCGGTCTTGCTGATGCGCGAACCCGAACGCGGGCGAACCGAGGCGCACGCGGTCGGCGCACGGCGTCGCGCAGGCTCGCCGTATCGTCTCGTACTGGCGACGCCGACGATGTGGTGGATCATCGCGTCGGGCGCGTTGCAGACCTTCAACATGTACGCCATCGGGTCGTTCCTCACGCCCTACATGATGCGCTATCACGGTCTCGATATCCGGCAGGCCGGTTTCGTGACGATGGTCGTGTTCGGGCTGTCGGGCATCCCCGGTCTGCTGTTGGGCGGGTTCGCGGCGGACGCCCTCGCGCGGCGGCGGCACGACGGGC
>JBGTHJ010000152.1:0-3288 GCA_041746175.1 Pyrinomonadaceae bacterium
GAGCAGCGTCCCGTCGAGGTCGAGCCCGATCAAACGTATATCCATCAGAACTTGGGCTGACCCGCCGCTTCCCCCATCCGAGGCGCGCCGCGCGACTGACGCACGGACACGAACCGCGTAAAATTAAAATCACTTGATGCAAGTAAACATAAACTAGAAGTCGCAAAAATTCTAGTCAGCCCCGATGAGGCAAACCGAGCGCCCGCCGTGTTTTCCGCTCGCCTCCGGCGGCGAAGCGGGTGCAATATGTTTACTCCATCCGGCGAATAAATCGTATCGCCGGGGCGATCGTGTCGCGCCGTCTTCGCAAACGCGGCGCGCGCGATGCATTTGCGAAGACGCTTGAAGATATCCGGCCCGACGGCGCGAAAAAGCGGAGTTTCGCCGCCGTCAACTTTCATGAAGGGGATGCTGACAAAAATGAACGTGACACATCTTGAGTGCGGGGCGTGCGGCAAAGAGCACGAGGCACGGCGGTTGCAGAATCTGTGTGCGGAGTGCGGCAAGCCGCTGCTGGTTCGTTACGACGTAGCAAGCGCGGCGCGGGCTTTGACAAAAGAGACGCTGGCCGGAAGGCGCGCGGACATGTGGCGCTACCGCGAAATGTTGCCGGTCGAGCGCGACGAGAACGTCGTGTCGTTCGGCGAAGGCTGGACGCCTTTGCTCGACGTGCCAAGACTCGGCGCGCTGGCCGGGGTCGAGCGGCTGTGGGTGAAAGACGAATCGCAGAACCCGACGCAGAGTTTCAAGGCGCGTGGCATGACGGCGGCGGTCTCGATGGCGAAGGAGTTGGGCGCGCGAAAGCTCGCCGTGCCGTCGGCGGGAAACGCGGCGGGCGCGCTCGCGGCGTACGCAGCGCGGGCGGGTTTGGAGACGTTCATCTTTATGCCGCGCGACACGCCGCGCGCGAACATCATCGAGTGCGAATTGACCGGAGCGCACGTCACGCTCATCGACGGCTTGATAACCGACTGCGGCGCGGAAGTCGCAAGACGCAAAGACGCGGAAGGCTGGTTCGACGTTTCGACTTTGAAAGAACCGTACCGCGTCGAAGGCAAGAAGACGCTCGGCTACGAACTCGCCGAGCAGATGAATTGGACGCTGCCCGATGTCGTCATTTATCCGACCGGCGGCGGCACGGGGCTAATCGGTATGTGGAAGGCTTTCGACGAGATGCAAGCGCTTGGCTGGATCGACGAAAAACGTCCGCGCATGGTGACGGTGCAAGCCGCCGGGTGCGCGCCCATCGTCCGCGCCTTTGCGGAAGGGAAGCGTTTTGCCGACGAGTTTGCGAACGCCGCAACGACCGCTTCCGGCTTGCGCGTGCCGCGCGCCATCGGCGACTTTTTGATCCTCGACGCGATCCGCGCCTCGGGCGGCACGGCCATCGCCGTCACGGACGAAGAACTGCTTGCGGCGGCGCGCGAAATCGGCGCGGCGGAGGGCTTGTTCGTCGCGCCCGAAGGGGCGGCGTGTCTGCCCGCGCTGCGAAAGTTGCTGGCGGCGGGCGAGGTCGGGGCGGACGAGCGCATCGTGTTGTTCAATACGGGCGCGGGCGTCAAGTACCTCGAAAGTTACGAGTGAAAAGAATGCGTGCGAGAAGAATCACCGACCGCGTGAAGCGGATTAGAAAACGCCTCAGGCGAACAACCGGTGTGTCCGGTCAATCGAACGCGGGCAGCGAGCGGGGCGACGAAAAATGAAACGGCGCGGCGACAACAACGACGACTCGTTCAACCTGCTGCTGTTCTTTCTGCAAGCCGGGGTGTTTCTCGCGCTCTGCGGAGTCATCCTGCACAACATCTTTCGCGCGTGATGCATGGCCGGGGGCAAGCAGCCGTCAGCGTCCGGCGTTGAGTAACGACGTAAATGATTTCTTCAACCGACTACCGACGGCGGTTCGCTGCGAGCTATTTCTTCAACATGCTCGACCGACGCAAATTTATGAGAAGGTTGCTCGTCATCGTCGGCGGGTTGAACCTGCTGGGCATCTTTTGCTTCTGCGTGACATCCAACGTGCGCGATCCGCTCGCGTCGCCAGGCTTCGATGGGGCGGTCGACCCTTCATCGCCGTTGAGTTCCATCGGCTTTACGTTGATGTTGCCGGGAATCTTCTTTGCGAGCATCGCTTTTTTGTGCGCGCGGGTGTTTGCGTGGAGCGAACAGTCGGCGTTCTTCGTCTGGTACGCGACCGGCTTCGCGATCAATATTACGACCGCGTGGAAGGTCGGCGGGGCGTTCGCGCCGCGCCGCCGCGAAATTGCGGGAAACGCAGTCGAGGAGCAGTTGTGATGAATCATCAGTTGAGTTTACTCGTCGTGCTGGTGTTGGCCGCCGCGCCCGACTCCGGTTTGGCGCAGCCGCTCAGGAGCGAAGCGCCGGTCAAGACGGGCGCGACCGCCGCCGCTTCTTCTTCTTCGGCTGCGACCCCTCCTGTTGCCGCCGCCAACAATCCCCCGGCGACGTTTGACCGGCAGCGATTCGACGCGCTGCGCGCCGACGGGTTCAACGCGCTCTACAGTCTCGACTACGAAGTCGCGCGCCGCCACTTCAAAGAGATGACGCGGCTGTTTCCAGATCATCCGGCGGGAGCGCAGTTTCTCGCCGCGACGGTTTGGCTCAAGACGCTCAACGAATCGCGCCGGCTACAGGCTTCGCTCTACAACACCGAAGCCTTTTACGCGAAGACGGACGAGAAGACCGACCCGAAAATCGTCGCCGAGTTTCGCGAACTGACGCGGCAGTCGAAACTGCTGTCGCAGGCGCGGCTCAAACGCAACCCGAACGACGTTGAAGCCCTCTACTTTCTCGGCGCGACCGAAGCGTTGAAGGCGGCCTTCGCGGGCGCGGTCGAGAGAAGTTTCAAGTCGGCGCTGAGCGACGGTTCGGAGGCGGTTGACCGTCACCGCGATGTCATCAAACTCGACCCCGAATTTCACGACGCCGAAATCAGCATCGGCATGTACGACTACGTGGTCAGCACGTTGCCGCTGCCGGTGAAAATCATGGCGGCGGTCGGCGGCATCCGCGGCTCGAAGAAGCGCGGGTTGGAGACGCTCGCGCGGGTGTCGCGCGAAGGTCAATGGGCGAAAGACGACGCCAAGGTGCTGCTCATCGCGTTGCTCAAACGCGAGCGGCGCTACGCCGAAGCGTACGCCTACGCCAAGGAACTCGGCGACAAGTACCCGCGCAACTACCTCTTCAAACTCGAAGCCGCCGACGCCCTCGTCGCGCGTGCGGGCATCGAACGCCAGACCGACCCGGCTGCCGCCGTCGCCACCGAACGCG
>JBGTHJ010000153.1:0-7281 GCA_041746175.1 Pyrinomonadaceae bacterium
AGCAACGCCGCGCCGAGTAGTCCTGCCGCGATGATCGGCCCGACGCCGGGGACGAACAGGCTGGCGGCAGCCGCGCCGAGCGGTAATCCTCCCGCGACACCAAGCGCGCCCCCGACCACTCCGCCGACGGCCTTGCCCATGCCGGGCTGCTCCGTCTCGGTCGTCGGGACTTCGGTATCGACATCTCCGACCGTCGTGCCGGGGGCGAGCAGGTTGATTCGATCTTCGGCGACGCCACCCGCGCGCAGGTTCCCGACCGCCTGTTGCGCGTCGGCGGACGATTGAAAAATTCCGGCGATGGTCTTCATAAACAGTGTGCTTCGAGCGCGCGATAGTTTGGGATCATGCGCTCCGGTCGCCTTTCACCGACCGCAGTTTCACCGAGCGATGACGCTCATGGATTATCTATTGCTTTGTCGGGATTTTAGCATGAATAAGAATTGAGCGGAGCATCGTCGGCGTGTTAGAGTGTGAGTCGTCCGGAGTTTTAATAAACAGCGCGGAAGGAGCGGGGCATGATCGAAATTCTAGATAAATACTGGCCGATGTCGGTGGGCGACGGCAAAGCCACGCGCAAGAAAAAACCCAAAATACTCGCCATCACGACCGACTGCTGCACGGGCTGCGCGGGTTCGCCCGCGTGCATCGAGTATTGCCCGATTGAAGCCTGCATGTTCTGGATTCCAGACGAAGACCACCCGCCGTTCGGACGCATCGAGGTTGACCCGAACCTCTGCATCGGTTGCCAGAAGTGCATCAGCAAAGGTCCCGAAGGTGCGTTTCTCGACGGTTGTCCGTGGGACGCCATCGAGATGGTTCCGACCGAGGACTGGGAAGCCGCACACGGCGTCACGCTCTCCGACTCGCCGCCGCTGCTGAACGGCTGAAGGCTGACGACGACAACTACTATTGCCGCCCCGCGCGACGCTTGATGGCATCCGCCGTCAGCGTCGCTTGTTTTTTTATCCTCTCCGACATTGCTTCGACGCCCCGCGCATATCTTTCTACGTCGTCTAAATCCTCCGCCGCGCCAACCAGATAAAGCGCACGCAGCGACTCCCACACGATGTCCTCATCCGGCGCGAGCACGAACAGTTCGCCGCCCAAACGAACCTCCGAGCCTTCCTGCGCAAACACGCTCGTGATCTTTCCCGGCAGAGGCGAGCGCACCTCGTGCATCTGCCCGTCGTTGCCGTTGAGACGCGCCAGCAACGACTCGCGATTGACCGCGCTCCCCTCGCTCAGGACGGTCAACGCCCGCCCCGCAAACGGCGACGTGACGACGAACGGATTGAGCATCGCGCGCAACTCTGTGCGACCACGCGCGTCTCCGAATCGCACGAGCGCGAGCGCGGCGTTGCGGCGCACAATCGGTTCACGGTCTTCGAGCAGCCGCGCGAGCACGGGGCGAAACTCTTCCGCCGTATTGTCGCTGCCCATCATCCACGCGGCGGTCATCCGCACATCCGTCACCGGACTCGCGGCGAGCGCGGCGATTTGCGGATACCAGCGGCGAACGCTCGTGTCGTCTCGTTCGATGCGTTCGGCGATTTGCGAGAGCGCGTGCTGCGAGTGGCGCGGACGGGCTTCCTCTTTGAGATAATTCTCGATCTCTTCGTCGTTCAGCGCGCGTCCGAACCACGTCCCGTACCACGCCAGAAACGGCATGATGATAAAGAGCGCGGCGATGATGGCGAGCGGCCACGGCGAACGCCGTCGCCCGTCGCCGGTCGCGTTTTCGGAAGATTTGGAAGTGTGCGGGATATCGCGCGGCATCTTATCGTCAAACCATCTCCCGAGTTTTGCTAGGTCGCGGGATAGAGGCGATACAGCATCAGGTAAACGATCACGCCCGTCACCGAAACGTACAGCCACAGCGGAAAAGTCCAGCGCGCGACACGTCTGTGCCGCCCGAAATCACCGCGCAACGCGCGGCTGAGGGTCAAATAAATCAGCGGCAGGATGACGGCGGCGAGAATTATGTGCGTGATCAGGAGGACGAAATAGACGGGGCGCACCCAACCTTGTCCGGTGAAACGCACCGAGCCATAGTTGTAGTGATAAATCAGATACGAGATGAGAAACAGCGTCGAAACCGAGAAGGCCGCAATCATGCACGAAAGATGCGCAGTGATGCGGCGGCGGATGATGAAGTAAAAACCGGCGACGAGAAAAATTGCGCTGATGGCATTGAGCGCCGCATTCAAGTGCGGCAGCACGGAATTATTCATAAACTTCTGAGTACCTGCACGCTTATCCTTTCAAACTTTGCCGCTTTCGCGTGCGACGACCGCGCCCGCTCCGGTGAGCGCATAAAAATCGTTGCCGCGTTCTTCGAGCAGTCCTTCCTCAACGAGATGTTCGACGGCGTAAAAAACAGACGTGCGCGCGTCGGGGTCGTTGCTGTCGCCGACCTCGAAAAGTTCGTGGAGGTCGAGCGTCTCGCGTTTCCATTCGTCGAACCGGCGCAGGATGCGCAGCATCAATTCGTCCGTCATCGCTGTGTCCTCATCGTTTACAAAAACACCGCGCAACCTCGCTCAGGCGTCAGCCTTTTTTGGGGGCGTGCGCGGCGGGCTTGGGCGGCGGTGACGGCTTCTCGCTCATCTGCTCGTAGCCGCAACGCTCGCACTGCCAGACGGGGAACACCGACGACGGGTCGGTCTTGCTTTCATAGATGGCACGGTCGGAGGGGATGATTTTGCCACCGCAGTTCGGGCACGCGCGCCCGCGTATGCTCTGCTTCGCTACGTCGAGGGCTTGATCGTTGTTTTCGGGCATTGGTTCACACGCCGTTATTTTGAATTTTGATTGGAGTCGTCAGCAGAATTGTACAGCGAAGGGGGTGGCTACCGTTAACCGAGAAAGTGGAAGAAGCCGGGGTCGCCGTCTCCAACATCCGGCCACTCAAGGTTGGCCGGAACGCCGCGTGGGATTTGTCAGCCCGTCGTCTTCACGGGCTTTGCGGAAACGGTATGCGACAGCGAAGACCGAGCAGAACATCGCGACGGGTGGAATGAGCAAGACAAGAATCGCGAGGTTCATCGCCTTCGCGCCGGCGTTTGACACCGCTGACCGGCACATCGCGCATTGCGCCGCTGCCTCCTCCGCCGGGCACAGCGCGAGGATGACGGCAATCACCGCAAGCGTGACATAGAAAAGGCCGTTCGTGCGTAGAGCTTTCATTCTAGTGTTCGGTCGATGCGGGATGCTCTGTCGTCGTCGTCGTCGTCGTCGCTGTTTGATTCGTGCGCAGACGGCCCGCCCGCAAGCTGTCGGGGAACAAGATAAAGAGCAGGCAGATGCAGATGACCAGAATCGGCACGAGCGTTAGCACCAAACTCATCCGCTCGAAACGCAGGTGCATGAAATAGGCCATGATCAGCGCGGCTTTGATGAGCGACAGCCCGATCAAAACCGTCAGCATGATGACCAGCGGGACTTCAAAATATGCGAGCAAGACTTCGACAACGGTCAGCACGAGCAGTCCGCCGAGCACCGAAAGAAACATCTTGGTGCTGCCTTCAAAATGGATGTTCTCTTCGATGATGGCGGGCGCGGCGTCGGCACGGTCGGCGAAGGGATTCTTGAGCATCCCTTTTTCTTTGAGCGTGAGTGCGGGGATGGCGAGGAAGATGCCCCCCAACGTCACGCACACGAGCGTCAGAAACAGACTATCAATCGTGAAAAAGCTTCCGGCGTTGGTGACGTTCGAGGCTGCGAGCGCGAAGAATCCCAAAGCCAGCAAGATCGACAAGACGATCAACAGCATCTCGCCGTTCAGCAGGCTTTTGAGTTTTTCGAGACGCGGGTTCGGCTCGGCCACGCGCGACGACGCGGAGGCTTCGCCGCCGTTGCTCTCATCCGTCCGGCGCGCCTCAACCCGCTGTCCGGTCGCGGGTCGCATGGCGTTCGAGATGACGCTCGAAATCTCGTGTCCTGACTGTTGCTTATCCATAATTTGACGCCTCTTCGTTGAAACTTGCCGTCCGTCGCTGATCTTCGACGCGCCTACTTCGTCATGTCAACCGACATCAGGTAAATCAGCGGGAAGACGAACATCCAGACGAGATCGACGAAGTGCCAGTAGAGTCCGCTGATTTCCACGTCTTCGTGGCGCACGCGCTTGATCCTGACCGCGATGACGGCCAGATACAACATCCCCGTCAAGACGTGGAACATGTGCAAGCCCGTAATTGCGAAGAACGACGCGCCGAACAGCGGTGACGCTCCCGGCCAGTGCTGTGCCCACTCGCTCGGCAGCGAAAACGGGCGCAAGCCTTCGTCGATTAGGTGCTTCCATTCGATGATGTGAAGGACGAGGAAGGACAACCCGCCGAGTATCGTGCCGCCGATCCAGCGTCGCGCCGCTTTCTTGTCCTGCCGCGCCGACGCCCCGACCGCCATTACCATCGTGAAACTCGAAGCGAGCAAGCACAGCGTCATCACGGTCGAGAAGACGATGCTCGGATAAAACGGGAACGGCGTCGGCCAGTTTGCGCTCGACGCGCGGGCGTAACTGTAGCCGATGAGCATCGCCGAGAAGGTCATCGCGTCCGAGACGATGAACAGCCACATCCCGAGTTTCCGGTGACCGACGCGATAGGGGAACGCGCCGCCGCCCCAATCGCTGGCCGCAACGCTCAACTGATCTGCACGCGCTTCGGTGCTCAAATCGTCACCTCCAGATGAAGAGAAGCAGGACGAGATAAATCCACAGTCCGTCCATGAAGTGCCAGTAAATCGCCACCGCGTCGGTAATGCGTCGTCGCCGCCGCGAGCCGGTCTGCCGCTCGTCGCCCGTCTGCCGCCCCCACAAGCGAAACAGCAGATAGCACAGCCCGAAAATGCCGCCCGCAACGTGCAGCCCGTGCAGCGCGGTCAGGACGTAGAAGAACGAACTGTGCGGGTTCGACGCGAGATAGACCCCCTGCCCCGCCAACTGTGCCCACGCGCCCAATTGCGACGCGAGAAAGCCCAGTCCGAGCGCGAGCGAAACAAACAACAGACGACGGCTCGCGGGCGCGTCATCGGCGTGCAGACGCCGCCGCGCAGACTGTACGACGAAACTGCTCGCGATGATGATCGCGGTGCTGAGCCAGACGAGCGAAGGCAATTTCGTCAGACTCCAATCAATCGACGCGGGCAAGCCGGAACGGACGATGTACGCGCTTGAGAGCGCGGTGAACATCATCACGATCGAGGCCAGCCCGACCCAGATGCCGATGCGGTAACGCTCGTCAGCCCAACCCGAACCGGCGTCGTGACGGTGACTGCCGCCGCCGAAATCGTCGCCGGGATTGTTGCCGCCACCGCCGCCGCGCGAACCGCGCGAGCCTTTGCCACGGATCGTCACGCCGTCGAAGCCGACGCCATTTTTCGGTCGGGTCGTAACCGGCTCTCTAGTGTTTGTGACCATTGTGCCCGTCGCCGTTTCCTTGATGAGTCGCTCCGCCCGAAACGACGCTCTCGTTCGCAACATCGGTGTCGGGCGTATGTTGCATGATGTAGTCTTCGGGCGCGCCGGGGACGGAAAACTCATACGCACCGCGATAGACGACGGGGACGCGCCCGCCAAAATTATCGTGCGGTGGCGGCGAAGTGGTCGCCCATTCGAGCGTCGTCGCCTCCCACGGGTTATCGCCCGCCTTCTTGCCTTTGAAGAGGCTCCAGAAGAAATTGAAGAAGAACAGCCCCTGCGCCGCGACCGTCACGATGGCCGCCACGGTGACGAGCAGCACGAGCGGCTGTAGCGTGTGCAGAAACTCGTACTCGCCGAACGACGCATAACGTCGCGGCATCCCGACGATGCCCATGATGTGCATCGGGATGAAAATCAGATAGACGCCGATAAAGGTCGGCCAGAAGTGAATCTTGCCGAGCGTCTCGTTCATCATCCGTCCGAACATTTTCGGGAACCAGAAATAGGTTCCGGCGAACATGCCAAAGATGGCGGCGACCCCCATCACGAGATGGAAGTGTCCGAGCACGAAATAGGTGTCGTGCATCGAGAAGTCGAGCGAGGTTTGACCGAGCACCAGCCCCGTGACGCCCCCCGCGACGAACAGCGACACAAACCCGATGGCGAACAACATCGGCGTCTGAAAACGGATCCGCGCACCCCACAACGTGCCGAGCCAGTTGAAAGTTTTGATGGCCGACGGGACGCCGATCGAGAGCGTCAGCACCGAGAACGCCATGCCCGTGTACGGACTCATGCCGCTCATGAACATGTGGTGCCCCCACACGAAAAAGCCGAGCAGCCCGATAGCAAACATCGCGAAGACCATCGCCCGGTAGCCGAAGACGGGCTTGCGCGCAAACGTCGAAAGGATGTGCGAGGTCGCACCCATCCCGGGCAGAATCGCGATGTACACTTCCGGGTGTCCGAAGAACCAGAAGAGATGCTGCCACATTATCGGCGAGCCGCCCTGATACGGCACGCCGTTATGGTTGAGCAACTGCGTGCCGTCGCTCAGACCGCCGGGGATGAAGAAACTCGTCCCGGCGTTGCGGTCGAGAAAGAGCAGGACGCCCGCCGCGAGCAACACCGGAAACGCGAGCAGCGCGAGAATCGCGGTCGTAAACCACGACCAGCACGTCAGCGGCAAACGCATCAACGACAGCCCGCGCGTCCGCATGTTGAGCATCGTGGTGATGAAATTGAGCGCGCCTAGCAGCGACGCCACGCAAAACAGCGCGATGCTGATGATCCACAAATCCATGCCGAGTCCCATGCCGGGGACGTTCAGATTACCGCCGATTGCGCTCAGCGTCGGGTAGGCCGTCCACCCGCCGGTCGGCCCGACGACCGTGTTCCCGGAGGCGAAAATGGCGGCGACGATGACGACGAGTCCGGCGAACGTCACCCAGAACGACATCATGTTGAGGTAAGGAAAGGCCATGTCGTCCGCGCCGACTTGAATCGGGAGAAAGTAGTTTCCAAAACCACCCTGCGGCGCGGTCGTCAAGACGAAGAAGACCATGATCGTGCCGTGCATCGTGACGAGCGAAAGATAGAACTCCGGCGTCATGATGCCGTTCGGCGCGCCTTCGGGGAACAGCGTGGCGAGAATCGGCCAGTTCGTCGTCGGCCACGTCAGGTTCATACGCATCAGCACCGACATCAACATCCCGATAATGACCGAGAACATTGCCAGCAGAAGATACTGGATGCCGATTACTTTGTGGTCGATGCTGAAGATATATTTGCGTATGAAATTGGTCGGCGGCGCGTGGTGATGCACCGCGCCGGTGGCGGCGTGCGCGGCGGGGTGCGCG
>JBGTHJ010000154.1:0-1974 GCA_041746175.1 Pyrinomonadaceae bacterium
TCGTGCGCGTGGCGGACGTGGCGGGCGCGATGACGCTCGAAGCCCTGCGCGGCACGCCCGTCGCGTTTGACGAACGGGTTCACGCCGCGCGCCCGCATCGCGGTCAGACGGAAGTCGCCGCGCATCTCCGCGAGCTTTTGCGCGACAGCGAGATTCGCGTATCGCACGCGGAGAACGACCCGCGCGTGCAGGATGCCTATTCGCTACGCTGTATGCCGCAGGTGCACGGCGCGACGCGCGACGCGCTCCGTCATGCGCGCGAAGCGACGGAAATCGAGACGGGCAGCGCGACCGACAATCCGCTCGTCTTCGCCGGCACGGATGAACTGATCTCCGGCGGAAACTTTCACGGCGCGCCGCTCGCGCTCGCCTTCGACTACGCGGCCATCGCGCTCGTCCACCTCGGCAACATCTCGGAGCGACGCACCGAACGTCTCGTCAATCCCGACCTCAACGAAGGTCTGCCCGCCTTTCTCACTTCGCACGCGGGCGTCGCGTCGGGCTTCATGGTGACGCAGATTGCCGCCGTCGCGCTACTCAACGAATGCAAAGTCCTCGCGCATCCCGCGAGCACCGACAACCTTCCGACCGACGGCGGCAAGGAAGACCACGTTTCGATGGGCATGACGGCGGCGACCAAACTGCGCACCATCGTCGAAAACATCGAGTACGTCGTCGCCATCGAACTGCTCGCCGCCGCTGAAGGTCTCGAATACCGCGCCCCGCTCAACCCGGGCGCGGGCATCCGTCGCGCTTACGAAGTCGTCCGCACCCACGCCCTCCGGCTGACGCGCGACCGCTCTCTCTCCGACGACATAGAAAAACTCGCCGCAGCGATTCGCCACGGCGAGTTCGACGACTGACGCGCGCGTGCGTCTCGTCGCGTCCTTCTAATCACACCGCATCATCTTTTTTTCGCTTTCGCGTTCGAGGCCGTCGCGGTTTTCTTCTCCGCCGCGCCGTCGATGCCGACCGCGCCGGGGTAGCCCTGGCCCGCGAGCGCGGCGATGGTGATGACGATTTCTTTCCGGCCTTTGATGGTGCGCGTCACGCGTCCATCGGTGTTGTCGTTTTTCGCGGCGTTCTTGTTGTCGTTGTCGTTAGTATTGGCGTTGGTGTTTGAAACAGTCGCTTCTCCGGCGGGCTGGCCGGAGGCGTTGCGCGCCATCTGATCGAGCGCGTCGAGCGTCTGCGCGCGTTCGGTTTCGGTCAGTTGGTCGAACGAGACGCCGTTGGCTTCGAGCACGGTGCGGAGGTTTTCTTCGGTGTTGGTGCCCCGGTCGTAAACGTCGCGATAGATCCGGAGCTTGCCGTCTTCGACGACGATGGTTTCGTAACGCAGTTCGACGGGGACGGTGTTGTCGAGTTTGACGTTGACGGTCTCGGTGCGCGTCTTCGCGTACTTATCGACATCCGCCTGCGATAGTTCCGCGCCGCCGACTTCGGCGAGCAGACGTGCGAAGTCCTGCACCTGCGTGTTGGTCAGACCGACGCAGCCGTGCGAGGCGAACGTGCCGAGCCGCGCGGGCGACTTGCCGCCGTGAATCAGCGACGGCAAACCGATGGGTATTTTAATCAGACCGAGCGGATTCAACTTGCTTCCGGCCTCGACCTTCTGACCGGCCTTGACCTTGTTCGAGCCTTCGACCCATGGCTCGTCGGGCGGCGTCCACGTCGGGTTGAAGATTATCGTGCTCGCTTTGCGCAGTCCGGTCGGCAGCGGAAACTCCGGGTAGCCGATCCCGATTTTGTACGACTTGACGAGTTGGCCTTCGCGGAAAACGTCCATCCGGTACGCGGGCGCGTTGACGACGATGCGGGTGTCGGTCGGGACGGAGTTCGGCTTGCCCGATGCCGTCGAGCCGGGCGCGCCGCCCTCGCCACCCTCGCCGCTCCAACGCTCGCGCAGCAGCGCGGCGAGTTGCGACATCTTCTCCGCGCCGATGACGCCGCGAATCTGTTCATCAGCGCGGG
>JBGTHJ010000155.1:0-12592 GCA_041746175.1 Pyrinomonadaceae bacterium
CGGTGGGCTGGTTGGCATCAGTCCCGCCTTCACGGGCGGCGCGCACGCGGGTGGTCGCGTCAACATCGTCAACTGGCTGTCACCCGTCATCTGGAACGCCGAAACGCGCGGCTACGGCGAAGCCCACGCGACGGGCGGCGAACACGCGACGACGCAAAATCGAAAGCCGACGACCGAAGGCGATGAATTGATCGCTTCGACCTCGACCTCGACAGCGGCATCGCTCGTCGTGGCGGCTGAGGGTACGACGACGACGGCGGCGGGCGGCGAACACGGCGGCGCGAAGCACGTTGGGCCGTACGGCGACACGGGTTTCAATCTCGCGCACACGGCGGAAGAGGCTTTTCATAGTCCGCTGGCCGAGTGGTTGTTCATCCTGATCTCGCTCGGCGCGGCGGGGTTGGGGATTCTGCTGGGTTATCTTTTCTACGTGAAGAATCCGCGTCTGCCGGAGGCGTGGGGCGCGCGGCTCGGCACGTTCTACCGCGCGAGCTACCACAAATACTGGATCGACGAACTCTACGGACTGCTCTTTACGCGGCGAACGATGGACGCGGCACGCGCCGTCTACGCGGCTGACTCGAAGGTCATCGACGGCGCGGTCAACGGCTCGGCGTGGCTCACGCGACGCCTGAGCGTATTGACGGGCAACGCCGACCGCCTCGTCGTCGATGGTCTGGTCAACGCGCTGGCCGCCTTCATCAAGCGTCTAATGTCGCCGCTGTTCCGCGCGGCACAAACCGGTCTGACCCCCAATTACGCGCTCGTGATGATTATCGGGCTGGTCGTCGCGGTGGCTCTCTTTTTCGGTCAGGACATCATCGCGGCGGTGCGCGGCGCGTTCGCTCTCCGGTTGTGAAGTTCAGGCGCGCGGGGCGTGCGTCGAACATCCCGGCGAATCGGCAGCAGTCTTTAATCGTCGATGGTCGAATGTCCATCGTCAAGAAAATCGCTAGGCGGGAAACACTGTGAACAATCTTCCTCTACTCTCCATCATCACGTGGTTGCCTGCGGTGGGCGCGGCGCTCATCCTCCTGCTGTTCAAGAAGCATCAGGCGGAAGGCGTCAAGCGTTTCGCCACTGCGTGGTTCGGCGTCGTCTTTCTCGTCTCGCTCGCGCTGCTCGGCTACGACCGCGCGACGGGCGGGATGCAGTTTCTCGAAGACGCGCAGTGGATTCCGGTCATCGGCGCGCGTTACCAGATGGGCGTTGACGGCGTTGCCGTGCTGCTCATCATGCTGACGACGCTGCTCGGCGTCATCGCCTCGCTGTCTTCGTGGCGCTACATCGAGAAGCGAGAGAAGGAATATTACGTCCTGCTGCTTTTGCTGCAAGCGGCGGTGGTCGGCGTCTTTTCCGCGATGGACTTGTTTCTGTTCTACCTGTTCTTCGAGGTGTCGCTCGTCCCGATGTATTTTCTCATCGGTGTCTGGGGCGGCGAAAATCGTCTCTACGCGGCGATCAAATTTTTCCTCTACACGCTGGTCGGGTCGGTCGTGCTGCTGCTCGGCGTCATCAAGCTGTACTTTTTGACGCAGGACGCCGCGCTCGTCGGGGCGATCAGCGACGCGACCAAAGCGACCGTCGCGGGTAACCCCGACGCGCTGGCGATGCTCAACAACAGCCTCGCGCTCGCGCAGCAGGGCGGCACCGGCACCTTCAACATCATGTTTCTGCAATCGCTCGGCCCCTCGCTGCCGATGGGGACGTTGCAGGTTCTGCTGTTCTTCGCCTTCGCGCTCGGCTTTGCGATCAAAGTTCCGATGTGGCCGTTTCATACGTGGCTGCCCGACGCGCACGTCGAAGCCCCGACCGCCGGGTCGGTCATCCTCGCGGGCATCTTGCTCAAACTCGGAACGTACGGATTCTTCCGCTTCAACCTCCCGATGTTCCCGAAAGCCTCTTTCGATCAGAGCTACTTCGGCAGTTTCGGCGTCCGCAACGTGATGGTCGTGCTGGCGATCATCGGCATCATTTACGGCGCGCTGGCCGCGATGTACTTCGTCGTCAAACGCGACGGCGACGTGAAGAAGCTCGTCGCTTATTCGTCCGTTTCATCGATGGGCATCGTCATGCTCGGCCTGTTCTCTCTCAACCCGAACGGGCTGAACGGCGCGGTGCTCCACATGATCAATCACGGCATCTATTCCGCCGCGCTGTTCCTGCTCGTCGGCATCATTTACGAGCGACGCCACACGCGCAACGTCGCGGAGTTCGGCGGGCTGTCGCACGTCATGCCCGGCTACGCGGCGGTGTTTCTGGCGATGGCGATGACGGCCATCGGGCTGCCGCTGTTGTGCGTCTTTATCTCGGAATTTCTGGCGATGCGCGGCGCGTTCGAGGCTAGCCCATGGTGGGCCGGATGGGCGGCGCTCGGCATCATCCTGAACGCGGGCTACATGCTCTGGCTCTATCAACGAATGTTCTTCGGCAACATCGAGAACGCGAAGAACGAGACGCTCAAAGATATGTCCGGGCGCGAGTGGGCGTACATGCTGCCGCTCGTTATCCTGTCGCTCTGGATCGGCGTTTACCCGAAACCGTTCATCGACTTCATCCAGCAACCCGTCAACGCCGTCGTTCGTCACGTCCGCCCCGACTATCCGATTCCTTCGGGGACGAGACCGCCGACGCCGGAACGCGCTGAGAAATGAACTGACGGATGTCGGATGTCAGACGCCGGATTCAAAGCGTCTGTCTTTCACCTGACATCTGACCTCTAACATCCGACATCTTCGCTTATGTTTCTTCTTCAAGCCAACACGACCCAGTTATTCGATGTGCGCGACCTCCAGTTGATCGCCCCCGAATTGATTCTGACGGCGTGCGCGTGCGTCGCGCTCGTGATGGAAGTCGTCCTGCCACGCCGGAAGAGTAATTTGACGGGATACTTCGCGCTGTTCGGATTCGCGCTCGCCGCCGTTTCGCTCGTCGTCTTGGGCTATCCGTACCTCGCCGCGCCGTTTCAAGGCGGCACAGCTTTCGCCGCGCCCGCGCTCGAAGGTTTCTACGGCACGATTCGCATCGACGCCTTCGCCGTCCTCTTCAAGTTTATTTTCCTGCTCGCGGCTGCGCTGACCGTCGCGATTTCGATGCGCTACCTCGATGTCGAAGACGAGCAACACGGCGAGTACTACGCGCTCTTGCTGTTTGCCACCATCGGGATGATGTTTCTCGCCAGCGGCTACGACCTGATCGTGCTCTACATCGCTCTGGAATTGATGGCGCTCTCGTTCTACGTCCTCGTCTCTTATACCAAGCGCAGGCTGCTCTCGAACGAAGCCGGGATGAAATACTTCCTGCTCGGCGCGTTCTCGTCGGGGATTTTGCTCTACGGTATGTCGCTGCTCTACGGCGTGGCGGGTTCGACCAACCTCGGCGATATCGCGCAAAGCGTCAACCTCGCCGTCGCCAACGCGAACGCGGCGGATGCGGGATTCATCAGCCTACGCCCGTTGCTGTTGCTCGGACTAATCGCGCTCGCCGCCGGGCTGTTCTTCAAGATCGCCGCCGTGCCGTTTCACATGTGGGCGCCGGACGCTTACGAGGGTGCGCCGACCTCCGTCACCGCTTTTCTCTCGACGGGTTCCAAAGCCGCGAGTTTTGCTCTCTTCGCGCGTATCTTTCTGGATGGGTTGGGCGGGATGCGCGTCGATTGGGCACCGCTGCTCGGACTGGTCGCGGCGATCACGATTCTCGTCGGCAACTGGGCCGCCGTCACGCAGATCAACGCCAAACGCCTGCTCGCCTATTCGTCGATTTCCAACGCTGGCTATCTCCTGCTCGGACTCATCGCCGGAAACGCCTACGGCTACATCGGACTTGTCGTCTACCTCGTCGTCTACACGTTTATGAACATCGGCGCGTTCGGCGTCATCATCAGCCTCCGCCGCAAAGGCATCATCGGCGACAATGTTGACGACCTGACCGGACTCGGACAGAAAGCGCCGGGCATGGCTCTGATGATGGCGATTTTCATGCTCAGTCTGGGCGGCTTGCCGCTGACGGGCGGCTTCATCGGCAAGTGGTTTCTCTTCGGCGGAATCATCCAACGCGGCGACGCGGAAACCAAAAACTGGTATTACTGGCTCGTCGCGTGGGCGGCGCTCAACACCGTGGTTTCCTTCTACTATTACGTCCGCTTTATCCGCGCGATGTATCTCGGCGACCGTCTCGCCGACACCAAACCGCTCGCGCTTTCGCCCGCGCTTCAGACCGCGCTCGTCGTTTGCGTCGTCGGCGTCCTCTTCATCGGCATCTACCCGCAACCCCTCATCAAACTCGCGGAAGCACTCGTCTCAACATTCGGCATCGGCGGCGCGGTCGCGCTTCGCTGAACCGTAAACCCAAGATACAAAAGAAAAAGGCCACGACAGGGCGGGCGGAATCCTGAATGTCCCGCCCTGTTCGAGCGGGGCGGCGAGGTGCGCGGTAGCAAGCAGCTACGCTCCACACTTGTTAAAATGGTGACCGGTCAAGTGTTGAACATTAAAAGCTATTGACAAACACTTTCCCCCGAACTATTCTTTATCTTGCGCGTTGAGCACTCGCAAGCGCGTTTTGGTAGGCAATAGGTGACAAACGCCAGACGGTTCGCCCGCGTGTTTGACTTCTCTCGCTGTCGCGGGAGTTAAGCCTGTGATTTCACATCCAACCTCGCGTCATTTGCCAACCGGATTTACCAAAACCGATGAACCGTGAATGGAACTTTAATGACAGCATGAGACGCACTCAAAATCTCTCGGGCGGTTTTTCACTTGTCGAGTTGGTGATTGCTCTCGCCGTGATCGGCATCTTGGCCGGCATCTCGATCCCGCAAATTATTACGGTCAAGCGCGTCATGCGTTTCAAAGGGATCACGCGCGAGATGACCGCGCTGATTCGTTTCACACGGCAGCAGGCGATGTCGCAGCGGCAAGTGTTCAGATTTCGTTACGACCATCGCACGAAGCAAGTCGTCATCATCGATAACGAGGAATTGGGCACAGCCGCCAACCCGCTGGCGAACAATCCGGCCAACGACCGGATCGTCAAGACGGTCTCTTTTTCTGGTCCCAGCTTGTTAGACAGCGAGATGGTTTGGGGTCGTCCGCCGGGCGCGCCAGCGACGCTTAGCGATGGCACGGTCGCGACGGCTCTTGTCAACAATCAGCTCGAATTCAGTTTCCAGCCCGATGGGACGGTGCTCGACGCCAACGGCGCACTTGCCAGTCGCGCGCTCTTTTTTTATCACAGCTTGTACCCGGACGAGACGGCGATGGCGATTTCGGTGATCGGGGCGGGTGGGCGAGTCAAGCTTTGGAGGTACAACAGGAATGCCAACCTCTATATCGACTAGGCGTCGCGTCCGACACACGCTCAGTCGCGTCAGTTGTGCCGCCGAAGACGGGGCGACGCTGATCGAGATGGCTATTGCGATGCTGATTCTGATGGTCGGATTGCTCAGCCTCGTGGCGGCGGTCGGGTGGGGGCTGAACACGAGCCAACGGCTTCGCAACATGAGCAGCACGAAAATGACCGTGACCTCGATGCTCGAACAGATGGAGACCTTGAGAAACACGCGGCGTTTGAGCTTCGGACAACTCGCCAACGTCGGTGGTGTCAACAACGAGGGCGCGCCGCAAAACTTCGGCGGATTCGCCACCGGCTTCCAGCCCGTCTCGGTGAATCCGGGACCGGACAACATTTACGGTACGACCGACGATCTGGTTGACGCCGGACCCGACAGCGTCTATGGAACCGGCGACGATTATGTCAACGTCGGACTAGCCCGCAAGTCGTTGGCGCGTCAGATCGTCATCACCTCGCTGAGCGCCAATCTAAAGCGGGTACAGGTGACGATGCGTTATCAGGGGCAAGGTGGCTCCGGGCCGATGCAGGAACTGGTCGGAGTCAGCTATTTGAATAACGATGCGGATACCAATTTCCGCTAATAATCGTCGCCGAGCGAGACCAACGACGATGAGGTGTTTTGATGCATTCAAATGCGCAGAGAAAAAAGCAGGGGGGATTTTCGCTGCTTGAATTGATGGTGGCGATGGTCGTCATGTTGGTGGTGATGGGCGCGATTTTTTCGCAGTCGGCTTCGATTTTGCAGGCCAGCAACACGACTTACGAGATGACGGACGCGCAGCAGAATCTCCGCACCGCGCAGGAATTCATCAATCGCGATTTGGTCTTGACGGGCGACGGGTTAAGGGGCATCAACAACATCCGTCTGCCGTCCGGCTTCGTCCAGAACTACATCACGACGCAGCCGGTGACCAACCCCGCCGACCCGAATTTCATCACGCTTCCGCTCGTCACTTCCAACAACAACGTCGCCGCCGCGACCGCCATTCCCGGAACAAATCCGACGACGACGGTGCTCGCCGGAACCGACCGGCTGACCATCCTGATGATTGATTCGGGTTTCGCACCCATCTCGTTGTCCGCCACCGCCATCAACGCGACCGGCTCAAACCTCGTCCTCACATCGCAGCAGTTCACCGACAACAACTTCCAGATCGGCTCGATCTACTTTCTCACCTCAGAGTACGGATCGACGTTTGGCGCGATCACGGGTTTTGCCGGGGTGGGCGGCGCGAACCCCAATCTCATTTTTGCGAACGGCGATACGTACGGATTGAATCTGACCGGCAACACCGGCTCGGTCAGATTCGTCGCGCGGGGAGCCAACAACCAGCCCGTGCCGACCTCGCTGATGCGCATACAGATGATCCAGTATTTCATCGGGGCGAACCGCGTGCTTAACCGACGCGTGTTCGGAAGCGGGGTCGCCAGCGGGTTCACGGACGGCGTGATCGCCGAGAACGTGACCAATCTCCAGATACGTTACTTTCTGAACAACGCGGCGCAGCCCGTCGCCCAACTATCGACGGCGCAGCAGCAGGTCGCGGTGAGAGAGGTGGAAATCTCGGTCACCGTCCAGACGGCGCACGATGTCGTCAACGGCACAAAGCAGAGCACGAGTGCGACGACGAGCACCAGCGTCAGAAATCTTCAATTCCGCCAGGCGCTCTGACCGCGCGGCGCTATCGATAGAAGCGGCTTTGCCGGAGGGCTTTCCCCTATGATTAAAAATTGTCATCTGTCCATGCAAAGCGAGCGGGGCGCAGACCGGCCAAACGAGCGCGGCGCGGCGCTGGCGATGGCGGTGCTGGTTTTGCTATTGATTACGGTCATCTCGATTTCGGTGCTGGCTATCGTCGGAACCGAGGGGGGCATCGCCGGGAGCGACCTCCAGCGCACGCGTGCGTTCTACGCGGCGCAGGCCAGCATCGAGCGCATGACCAACGAGTTCAGCGAGCTTTTTGTCAGGACGACCAATCCGGCTCCCGCCGAACTCGACCGGATCGAAGCTAACTATCCGCTCGAACTCATCAACGAGGGTTTCTTCTTCACGCAAACCCTGGTGCAGCAGGGAGACAGACGCAGCGTCGTTATCCCGCAGGGACAGTTCGCGGGGCTCAACGCGACCGTCGTCCCCTACGTCTTGACCTCGACCGCGAAGCTGAGCAGAACCGACACGGAAGTAACTCTCCAGCGCAACATCAACAATTATCTCGTACCGCTCTTTCAGTTCGGCCTCTTCAGCGACGAGGACATCGAACTCCATCCCGGCCCGCCCTTTTACTTCAACGGGCGCGTTCATGCCAACGGCAACCTCTATCTCAACGGCGACACGACGTTTCTCTCCAGAGTGACGACGGCGAATGAGGCGGTGACAAGCGTTCTGCGCAACGGCATCGCCCGCGCCCCGAACGTCAAAGTCAGAGTCGGCAACACTCAGGTGCAACTGACGCTCGGCAGCGTTACGGGCGGACCGAATCTCCCCGTCGCACAGCAAACCGCCGGGCGCGGCATCTTTCCGCTGCATCCGAACGGCACCGCCAACTCGAATTGGGAAGCGACTTCGGTGGCGGCGGCGACGGGCGCGAACAACCAGTTCGGCGGCCAACTGCTGACCCGTACGACCGGCGCGCGACCCCTCTTGCTGCCGCTCCAACTCGGCGGCGGCGCGACGCGCGAACTCATCAAACGGCGGGTACCCGGCGAGGATGTCGCCAACCCCGTGCTCAGCCAGTCGCGCTATCACTCGAAGGCGGGGATACGCATTCTTATCGACGACGAAAACCCGGTCGGCGTCGATGGTTCGGGCATCCCGGCGAATAGGGGAGTGCCGCTCTCGGCTTTTGTTCCGAGCCCACTCGGTAGCAACGGCGCGCTGGTGCGGGTCAACGATAACGGCACGGTGGTCGCGGCAGATGTGACGGAACCGATGCGACAGAAACTCGACCCGACTCCGGCGGCGAGTCCGAATCCGACGCCGACGCCGCGCTTCCAAACCGCGATGACCGTACGCACCTCGCAATCAAGCCCCGTCTACAATGTTGCGGGCTATGCGGCTTCCGGCGTTAGCATCCCGCAGGGCGCGGGGTTGCGCGGGCGCATCCTGATCGAGATTGTGCCGCCCGGCGGCGGCGCGCCGATAGATGTGACGCAGGCGATTCTGAGCATGGGCATCACCGAAGGCGAGCCGAACGGCATCGTCTACTTGCAAAGACCGCTGTGGGCGGCGTTCACGCAGGGCAGCCGCGACCGGATTGCGGCGAACCGCACGAATCTGACTTACCTGACCGATTCGCTCACCCCGACCAACCCCCATGCGACCCGCGCGATCATCGACGGCGAGATAAACACTGCGGCCTTCGCCCTCGATGCCACTTACGGCTACTACACGGTGGTCGATAATTCGCTCGACGACGACCCGCACGCCGCGGCTAGTCCGTTCATGCCGACGGGCGGCCCCATCCGCGACGCCTTCCCATGTCCCGCCGCGACGCCCGCCTGTATGAACCGCATCGTTCCAATCAATCTTTACAACGTGCGGGAAGGAGCCATCAATACGGGATTGCTGGTCGATCAAGTGTACGAGCGCGGCATCACGAGCATCGTCGAAATCAACATGCGGAATCTGGCGCGGTGGGTCGCCGGAACCTTTGACGGTAATTTGCTGGCGGGGACGCCGGCCATCAGCGCCAACATCAACGCTCCCGACGGTTGCATCCTGTACATCTCCGACCGCCGGGGCGACAAGGTCAGGAATCAGGGCGGCATTAATGTGACCAACGGCATCGTTGACAACGAGGACATCTACGGGCCGAACGGGACGCTCGATCCGGGCGAAGATGTCAACGGCGACGGCGTGCTCGCCAACGACCAAACCGAGTTGCCGTCTCCGGCGACCTTCTCGGCGGGCAACATCTACACCCGCGCGCAAAACGTCGCGTCGTGGATGAACCTCGATCCGGGCGACCCGTTGAATTTGCGGAGTCGTTACTTTCGTCGTGCGGTGCGCTTGTTCAATGCCGAGACGCTGCAAGTTGATGGGCCGGGGACTGATCTGACGACGACTCGCGGCATCACCGTCGCCACCGAAAACATGGTCTACTTTTGGGGCAATTACAACACTACGGGCATCACCAGCCAGCCCGTCGGCGCTTCGACCCTCAACGACGGCGGCTACACGGGCGCGCAGATTCCCGCCTCGGTCGTCGCCGATGCTTTCACCCCGCTCTCGAAGACGTGGTTCGACAGTTCGAGCGCGCTCTATCCGCAGAGCGGCGGGCGGCGACCGGCTGACGCCCTGCTGACGGTCGTCACCGAGAGCACCTCGATTCGCACGGGCATCATCGCGGGCAACAACATGTCCGCGATGGCGGGCGACCCGAGCGCGGGCAACGGCGCGGGCACCGACGAGCGACGTTTGAGCGGCGGGCTCCACAACTATCCGCGTTTTCTCGAAGACTGGTCGAACCTCCGGTGGAACTTCGTCGGTTCTTTGATTCCGCTCTTCCGTTCGACGCAGGCGGTCGGCCCCTACAACTCCAACGGCGCGATCTACGGCGCGCCGATTCGCAACTGGGCGTTCGACATCACCTTCACAGACCCGGAGCGACTGCCGCCCGGCACACCCTTCTTCCAGTACATCGATCCGACCGGCTTCCGCCAACTGCTTCGCTAAAAATTGAATCGCGGAACCGACGAGACGTTCTCAAAGGTTTCGCCGGGCACGAAACAACCATCACAGACACACGCCGAGCGCGTGCGCGGAGTTGAAGATTTTCAACTCCGCGCACGCGCTCTCTCGCGCGCAACACGTACCGTATCCGGCACGGGTGTTTAATATTGGGCGGGTTCGTCCGAGGCGGCGGCTGTCTGCCCGCCCTTGTCGCCGCCGCGAAGCACGCCGGAGGCGTCGATGTAGAACGAGCGAAAGCCGCTCTTGCCGTAATCGTTGGGCGTCGCGGTCGCTTCAAACTTGTCGCCCACGACCGCGAACTTGATTGAGTAGCCGTTCGGGTTGAGCGTGGATTTCGACAAGAGGTCTTCGTCAACAAGGTCTTCGAGCGTGCCGAAGTTGCCCTTGCCTATGGTCTCTTTGTAAGTCTCTTGCGCCGAAACGATGTTGCGCAGAGCGTACATCGCGCTGTACTCGTTGTTGCGCAGCGGCGCATTTTTGGTCTCGGCGGCGGCGGATGCGATCGCCATCGTGATGAGGTTTTTCGGGAAACGCGCCTCGTGGAAATGGTTCGCGCCTTCGCCCGTGACGGCGTGGGTAATCGCTTCGGGGTCGCGTAGGAAACGCTCCAAAATGGTTCTGGTTTCGTCGTCGAGACGCCCGCCCGAGCGATTCGTCGGGTCGAACACGCGCTTGAGCATCGCGCCCGACACGTAAATTTGTCCGAGCGTCTGGCGCGGTTGCCAATCGGTCGATTGGCGATATTCGGGACTTGCCGCGAGCGTCTGGCCGCTTGTGTAGGCATCCACCACGCGTTGAATCGTCGGCAAGTCTTGCGCGAGGACGAGAAAATTACCGACGAAGGCGAGGTGAACCCCACCGCCGCGCAGAATTTCCACGTCTTTGTATTGCTCTTTAGCCATCGCCGTTGCGCCCGGCGACGCCAGCCCGATCAGCCCCAACGCGCGCGGCAAGATCGATTTCACCTTCTCTTTGTCGCGCAGCGAAATCAGAGCCATGATGCCGGGCGGCGCAACTTCCGTGCGCTCCTTATTCTCGCGCGGCGACCGCCCGTCGAGCCAATCGCCCGGAACCCCGAATGCGACTTCATCGCCAAGCGCGGGCACCAGGTCGTCCTTGATGCTGAAGCCGAGCAGTTTCTCCATCGTCGCTAGTTCGGTGTCGGCGGTTGGAGTTTTAGTCGGCGCGGCGGCGGCGGGTTGTGATTCTCCGCCGCCACCACTGCCCGCGATCTCGAAGTTCACCACCGTCTCATAGAGCGTTTGGTAGATGAGCGGCAAGTCGAGCGAGACGTTGATGAGCATTTCGGTGTTCGCCGGGACGATGTTGGCCGCGTCGTGCGCGAGCGGCGCACCGGGTTTGATGATCGAGAGGAACGGGAGCAGACTCGGTTTGGGTTCTGTCTTGTTGACGAGCAGCGTGCGAACGATCACGGCGTCGGTGTCGAGCGTGAGACCCGCGCCGGCCACCGAGGGAAATATCGAAGTGTTGAAGACGCTGCCGAAAATCATCGAGCCTAACATGATCGGAGAATTTACTGCGGGCGTCGTTTCCGCATCGCCGCCGACGTTTGTGGCGCCGATTATGACGGGCGCCGTGTCGGTCGAGTTGATGTTGTTGGTGTTCGACTGGCCGCTCGCAGAGATGTTGGCGTTCGCGTCGTTGGTCGCGACGCGCTCGTTGCGGTTCTCATCCACGACGGCGGCAGCGGCGGCGGTCATCTCCTCATTGATGTTGACCGGCGGCAGCGGCGTCGTCAACTCGATGGAACTTCCGTTCGTGTTCTCCACCACTGCCGCGCTGCGCTTCTCCATCACTTCGTATTCTTTCATCCGGCGTTCGCGTTCTTCCCTCGACAAGCGGTCGATGGCGTCGATATCGACGTAGACGAAAACCGTGTCGGTGGGGAAATGATTGCGCGCGGTTTGGAAACGCTCCTGCTGCGTCAAGGCGGCGCTGCCTTCGGGACGCAAACTCTGGACGGCGAACCGCGTGTCGCTGGCGATCACCAGCCTCCCCGCGCGCTTGATGTGAAACGAGGGCGCGCTGCGCGGCGCCTCGCGCATGACATCGCCGCGCCGTTTTCTCGTTCGCGTGGAAGACTTCGGCGATGCTTCCGCGCTTTCAACACCCGGCTTGACGGGGACGACCGCGCGCAGGAACGAGCGTAGTTCGGGCACGAAACGACGCGCCGCCTCGGGCGTCGGAAGTTCAATCGCGACGACGCCCTTCGGCAGCGTCGGGATGACGGGGTTGGCGGCAATCAACAGGCGCGCGTTGGCGAGCGTGTCGGCGTGCGCTTTCATGAAATCGATGAAGGCGTTCAATTCGGGCGGCGTTTGACCGAGCAGCCGCATCGGTTCGAGCAGTTCCGTGACGCGGCCCCCGCTCACAAGTTGACCGACCGCGCGCACCTCCGCGTAGACGGAGTAAGTGTCAACCGCGAGCAGTTCGTCGAACGTGATTTCGGAATCCGCCGCTCCGGCAGGCACGCGCGCGGGCGTCGTGCCGGTCGCCGTCGATGGCGCTCCGGGTGTCGCGGGGCGC
>JBGTHJ010000156.1:0-10116 GCA_041746175.1 Pyrinomonadaceae bacterium
CGACAGTATCACTTGACCGCTCCGAGTTAAGCCCGGAGATTTCACAAGTGACTTGTTGCGCCGCCTACGCGCCCTTTACGCCCAGTAAATCCGAACAACGCTTGCTCCCCCCGTATTACCGCGGCTGCTGGCACGGAGTTAGCCGGAGCTTACAAATGGTACCGTCATCATGGGGGGTATTATCCCCCACTTATTCTTCCCATTCTTGTGAAGTTTACATTCCGAAAAACTTCATCCTTCACGCGGCGTTGCTGGGTCAGGCTTTCGCCCATTGCCCAAAATTCCCGACTGCTGCCTCCCGTAGGAGTCTGACCCGTATGTCAGTGTCAGTGTGGCCGACCGCCCTCTCAGGCCGGCTACAGATCGTCGCCTTGGTAGGCCGTTACCCTACCAACTAGCTAATCTGCCGCGGACTTCTCTTCAGGCGCGAGGTCTTGCGATCCCCCGCTTTAACAACTGTCATCATAGATGCCGCTGCATTATGCGGTATTAGCAACCGTTTCCGGTTGTTATTCCCCACCCGAAGGCAAATTATCCACGTGTTACTCACCCGTGCGCCACTCTACTCGCTCCCCGAAGGGAACTTTCGCGTTCGACTTGCATGTCTGAGGCACGCCGCCAGCGTTGATTCTGAGCCAGGATCAAACTCTCGTTAGAATTTGTATCTCTGGAACATTATCGATACTGGTTAAAAGTATCCAATAATGACTCTTCTCGAGTTTTACAATGCGAGCTTTATCGCTCGCATTCGCTCTCAAAGGTCTTTAACAGGACACGCTCTATCTAGTTTTCAAAGATCGACTTCTTTATCTGCTTGTTCCACGGACGACTTTTCTTCGTCTCAAGGAAACGATGACTCTAACTCAGTCGTTCGTTCTTGTCAAGCGCGCGTCGGGCTGGGACGCTTTTCCCGTTGTTTAGATTGCCTACACCCGCTCGACTCTTTCGAGCACCCAAGTTTCAACACTCGCTCGCGAAGGCATTCGACGCATCAATCAAGATGCTGGTTGCCTCGCTCAGAGTGCTCAAACCTGCGCGGGTTCAAACTTCGTTCGGCCTGCCGCCCGTTTCATCCACCGTGGATGAAACAGCCGCTCTCTTTCGTCAACAACTCTTGAAAGAGAAGCGGCTCGCCATACGCGCTCATTATTTCTGATGATGTCAACCGCCGTGTTTCAGGCAAAGAGGCATTATAGGGATAATCTTCAGTTTGTCAACACCCCGTGCCACAATTCTTCAAAAAACTTCGCGGGCGTGAAAAACCGCAACGGGGCTGTGCCGACGACACCTAACTTCGTTTCCTAACCTTTGGCAATTCGCTCAGTGCTTCAACCTTCAAAAGCCCTTTGTCATTCTTGTAAGCTCGATATTTAAGTTCACGTATCTGGTCGCCGTCCTTGACCCTCACAACGAAGGTTTTATCGTTGCCGCGCCCCTCGACGCGGAGCGGCAGATAACCCTCAAAATCGGGGCTACGGTGCGCGGTGTAATGCTCTTGCCGTTCTTTGTCGTAGCCGAGAACAAAGATGCGGTCGAAGTCGGGCGTCTCGATGTTGCCCGTGTCGGCGGCGCTGCTTTTCTCCAATATCAACCAACTGCCGGGCCGGGCTTCGCTCGAAAAATCGCTCGTCTTTGACACCGGGGTGCGCTCGTTGGAGTCGTCGTCCAACCTTTGCCATGCGACGAATTCGCGCCCCGTACGATAGAAGATGATATCGCTCGGCACGGTTAGCTCGACTTGTTTGCCGTAAACCCAACCGGCGGGAGCGGGCGAGATCGAGGATGGCAGACGCATTTTGTACCAGAGTTCGTACGCTTCTTCGGGCACTTTCGGAGCATCCACTTCGCCGCGCCTTCGACTCGCGCTCTGTGGGGCCGCCCCGGCCTTCGGGGCATCATCTCTCTCGGATGTCTCGGTCGTTTTAGACTTGGGGACGCGTTTCCACGAAACGATGTCGAACCGGGCGCCGCTCTCGAGTTTCATCAGGATATTATCGTTGACGTTTCTATCGGGCGAGAGGCGAATGTTGGTGCTGGCGCGAAGTTGGCCGGACGCCTGCGCGGGTGTGCCTTCGTCTTCTTTGGCGAGTTGGCGCGAACGCTCAAGCATCTCTTGCGGCATAACATTGCGGGCTTCGATCCAGCCTTCGGTGTTTTCCGCATCGCGCGTGCGGACGCGCAGCCACTGTTCGCCCTCGGTCTCGGTTGTGTCCAGAACATCGAGCACATCGCCGCGCACGACCTCTTTTAAGTCAGCAGCCACGACCGCTGTCGAACTGCGGACTTGCGCGCGACGCGCAATGACGATGCCCATGTCCTCTCTGCCCGCGAGCGTGCTGCACCCAACCGCGACAAGGGCAGGCAAGATCAGTAAAAGTAGCTTTGTGTGCCTCATTTTCTCGATAACAGTTTTCAATATATTTGTTTTGACGCTTCAGCGCGACCTTTATGAGGGACGATTTGGCACGCCAGTGTAACCTAGTTTGCGCAATAAATCGCGTTGCGAACGGCTCAACGAAGCGGCCACGACGATGCGTGTGCGGAAGCCTCCAGGCGCAACATCGAGTCCGTAGGGCGCGATGGAAGACGCCGGATCGATTGGCATGGCGTCGTCGACGTGACGTTTCGTAAAGCGCTGCATCCCGCCCGTGTCGCCCAGGATGCCGGTCACGGCGGCGTTGCCATCCGGCTTGCCGCGCGCGACATGATACCGGCGAAAGAGGTCGCGGTACACATCGTCGAGCGACTGTTTGCCGCCGGTTTGTTGTCGCAACTGGAGGTCGTAGAGAAATGCGACGAGCATTCCTTTGTGATAGACAAAAGCAGAACCGCCGCTCCAACGACGGCGCGAGGCTTGGATGAGCGAGAGTTCCGGCACGGTCTGCGCCGCGCGATAGTTGTCGAAGGCGCGACCGAGCGTCGCGAGATAGTCCTGAAACGAAAGTTGTCCCAGACGCATCTGGACGCGGAGGGCTTGATACATCGTAAAGCCCTCGTAGAACCAGTCGTAATCTCCGTCGAGCGCGAGGCCGTTCGGAATCCACAGGTGCAAAATTTCGTGCGCCAGCGGGACGCTCAGTTGTGCCAGCGCGGCGGCTTTTGATGGCGACCGGCCTGAGAACAAAACGATTGTGCCGCCGCGAGTCGCCGCGCTCCAGTTGTGTGCGGCGACGGGACGCGGGAACGGCGCGTGGAGTAACAGCGCGCGAGCGAGCGGAGTGCCGCCCAGAATTTTCGCGTGTTCTTTGAGAATGTCGCTTGCCGCGTTCGCCGCATCCTGGTCGGTGAACGCCCACGCGCCCGTGTTGATGAAGACCAACTCCATCGAGCCGGTGCGGAGGCGACGCTCGCGCAGGTCGCGTGCGATGAAGAACACGGATGATTCGGCGTCAGCCGTCTCGAACTGACCGCGCGCGTTTTTGGTTTCAACCGATGCGATGCTCCAGTCTGACGGCAAAGCGAACCGTAGACGCGCGCTCGTCATCGGGACGGGCAACATGTCTCCGGGCAGCAACAAGCCTTGTTCGCCCGCGAGCCAGGAGACGTGCGCGGTGTCGTTTGGAGCAGACGGCGGATCGAGTTTGAGCACGTAGCTGAAGCGCACGGCGGGTCGCGTTGCGGCGTACTCACCGGGGGCAAGTTGGCGAACGGAGATGTCTGCGCCGTTCTCGTCGGCGAGTTTGAGATTATCAATCCTCTCGCCGAGTCCGGACACGCCCGCGTGCGTGTTACGGAATGACCACAAGGTGGTCGCGCTGCCTTTGCGCTCGCCTTCGACGCTGAGACGCGGCGGCGCAAGCGACGCCACAGTGATGCGCGCTTCGATTTGTTGCGCATCAGCCACGAAGACGAGCGCGGTTGGTAGAAGCAGCGCGACGCGCAGCCAGCCAACAAGTCGACGACGGAAATGCGCGTGTCCGGGTTGATGAATTTTGAGCGACGACAAGTTGGCAGACGACTCCCGTTGATTTGGCTCTCACTACGGCGGATGGCGCGGACGTTCACGCTCTTTCGCCGGTCGCTACATTAAAACACAGTCGCGGATTTTTGTTGAAAGATGAAGAAGGTGCTATCGGAGACGAGTTGGTTTGTCGTCTCGTGGGTCTCACGTCGAACGCCGGGAGAGACGGCGACGGATGCGATTGATCCCGTCGCCGCCTCAGCTGGCTGTGGTCGTCGTCACTAACTTCGCTTGGCGTAGTCGGGTCAGAATGATCTGACGGTGTAGGTGACGCGCACGCCGCGCCCGATTTCGGGAGCGAGGTCTTTGATGAAAGAGAGGTGGTTGCGATAGAGGCGGTCGCCGAGGTTGAAAGCGTTGACGGCGAAGATGTGCGCGGCGTGCGGGCGGGCGATGGTGTAGGAGGCGAGCAGGTTGAAGAGGGCGTAGCCGGGGGTGCGCGTCTCGGTGGAAAAAATCTGATTCTGGTCTTTGGCGAGAATCGCTTCGGGACGCAAGCTGAAGCCGCCGTAACGCGCGTCGAGTCCGAGCCGCGCGCGCGCGGGCGGGATACGCGGCAGCGGCGTCCCGGTGTCTTTGAGGTGCGCGTCTACCGTGTCGAAGCCGAAATTGAGCCAGAGGTTTTCGCGCGCGGCGATTTCAAAGCTCAGTTCGGTTCCGGTGAAACGGCTGCCGGACTGTAGATAACGGGCTTCGATCAGACCGTCTGTGATGTTGCCGGTCGGAGCTAGGAAAACGAAGTCTTTGATGTTGTAGTAGTAAAAATTCGCTTCGCCGCGAAAGCGTTTCGAGGTGTGGCGGAGCGAAAAGTCGACGCCGTCGTGACGCTCGCGCGTGAGGTTCGGGTTGCCGATTTCAAAGGTCAAGTTTCCGAGATGCGGCCCGTCGTTGTACAACTCTTCGAGCGCGGGCGCGCGGTAAGCGTGCGTGTAATTAACGACGAACGCACCGTCGCGCCACAGGCCAAAGCGGACGCCCGCCGCGCCCGAAAAGCCCGTAAAGGAACGCGCCTGAAGCCTCGCGGGTTCGTAGGAGTTGCGCTCGACGCGACCGCCGAGTTGAAACCGGACGCGCTCGAAATCAATCTCCTGCAAAACAAAAGCGGCGACCGCGTTCTGGATGGTCGGCGGCGCGAGCGCTTCCGCGCCGACGGAATCGTAGTCGCGCCGGAAGCCGGAGACGCCGAAGCTTCCCGACAGACGCCTCGTCCGTCGCTGGTCGAAGACCCCGCGATACGTCAAGACATCGTTCTTGAAGCGCGTGCCGACTTCCGCGCCTTCAAGTTCGCGGTGTCGGTAGTTGCTGAAATCGAGCGTCAGCCGGACGCCTTCGACAAAACCGCCGAGGTCGCGGAAGCCGCCGTTAAACCTTACATCGTGACGCCTTGCCGCGACATCGACGTTCGAGCCTGTCTCCGCGCCGCCGCTCTCGAAGAACGATGCGAACGGGATGCCGTAGCGACGATTATCGTAGCTGTAGGTGAGACTGAAGAAAGCGCGTTCGTCGTAACGTCCGAAGCCCGCGAGACCGCTCGTCGAGCGCGTCTTCGAGTTTTCGATGCGACCGGCGGGCGTGTCGTAATCGCCGGTGCGCTGCCCGCTCGCGTTGCCCCACACCATCCACTTGCCGACACCGTGTTCGACGCCCGCGCTGACGCCGCCCTGCGCGTTGGTCGTCCCCGCGATGCCGGTGAAGTAGCCGCGCCACCCTTCGTGCGCGGCGTCGTGCCCGGTCACGGCGTTGACGACGCCCCCGACAGCGCTGCTTCCATACAACAACGTCGCGGGGCCTTTGACGACTTCGAGACGTTCGAGCGACAGCACGTCGATGGGTTCGCCGTGATCGCCTGACTGCGAGCCGAGCGAACCCGTCGAGGTGCCGTCCTGCGTGATGAGCACGCGGTCGCCGTCGAAGCCGCGCACGACGGGACGCGACGTGCCGGGACCGAAACTTCGCTTGGCGATGCCGGGTTCTTTGTCGAGCACTTCACCGATGGCCGTCTGGCTCTCTTCGGCGATGCGCGTCGGGTCGAGCGTCGTCACCGATTGAAACGAGTCGAAGACGGACTGCTCGCTCCCTGTGGCCGTCACCGTCACTTCCTCGCGCAAGCCCGCGAGCGTGAGTTGGATATCGAGCGTCGCGGTCGCGCCCACCGCAACCGTCACCGGACGCGCCACGTCGGGAAAACCTTCGAGGTGAACGAGCAACGTGTACGCGCCCGGCGCGACTTGCTCGAATTCAAAACTACCGTCTTCGTTTGTCTCGACCGAACGCCTCGTCTGCACGATGGTCACGATGGCGTTATGGAGCGGTGTGCCTCCATTCGCCAGCGTGACCGTCCCGCGCAGAGTTCCGCTCGCGGTCTGCGCGAAACCGTTCGAGTGAAAGAACACGAAAAACGCCGCCGCCAAAATGCCCTTCAAGCATGATTCATATCGCATCGAAAGCTCCTTTATGACAAAACAGAAACCGTTGGAAAAATTGTTCCGCGTCTCTCAACGCGAGTCGTGGTTTGAGTTTTGAACTGACGCAACTTGTAACTCGAACATGCGTGTCTATCCGCTTGGACAATCGCCATGCGTGCGCGGTTGCAATCGCAACCCCGCACGCGAGACGCCTCACCCGTGTTACGGGCTAATGCGGCGCATGTAAGTTTTGTTGAACGTCAGATGAGAGAGCGCGGCGGCGCGCGACCGGAAGGAGCTAACGAAGCGGTGTTGGAGAAACGGAGCAGCGAGCGCGTGATGCAGAGCGCGGACTCTGCCGCACCTGTCAGCCGGATACGTTCCGGGCTGTCGAGTTCGGAGCAGAACCCGCGCTGCAAGCGGCACAGCAAACATTGTAGATGTCCGCTCGCATCCGTCTTCGCGTCAATGGTGGAGGGGCTGACGGCGGTCGAATCGGGGTTTGAGAGAGCGCGCCCGCCCATGCGTTCAACCCGGCGGTGAAAGTGCGTCCCGCTCACGAGAAAGGCATGAGCGACCAGCAGAAGCAGCACAAACTTCGCTGCGGGCCATGCCCGGCGGCTTCTGCTCGCGTTACGCGCTCCCGATTTCGACAACTTTCTCAGCATGAAATTTTCGACATCATAACACTCTTCGTTCGGGCGAATGAAATAACCGCGCGCGGAAATCAGCCGAACGTCGGGCGGAGAAAGTCGGAACGCGAGCGCGAAGCGCAACGTACGAACTACAAAAGCAAACGGGGTGGCGCAGGGCGAATGAACGACGAACGTTTGACACGGTCAATCCCGCCCCGATAAAATGCAGCCTCGATGTATTCGTTTCGCGACGCCTCCAACCGAGAGGATTTGGCAGTGAGCATCATCAAAATCATCATCATCACCATCGCCGTCATCCTGAGCATCCTGCTGTTCGGGCGATTCCTGTTTTAATCAAAAGCCGCATGACACTTGGTCGCGCGCGATGTCTTCGACGTTTGGCATCGCCGCGTGCCGACGCTTCCTCCGTCCTCCTTTCGCTGCTGCTATTTATTCTCGCGGCGTACTGCTCCGCCCCCCCCTCCAACGCACAAGACACGCCCGTCAGCCCCGACGAGATTATCCGCATCAGTACAGACCTCGTAACCGTGACCGTCGTCGTCACTGACGGGCGCGGGCGGCGCGTCTCTGATCTCATGCGCGACGATTTCTCCGTCAGAGATGCGGGACGCGCTGCCGAAATCACACATTTCGCCGCCGGAGCCGATCACGTCGCGCTCGCTTTTCTGCTCGATGCGTCAGGCAGCGCGCGCGACATCATCGCGCGCCAACGCGAAGCCGCCGTCGCTCTGCTGGCGCGCTTCGGGCAACGCTCGCGCGTGGCCGTCGTTCATTTCCGCGAACAGCCCGTCATCGCCGCGCCTTTTACGACCGACCCCGACCGCGCGCGTGCCGCCTTCGACATTCCCATACTCGCGAATCGTCGCACCGCGATATTCGACGCCGCGCACGCCGCGACACGCGCTTTTGAGACGAGCCGCGACCGCACCGAACGCCGCATCGTCGTGCTCATCAGCGACGGACTCGACAACGCGAGCACGACGCGCCCCGCCGACGTAATCGCGGAAGCCAACGCCCGCGACGTTTCGTTTTATGTGATTCACCTTCCGCTGTTTCAACCGCGCGACGGCAGACTCGCGCCGCGCCGCGCGTCGAAGGGCTTCCGCGAACTGGCGGAGAAAACAGGCGGCCAGTTTTTCACGGTCGGCGACGCTCAAACATCGCTCGACCCCCGCGCGCAACTCGACCTCGCGCCCGTATTCAACGCCATCGCCGGAGACCTTCAGAGCCAGTATGTGCTCGGCTACTACGCCGCCAAAACGACTTCGCCGGACGACCCAACATACCGCCGCGTCGAAGTCAGGGTGGCTTCCCCCGCCCGCCGCGAACTCCGCGTCCGCCCGCTCCGTGAAGGCTACCTTCTGCGCAAATCGAATGATCTTGAACGGTAAGTCACCGGTCATCGGCTGAAAAACCCGGCGACGCAATCCATCGGCTCGTCTGTTTTCGATTGTCGATTTACTAATCACGATTGACGATTTATCGTGCTTTGCAATTGGGTGAATGCCCGGAGCGCCAGCGTCCCGATGGCCTGCGTGCCCCACGCACCTGGGAGCGCCAGCGTCCCGCTGGCCTGCGTACCCCACGCACGCTCAATGATTCGCGTTCAGCGAACGCTCAATGCGCGCCAGAGGCTCGCGCTCCCGGCGGGCGGCACCTCTCTTTTAGGTGCGACATTCTATTGCAACTCGCTATAATATCCATCAAATGACCGAACCAGAACCGCAGAATCTCCGACGCATTCGACGCGCGTTGTTGAGCGTGTCAGACAAAACAGGGCTCGTCGATTTCGCGCGCGGGTTGCGCGATTTCGGCGTCGAGTTAATCAGCACGGGCGGCACGGCGACGGCGTTGCGCGAGGCGGGCATCGAAGTTCGCGACGTGGCGGACGTAACCGGGTTTCCCGAAATGCTCGACGGGCGCGTCAAGACCCTCCACCCGCGCGTGCATGGCGGACTGCTCGCCGTCCGCGACGATGCGGGACACGTTGCCGCGCTCGCCGCGCACGGCATCGAGCCGATTGACATGGTCGTCGTCAATCTCTATCCCTTCGAGCAAACCATCGCGCGCGAAGCTACGACGCTCGCCGGAGCCGTCGAACAAATCGACATCGGCGGCCCCGCGATGATTCGTTCGGCGGCGAAGAATTTCCGCGATGTCGCGGTCGTCGTCTCGCCGGGCAGCTACGCGGACTTGCTCGAAGAACTGACCGGCACGAACGGCGCACTCACCTCGACCACGCGCCGCACTCTCGCGCGCAAAGCCTTCCAACGCACTTGCGAGTACGACACGCACATCTTCAACTATCTCGCCGCGCACGACCTACCGGAAACTTCTCCGCAGTCGGCAGCGGCGGCGGCGGATGAGATGATTGCTGAAACGACGATGCCCAATGCGTTGTCAAAGTCGTTGAATCTGCGACTGAATAAACTCGCCGACCTCCGTTACGGAGAGAACCCGCACCAGTCCGCCGCGCTCTACGATGCGGGCGCGGATACCGGCGTCGGCGGCGGCGTCGCGCATGCCGCGCTGATTTCCGGTAAGGAGATGTCGTTCAACAACTATGTCGATGCCGATGCCGCATGGCAACTCGTCTGCGACTTCGACGAAACGACCTGCGCCATCATCAAGCACATGAATCCGGCGGGCGTCGCGACGGGCGCAAGCGTCGAGGAAGCTTATCGCCGCGCGCTGGCAACCGACCCCGTCTCGGCCTTCGGCGGCATCGTCGCTTTCAATCGCGCGGTCGATGAACCGGCAGCCCGCGCCCTGACCGCGATTTTCACAGAGGTCGTCATCGCGCCCGGCTACGACGAAGCCGCGCTCGAAGTGTTGCGTGCGAAGAAAAATCTACGCATCCTGCGCGCCCGCGACGCGCGGCCAGCCGGGGGGTTGGATTTCAAGCGCATCACGGGCGGGATGCTCGTCCAGACCCGCGACACGCACCGCACGGCGCGCACCGATCTCCGCGTCGTGACGAACCGCGCGCCGACCCCGGAAGAAACATCTTCGTTGCTCTTTGCGTGGACGGTCTGCAAGCATACGAAGTCGAACGCGATTGTTTACGCGCGCGACGGGCAGACGGTGGGCGTCG
>JBGTHJ010000157.1:0-24356 GCA_041746175.1 Pyrinomonadaceae bacterium
CCCCGGCGCGGACCCGACGCTCCCGGGGGGCGCGGGCTGGCGCATCAGTGGCGCGCAGGGCGCCGCCGAGACGACCTTCGTCCTCCTGTCGCAGACGCTTTCGACGACGGGGCCGCTGGCACTTCCGCCGCGCGGCTACATGCTGATGACGACCGCGCCGACTGTGCCCAGTCCGGCGGGCAACACCTATAGTCTGACGGCGTACCCGACCGGCACGGGCATTACCGCGAGCGGATCGAGCAACATCGGGGTCAACCCGGCCTCAGCCGCGACCGGCTTCCTGCCCGACGACGTTGGCATCGCCATTTTCTCAACCGCCAACCCGCTCACGACCAACCGGCTCGATTCGGTCGGCTACAGTTCGGTCACCAACCCCGACTACCGAGAGGGCACGGGTCTTGCGCCCGCCACCGGGATCACCGTCGCCGGGCAGCACAGTTGGGTACGCCGGGCGAGCGCTGGTAATCCGCAGGACACCGGCAACAACACGGCTGATTTCGTCCTCGTCGATACGACCGGCGCGATGTTGAGCGGGGTGCAGTCCGTCCTCGGCGCGCCCGGCCCCCAACGCGGACCGACCAATACCGCTTTCACCACTTCATCGGCGCCTATCACGCACAACGTGGACATGCCCACCACGCTGATTGACTCGATGCAGTCTTCAACGTCGCCGCCCAACCGCGTGCGCGATGGAGTTGTCGTCACCAATGGCGCGAACGGCACGATCAAGATCAGGCGCCGGTTCACCAACAACACGGGACTTCCCGTCGTCGCGCTGCGTTACCGGATTGTGGATTTGACCACTCTGGGTAGCCCGAACCTTTGCGGCGGCTGCGCGCAGGCCGATCTCCGCGCGCTCAACTCGCCGCTCCAAACCATCACGCTGACCGACACCACGACCGTCCAGTCGCAGGCGTTGACACTCCAGGCGCCGCCCGCGCAAGCCCTCGGCGGCGGACTCAACTCCAGCCTGGCGGAAAGCGTCATCGCGGTGGCGACGCCGCTCGCCAACGGTGCGAGCACCGTCGTCGAGTTCAACCTCGGCGTCCAGACGAGAGGCTACTTCCGCTTCATCGTCAACGTCGAAGCCCTGACCGTGCCGCCACAATAGGACACGGGTCAGAAGGCTTAACTACCCACACAAGTGGCGCGGGCGGAGTGGAGCAATCGTTCCGCTCCGCCCGCGCCTTTTGTGGAAGCGGCTTTGCCAGCCGCTCGCGGCGTGGGCGGTCACACCCGTTCGCCTCCGCGCTCATCCGCGTTCAGCCGCGCCCCAACCGGTTGGGCCGCGTTGCCGTCACGCCCCGTTTTATTTCAACTTGACGGCTTCGGCTTTGACCGCCGCGTCGAGTACTCGGACGACATCGGCGAGCGTGACGGTGCCGTAATACCACGTCCCGCCCGCCTGCGACTCGGCATAGACCGCCTTGTAGATATCGTAGTAGCTCCGCCTGCCATCGATGAAGTTGAACACCTCGTCTCTCATCAACTGGTGCAGACCGGTCTGCACAGACACCTTCGCGCGATTGGCAAAATAGGTTTCGAGCGTCGCGGCGTTGACCGGGATTTTTTTGTCCGCAGACTGTTCTTCCGGGGTCAACGCGACCGTCTCCGGCGCGCCGCCGTAGAGTTGACGATAGAACGCGGCGAGGTCGGCGATGAGCACGTCTGTTTTACCGCGCACGCGCCCGGCCAGTTCGTCGATGGTGCGCGCGGCGACGGGGTTCGTCCCCGCGAAGACACGCGCCGATTCGAGCGCGCGAGCCTCGCGCAAGATACCCTGCTCGATCACGATGCGGGCGCGTTTCCAACCATCGGCGGGCGCCCCCGTCGGTTCTTTCAACAGCCGCATCGCCGTCTTCAAATCATGCGCGAGCCGTGCGCTTCCCTGCGCGTAGGTTTCGCCCGCGATGAGCGGCACGTCACCCTCGTCCGCGCCCGCCAGAAAGAAGGCCATCGCGCCGATGAGGAAGGCGTTGCGACGCAGTTGGGTCTGGTCGATTTCGTCGAGGTCGTCGTCGGAGGAATGAATAAACTCGTCGTCCCAATTAATCAGCGCGACCGCCGGGATGCCGATCGCGCCCTCGACGAAAACCATGTGGTCGGACGAATCGAAGTACGGCACGAAGCGCGCGTTGTAGCCCTGCCGCGTGCCGCGCGTCGAGTAGAGCGGACGCGTGTGCGGGCGCGGCAAACCGCCCTGACGGCTCGCGGCCAGATAACCGTTGTTGGTGTGAATCATAAACGTCCCGATGCTCTCGAACACGGCGTCGAGATACGAGGTGCGCGAGTGCGGGGCGAAGATCAGATGCTGGACGCGGCTTGAGCGCGCCTGATTCGCGCCCGTCATATCCTGATGGACGTTGACGAGAATCTTTTTTGGCTCGTCGGGGTGGTCGCGGAAGTATCGATATTCAGAATAGATTTCGTCCGTCCACCAGAAGCGCAAATCGCGCGCGGGGCGTTTGATCTTCCCCTCGCGAATCAACTTGGTGAAGGTGCGCGCCAGTTCGAGCAGATTCGCGCAACCGCTGCCGTCGTCGTTGGCCGAGCCTTGTTCCTCCTGCAAGTGCGCGGTCAGCACGATCTGTTGGTCGCGCCGCGCCGCGCCGCCGCGTATCCAGCCTTCGACAAAGCCGGTGCGCCCCGGCGACTTGCCGATCTCGGTATCGACCTTCGCACGCAGACGCACCCGCCCGCCCTTCGTCATCTTGCCGGTCGCGAAAAAATCCTGCATCTCTTCGGTGGCGAGCACGCGCCGGAGCGTGTCGCCTTTGCGCGGCGGCAGCACGAAGGCGAATGTGCCTTGTCTTCCGGGGGGCGGCTCGACCGGGATCCGCGTCCACGCGATTTGATCCGGATAATCCAACGCGCTTTTGCCCTCGGACGTGGTGAACGTGACGACACCGACCGCGCCCCGCGACCATACCGCATTCTGCGCCGCCGCACCCGCGTTGCCGTTCGTCAAGACGATCTTGCCCCTCACGTTGACGCCTCGCAGAGCCTCTTCCGAGGCGTCGCCGACCCACACGAGTTCCGCCGTCAAGTCGGCATCGTGGCTGCCGTCTGCGAGATAAACCGCGTGGTCGCCGATGTCGGCCAGTTTCAACTCGAACGGTTCGACCATCCACAGTTCGGCGGAGCGCGCGGTGTAGTTTGGCCCTTCGAGCGGCTGCTCGACGAAGCGCACATCTTCCAGCCCCGCTTCTTTCGCCGCGCCCATCACGTAATCCGCGGCTTTGAAATAACCCTCCATCCCGCTATCGCGATGCCAGTGGGTCAGCCAGCGAATGTGCTCGAACGCGCGGTCGCCCGAAATCTCGTTCGACAACGTGCGGATCTCTTCGTCGGTCAAAAATGGGGTGGTCTGCGCGTTGCCGACGTTCGCGACGGGCAGCAATGCGACGCCGAACACGAGCGCGCACGCCAGCACAAAAGTTTTTCTCATTTGGGTTTCCCTCATGCGAGCAGGCTTCGATAATTTCAGGCGGCTCTCGACCGTACACCTCGCGCGCGACGTTAGTGGAGCGCGCCCTTCTTGATGACGCCGCCGTCAACATCGGCCAACGGGTAGACGACGATAAACACCGCCGGGTCGATCTCTCTGGCAAGTCGCTTGACCTTTCTAATCTCCAGACGCGTCACGACGCAGAACAGAATATCCTGCTCCGCATCCGTCCAACCGCGCTTGCCCTTGTAAACCGTCACGCCGCGACCGAGCACGCGGATGATCGCCTGTCGAATTTCTTCGCTCTTGTCGGAGATGATCGTGAGGGCGGTGTATTCTTCGATCCCGTGAATCAAAAAATCAACCGTCTTTGACGCGGCGAAGTAGGTCAGCATCGAATAGAGCGCCGATTCGACGCCGAGCAGATAGGCCGCCGCAAGAAAGATAAAAACATTGAGCGCGAGAATCACGTCGCCGGTCTTCAACATGCCGCTGCTCTTGCTGATGAGCAGCGCGGCGATTTCGGTCCCGTCCAGCACCGCCCCGCCGCGAATCGCCAGACCGATTCCCGCGCCGATGAAAAAGCCTCCGAAGACGGCGGTCAAGAGTTTGTCGGGCGTCACGTCCGGGTATTTGACGACCGCGAGACAGATCGCTAAACCCGCGATGGCGAGCGCGCTCCTGACCGCGAACCACTTGCCGATTTGCCGGTAGCCGAGCGCGATGAACGGCAGGTTGATGACCAGAATCAAAATCGAGAGCGGCAGCGAGAGCACGTCCGAAAGCAACATCGAGACACCCGTGACGCCGCCGTCGATAAACCGGCTCGACAACAGAAAGCCCTTCAGACCGAACCCCGCCGAAGCGATGCCCATCACAATCAGCGCGACGTGCCCAACCTCTCGAAAGTATCTCTTCATCGATCAAGGATAAGCCGTGCGTCTCCAACTATCAAACCACATCGCGCCATCGCGCCGCGTTGTCGTCGTCCGTCGAGCGATACCGCAAACTCAGATTTTATGTTGGACGAGCGTTTGAAAGCTTCCGCTCATCCCGCCGGGCAGAATCATCTCGCGCGCTCCGACGCGCAGGCTCAAAGCTTCGGCTTCACACACCGCCCGCGCCGTCATCCGTTCTAACTGTTCGACCGCACCGGCGCGCAGCAAAAATTCGTCCTGCCGCATCAACAAGACCGTCTCCAACCCGGCGCGCTCGCCCGCCGCGCGCACCGCCGACCAGTCAACCGTTGCGGTGATGTCTTGTTCACCCGGATGCGCCAGCACGTCGGCGGTCAACGTGTGGCCGCGAAACGCGCGCAGCGTCCCCGCGAAGCGTTGCGGCGCGCCGTACAACTCTTCAGCCTCCGCGCCGTAATCAACCGTCACGACGTAGCCGCGCGCCAGCGTGCGAGCGGCGCACGCCGTCCATTCTTCGGCGGCGAGGTTCACTTCGGCGATTTGTCCTTCGGCGAGTTCGACGCCGCACCGCGCGAAGTAGGCGGCCAGATGCGTTGACGACAGTTCGCGCTCGACCCACACGAACTCGCCCCGTTCATCCGTCCCGACGTAAAACTCGCGGAGTTCCCCGCCCCGCCCGACGACGCGATGAACCGCGAAGGCGTCGAGCAATTCATTTGAAAAAACGATCCCGGCGTCGAGCGGGGACTCTATTTCGCGCAGCGCGCAAAACTCGACGCGGCCCGCGAATGCCGCCAGCGATTCACGCACGCGCGCACTCGCATCCGCGCCTCTTTCATCAACCACGTACCGCGCGGCATCGAACACGCGCGGAAAATCATCGCGCAGTGTTCCGAGCACACCGCGCGCGAAATCCCCCGCGCCCGCCCCCGCCTCAACAATCGTCAAACGGCGCGGCGCGCCCAACGCTTCGTACAACGCGGCGAAGTAGCGCGCGAAGGTCGCGGCGAACAGAGGGCTGCGCTCCGCACTCGTTCGGTAGTCGCCCGCGCGCCCCCAACGCTCGAGGCGCCGCGCGGAGTAATAGCCGTCTTGCTCGTCGTACAAAGCCGCGTGCATCCAGTCGCGAAAACTTATCGCGCCCTCGCGCTCGATGCGTCCGCGCAGTCGTCCGGCGAGCGTCGTCTCGCGGGTCTTGGTCATGTAGCTTTTTACTTCTGTCTTGTTTGTTCGTCGAGCAGACGCGTCGTGTTTTCGGTGATGCTTGGCGGGGTGAGTTCGCCGGTGTTGCGCGGGGGCATGAAGGTCGGCACAGGGATGCTACTGTGCGGCGGCAACTCTGACCCGCGAACCGCGCCCGCGCCCATCCGCTGTTGCGAGACGGCAGGGACGGCGTACGCGGACGACGCGGACAACGCGGGCTGTCGCGCTACGCCCTCTTGAAAAATGAGCGCGTAGAGCAAGCGCAGGATGCCGCCCAATAGCAACGCGACGCCGAGCAACGGAAGGTCGAGATTGATGGAGAGGAATCCTTGCAGGAGCGCGAGCATCGGAATCAGAAAGACGCTCAGAAGCACCAATTTGCCGCCCGCCAGCGCGCCCTTGCGACGCGGCGAGGCGATGCGCAGTTCGTTCGGCATCGACGCGGTCGAAAGGACTCCGCCGGTCGCGAGCAGTCCGGTGACCGCGCTCAGTTGAAATCCGCACCGCGAACAAAAACGCGCGTCGCCGGAAACCTGCTGCTGACCGCATTGCGGGCAATACATGGATAAGCACCTCTCATCGAATTTGAACGCCGTGCGATGGAAGCCGGGCACGGGTCGCTTTGTTTCGAGGCATTACGCGCCGCGCGTCGCAAATGTTCGACCGCGCGTGTGAGAGCGCGGCCCCCGTCAGAGACGCGGCAGACGCCCATCGGAAAAGAGTCGAAACGTCGCAAATGCCATCCCTTGAAAATGCGCGGCGCGGACGAGGGTGTCGGCCAGGAGCGCGACGAGCGGGCGCATCTCGCCCGACGGCACGGCAATCTCTTTCGTCAAATCGGCATCACTCTTGATGAGCGCGAAGCCGCGTCGCCGGGTCGCTTCGGCCTCGTCCAGATATTCGAGCACGCTCTGCGGCGTCGCTAAAGCTTCGGGCAGCGTCCACTCGAACGGGTCGTCCCACAGATTCACAGTAATTCCGCCAAACGTCTGCTCGACCGCCGCCGCGCTGCGCAGCAGATGCTCGCCGCACGAATAGACCGGCACTCCGTTCGCGCTGCGGCGCGGCTGCCAGTAAAGTTTATCCACCGCGACAACCCGCATCAGATCGCACGAACGCCCGTGGAGCCGCGCGTACTGATCGTCGAGCGTCGCTGTAAAAATATTCATCTAAGCTTCGATTGATGCACCGGCTCGTTTATTGGTTGATTCCATGAGCCGGTGGATCAATGCGCTAACTCTTTCATCGCGTGCGGCGGTCAGACTCTTCGATGACCGTGCCGAAACTGCGTCCGGCGATGCTGAAGCCGGTGTAGACGCGCCCCTTCGCGCCGACGCGCGAACCCCGCGAAGGCACGCCGCCACTACGCGTCACCACCCAGATTTTTCCCGTGCCGTCGTCCAATTCGTAGGCGCCCGTGCCGAGCACCCCGTAACTGTCCGAGACTGTCCCGGCGACCGCGACTTCCTTGTCGCGATAGCGCGCCGGGTCCGAGTTGATCTTTCCGATATTTGTGCGACTTGGACAAGCCGCCGAGAGAAACACCGTCACGATGATGACGGATAATAAAATTAGCTTCCGGCTTGAACGCATTGCTTCTCCTTCTTCGAGTAGCCTTGTTGCGGGAGAGCGTCGTCATGATAACATGCGCCCTTCGGGTTCGCAGAACTACTCCAACAGCTTAGCCCGCGAACAACCGCGCGCGGCCTCGTCATTCGCGGCGCGACCGTTCGCTTTCTAATCTCGACGGAGGAGCGGTCAGATTTATGACACATTCATACCCGTTCAGGAATCTGATATTTGAAGGCGGCGGCGTCAAGGGCATCGCCTACGCGGGCGCGCTGGAAATCCTCGAACTCGAAGGCATTACCCCACAGGTCGAGCGCGTTGGCGGCGCGTCAGCCGGGGCGATTACCGCGACCATGCTCAGCCTCGGCTACACGGCGGCGGAGATCAAGCAGTTGATGCTCAGCATGGACTTCACGGAATTCGAGGACAGCGGGCTGACCGGCATCGAACGCATCGTCACGCATTACGGCTGGTTCAAGGGCGACTACTTTCTCCACTTTATCGAGCAGCAAATCGAGCGCAAAACGGGCGACGCCCGCGCCACCTTCTCCGCCCTCGTCGGACGGCCCGCCTTCAAAGCCCTCTACGTGATGGGCACCGATTTATCGACGCAACGCTCGATCACCTTCTCTGCCGAACGCACGCCGGAAATGGCGGTCGCCGACGCGGTGCGCATCTCGATGTCGATTCCGCTCTTCTTCGCCTCGCGCACCTACGAAGACAACGTCTACTGCGACGGCGGCGTGCTCAATAATTATCCGCTGACGATCTTCGACTATCAGAAATATCTGACACGTCCGACGGGCGACCCCGAAGAAGAAATCACCAACCCCGAAACCCTCGGTTTTCATCTCGACAACATGGGCGCGCCACCCGTGCACCCGATTCATAACCTCCACCAGTTTATCGGCGAAGTTTACGAAGCCCTCGTCAACATCCAGAGCGACCTCTTGATGAGCCAGCCCGACGACGTGGCGCGTTCCGTCTTCATCAACAACCTCGGCATCAGGACGACCGACTTTCATCTCACCGACGCGCAAAAACTCGCCCTCATGGAAGAAGGCAAAACTGCGACCGCGACGTATCTGGACAACTACGCCAAGACCGCCGCCTAGCGGACAAGAAAAAGGGACGGAGCGAGGCTCGCAGCCCCTTCTCCGTCCCATTTCCACCGGCTCCGGTTTGTTTGTGGCCGGTTTTATTTCCCGTACCAGCCAATCGGCTTGCCCGACAGGTCAACCCACACGCTCTTGACCTGCGTGTAGAGTTCGAGCGCGTGCTTGCCCATCTCGCGGCCATAGCCCGACTGCTTGAAGCCGCCGAAGGGCGACGCCGCATTGAACATGTTGAAGGTGTTGATCCAGACCGTTCCGGCGTGAATCGCTCTGGCGAAGCGGTGCGCGCGAACGATGTCGCGCGTCCAGATTCCCGCCGACAGCCCGTAGATGGTTGCGTTGGCCTGTTTGATTAGATCATCTTCGTTGGTGAATGTGATGACGGAGGTGACGGGACCGAAAATCTCTTCCTGCGCGACGCGCATATCGTTCTTCACTTCGCTGAAGATGGTCGGCTGGAAGAAGTAACCGTTCTGGAAATCGCCTTCGAGCGTCGGCGACTCGCCGCCGGTGAGCACGGTCGCGCCTTCGGTGCGCGCGATGTCGACGTAGCTTTTGACGCGGTCGAGTTGTTCGGCAGAGACTTGCGGCCCCATGTGCGTGGTCGTCTCCATCGGATTGCCGACGACGACCCTCCCCGCCTTCTCGCTGAAGCGTTCGAGGAACTCGTCCTTGATCTCTTCGGCGAGAAAGATCCGCGAACCCGCGCAGCACACCTGCCCCTGATTGAAGAAGATGCCCATCATCGCGCCGTTGACGGCCTGTTCAAGGTCGGCGTCGGCGAAGACGATGTTGGGAGCTTTGCCGCCGAGTTCGAGCGAGACTTTGGTCAAGTTGTCGGCGGCGGCGTGGGCGATGAGTTTGCCGACTTCGGTCGAGCCGGTGAAGGCGACTTTGTCGATGCCGGGATGCGACGCGAGCGCCGCGCCCGCTGTCTCGCCGTAGCCGGGAACGATGTTGACGACGCCGTCGGGAAAGCCCGCTTCCTGAATCAGACGACCGAGTTCCATCGCGTTGACCGGCGTCTGTTCGGCAGGCTTCAAGACGACGGTGTTTCCGGCGGCGAGCGCGGGCGCGAGTTTCCACGCCGCCATCAGCAGCGGGAAGTTCCACGGGATGATCTGCCCGCAGACGCCGAGCGGTTCGCGCAGCGTGTAGTTGAACATCTGGCCGGGGACGGGGATCGTCTCGCCCTCGATCTTGGTGGCGAAGCCCGCAAAGTACTCGAAATTTTCGACGACCTGCGGCAGATCGACATAGGCCGACTCGCGTATCGGCTTGCCGTTGTCGGCGGTTTCGAGCGCGGCGAGTTCCTTTGAATTCTCTTCGATGAGTTGCGACAGTTTGTACATCAGACGCCCGCGATCACGCGCGCTCATCTTCGACCACTTGCCTTCGTAGGCGCGGCGCGCGGCGGCGACGGCCTTGTCGATGTCGGCCTTGTCGCCCTCGGCGATTTCGGCGAGCGTCGCGCCGGTGGCCGGGTTGGGCGTCTCGAAAGTCTTGCCCGACTCGGCGTCAACCCATTTGCCGTCGATGAAAAGTTGATAGCGGCGAGGCGTCTCAGACGTAACTGGTTGGACGGATGACATAAGATGCTACTCCTCTGCTGTCTCGGATTTTGAAATGGTTATGGTTACGAGTTGCGCGTACATGTTTGGATTCTTCCAAACACTTTAGCACCCGCCCCGTTGAAATGTCCAAACCACTCAAAACGAGATATTCAACATCGACAGACGGGGTTGACAGAGCCGGCGACGGGCGACGAAGAGAACGCTAATCGCTCAGGCTATGCGTGTGCCTGACCTCTTTCCCATCTCTGTTTTATTAACGTGTTGATCCTGTCTATCCATGTTGATTTCCTGTAATCTTTTTTCATGCAAACATCCGCCGAAGCGTGGGAGATGTTCTCCGCCGGTAACTTCCACTTCCGCTCAAGCGTCGCCGACGACGTTTGGCATCCCGACACGAACGACGCGGCGGGTTCATACGAATGGTGGTACTTCGATGCCGTCAGCGACGATGGGCGCGATGTGCTGGTCGTGATCTTTCTCGCCGATTTCATCTTCTCGCCGCGCTACAACGCAGCGGTCAACACGTCTTTGCGCGAAGGCTCGCGCCCGCCGCGCCCGGCGGAGTTTCCCGCCGTCGCGGTCTGCCTGTACCGCGACGGACGCCCGCGATTCCGAGCCGTCAACGAACGCTCGCGCGACGATTTCGCGGCGAGCACCGAACGCCCGCAGTGTCGCATCGGACAAAGCGGTTTTCGACTCGACGCGGCGACGGGTCAGACCGCACGCGGGGCGCGCTATCTGATCACCATCGACGAACCTCTGCGCGGCGGGCGACGGCTCCACGCTCAACTGGAATGGACGCTGACCGACGGCGATTTTTCGGCGCGAGATGAACGGGGTGCTGACGGGAACGAGTCGCGGCACGAGTGGAACATGGTCGCGCCGCGTTGTCGCGTGGCGGGCAGCATCGATGTCAACGACGGTCGCGGTCGCCGGTCTCATGCGCAGACTTTCAAAGGCACGGGTTATCACGATCACAACTTTGACCGCCGTTGGATGCCCGCGACGGTGGACGAGTGGCAATGGGGTCGCGCGCACTTCACGGATGCGACCACCGCCGTCTTCTATCGCTACCGCGAAACCTCAGACGACGCGCCCGTTACGACTCGCCTCTTCATCATCGAAAACGACGCGCTGACATCATATCCGGCACGATTCTCAGCCGACAGCTTCCGGCGGCATCACTTCGGACTGCGCTACCCGCGTCGCGTACGTTTTGACGCGGAAGAACCCGGCACGTTGCCGCGAAACGTCGTACGAGGCAAAGCGTCTCTCCGGGTCGAACAACGCCGCGTCATCGACGCGAGCTATTTTTACCTGCGCTTCACGGGCGACGCATTGCTCGATGCGGGCGATGGTCGCGTGCTCCGCGCCCCCATCATCACCGAACATCTCGCCCCGCGCGCACTCCGCTGGCGCTGGCTCGACTGGCTCACCAACATGCGCATCGGCTCGAACGGTCGCACCTCTTTCCTACCTTAGAAGCACCGGCCTCTAGCCTCTGGTTTCCGTGTTCGGCATTTCCAGCGCTTCATCGGCGGCGTATTCGAGGTCGCGGTCGCCGGTCACTTCATCCCAATCGTAGCCGAGGTGGCGCGCGAAGCGGTAGAGCGATGATTCCCACTCGTCGCGGTGCGCGCGATACTCTTCCCAGCCCGCACGCTCGTCCGGGTTGGTCGCGATCCCGGCGTCGCGCAGGCGGCGCAGCGTCGCCTTGAATCGCTTCTCCCAACGACGCGATTCTTCAAAGCCGTCGGTATGATTATTTCGCTTGCGGGGCTTGATGCCGAGCGACGAAACCAACTCGCGAAGAACGTGACGCGCGCTCACGCCGAGCGTGCGCACGGTCGGGTGTCGGCACGTTTGCGGGTAGCTTTCAGCATCGAGGCACGACTGGATAACGGCGGAAGACTCCAACGTCAGGAAGAGCACGCGGGGGAGGCTCTTGTAAACTTCGACGGTGTGGAAGTAGTGGATGATGGGATGCTCGACGTGCGATTCGAGGAGTTCCTGTATGTCGTGTGTCGCGGTGCGGAGCGCGCTCTCCAACCCGTAGAAACATCCATCGACGTGGTGATGAACGATGAAGCCGCCAACGTCCGCGCCTTCTTCCGCTTGATGATAAAACGAGAGCGCGACGGCGCGCTTGCGCTCCAGCGCACGATAGACCGTAATCAGGTAAGTGACTGATAGCGAGATGAGCGCGAACCCGGCACAGGCTTCGATGACGGCGACCATGCGCATCGCGGTCGCGCGTGGCGTGATGTCGCCGTACCCGGCGGTGGTTAGCGTGACGCCGCTAAAATAGAGCGAGTCGAGCCATTTTGAGACCGGCATCCCTTCCGTGACGTTGAAGTCGGTGGGCATGTGCGGGAAGTAAATCAACGCGAAGCCGCAGACCAGCAGAATCAAATAAACGACGATGAGCGCGGGCATGAGCAGCGGCCCGATGAGATTGAGCACGTGATGGCGGCGCGCACGCATGAGCCGGAAGGCCAATCGCCGCGCGACGCCCCACACGCCACGATTGAGCGTCTCACTGATCGGCCCGGCACGCGCCCGCGCGTCGAGAATCGTGGCGTACACATCGTAGGCCACGAACAGAAGCGTCAGCACGCCCAGCGCGGTCGATAGTGTTGCGCGCATCATCCCTGTGAAAAGAGAGAAGGCAAGCGTGCGGAAGGCGTTGGTTGCCGGGTGGCTTCTTTTGTCCTGGCCGACGGCTTTCCGACTTTCGCCTTCCGCGCCTACGACGCCTGCGCGATCAACTGCCGGAGCACGTAGGGCAGGATGCCGCCGTGCCGGTAATAATCAATCTCGATGGGCGTGTCGATGCGGAGCGTGAGCGGCACTTCTTCGGTCTCGCCGTTTTCTCGTCGGATGACGAGCGTCACGTCCTGTCGCGGTTTGATGTCGCCGCCTTCGAGTCCGATCAGGTCGAACACTTCATCCCCGTCGAGTTTGAGCGTCTGCGCGTTCGTACCTTCCTTGAACTGGCACGGTAGCACTCCCATCCCGACAAGGTTGCTGCGGTGGATGCGCTCGAAGCTTTCGGCGATGACCGCCTTGACGCCGAGCAGACGCGTGCCCTTCGCCGCCCAATCGCGCGAACTGCCCGTGCCGTATTCCTGTCCCGCAATGACGACGAGCGGAATGTCCGCCGCCTGATATTTGATCGATGCATCGTAGATGCTCATCCGTTCGCCGACCGGATGCAGAACCGTCACGCCGCCCTCGGTGCCGGGAACCATCTGATTTTTGATACGCACGTTGGCAAACGTGCCGCGCACCATCACCTGATGGTTGCCGCGCCGCGAGCCATACGAGTTGAAGTCTTCGACTTCGACGCCGCGTAGTTGCAGATACTGACCGGCGGGCGAGGTGGGCTTGATCGCTCCGGCGGGGCTGATGTGATCGGTCGTCACCGAGTCGCCGAAGATGGCGAGCGGGCGCGCCTTGTGGATGTCGCAGAAGACGCCCGGCTCCATCCCGAACTTCTCGAAATAGGGCGGCTCTTGAATGTAGGTCGATTGCGATTCCCACCGGTAAACCTCGCCCGCGACGCTCGGAATTTCGTTCCACAACGGGTTCTGCTCGGCAAACTCCCGGTAGAGATTGCGGTACGTATCGGGGTCGGTGGCGGCGCGCATCCCTTCGTTGATTTCGTCGAGCGTCGGCCACAGGTCGCGCAGATAAACGTCTTCGCCGTCCTGCGATTTGCCGAGCGGTTCGTTGGTGAGGTCGATGTTGATGCGCCCGGCGAGCGCGAAGGCGACGACGAGCGGCGGACTCATCAAAAAGTTGGCGCGGATGTTTTGATGGACGCGCGCCTCGAAGTTGCGATTGCCGGAAAGCACGCTCGCCGCGACCAGATCGTTTTTCGTGATGACCTCTTCGATGCGCGGGTCGAGCGGGCCGCTGTTGCCGATGCACGTCGTACAGCCGTATCCGTCGAGGTTGAAGCCGAGTTGGTTGAGATACTGTTGCAGCCCCGCCTGCTCAAGATATTCCGTGACGACGCGCGAGCCGGGCGCGAGCGACATCTTGACCGACGGGCGCACCGTCATCCCGCGCTCGACCGCTTTCTTGGCGACCAGCCCGGCGGCCAGCATCACGCTCGGATTCGACGTGTTGGTGCACGAAGTGATCGCCGCGATGAGCACGTCGCCGTGACCGAGTTCGACCGTCCCCGCCGGAAATTCTTCCTCCGGAATCTCGACGAGACGGTCGGGCGTCGGACGGTTGTTCATCATCTCGGTCTCGGTCCACTTGCTCGTATTCTTCTCGCTCTGATTGCCCGCGCCGTTGGGCTGCGTCTCCTGCTCCTGCGCGCCGCCGCCCACGATGGGCAACTGCCGCCGCGCCGCGCCGCTGACGCCGATCTTCGCGTGATAACGCTTGCCGAGTTCCTCTAGCGGCCTGTTGTAGCCGCTTTCGCCGACGGGTTTTTGCAGCAACTCTTCAAACTTCTCTTTGAGGTCGCCGAGTTCGATTCTGTCCTGCGGTCGCTTCGGCCCGGCGACGCTCGGCTTGATGTCCGCGAGGTCGAGGTCGATCACCGTGCTGTAGACGCACTCGCCGGCGGCGGGCACCCCGAACATCCCTTGCGCTTGATAGTAATTGCGAAACGTCTCAACGTGTTCCGGGGTGCGCCCGGTCGCCAGCAGATACTCGCACGTCTTTTCATCGACGGGAAAGAAGCCCATCGTCGCGCCGTATTCGGGAGCCATATTGGCGATGGTCGCGCGGTCGGTCGCGGGCAGGCTGGCCGCGCCCCCACCGTGAAACTCGACGAACTTGCCGACCACCTTCGCCTTCCGCAACATCTCGGTCACGCGCAGCACGAGATCGGTTGCGGTGACGCCTTCGCCAAGTGCGCCCGTCAGATTCACGCCGACCACGTCCGGCGTCAAAAAGTAGACGGGTTGGCCGAGCATCCCCGCCTCCGCCTCGATGCCGCCGACGCCCCACCCGACGATGCCCAGACCGTTAATCATCGTCGTGTGCGAATCGGTTCCGACGAGCGTGTCGGGCAAATAAACGCCGTCGCGCTCGATCACGCCCGGCGCGAGATATTCGAGATTGACCTGATGCACGATGCCGATGCCCGGCGGCACGACGCGAAAGCTCTGGAAGGCTTGCGTCCCCCATTTCAAAAACTGGTAGCGCGAACGGTTGCGCTTGAACTCGGTTTCCATGTTGAGTTGAAACGCATCAGCGCTGCTCCAGAAATCGACCTGCACCGAATGGTCGATGACGAGATCGACCGGCACCAGCGGTTCGACTATCTGCGGGTCTTTGCCGAGCCGTTCGACCTCCGAACGCATCGCCGCCAAATCGACCAGCAACGGCACGCCCGTAAAATCCTGCAACAGCACGCGCGCGACGATAAACGGAATTTCCTCCGTCCGCTCGCCCGTCGGTTGCCAGTTGGCGAGCGCGCGCACGTCGTCCTCTTCGACGCGCTTGCCGTCGATGTTCCGGAGCACCGATTCGAGCACCACGCGGATGCTCACCGGAAGTCGCGAGACGGGGCCGATGCCCTCTTTTTCCAACTGCGGCAGCGAGTAAAATTTCCCCTCGCCGCCCCCGGCGGTTTTGAAAGTTTGCAGCGAATTGAAGAGATTGTGTGACATAGTTTTTGTTCTGAAAAGTGGGGACGTTTGCCCGCCCTTGCTGCTCCGACGACGCGGAAACGCCATTCATGCGGACGTAAAAAGCTGTCGGTTGTCTGCTGAAAAAGTAAGGATCAGTTTAAGGAGGTCGGTTGATAACGTCAAGCGAGCTATCGTGCCAATTCCGCAATCGACACGCGGCTGCGCCGGGCGTTCTTTCATCGCTGACTTCGCCTCCGACCTTTTTACTTTATCGTGCTTTGCAATCGGGTAAATCCTGGGAGCGCCAGCGTCCCGCTGGACGGCGTGCCTGGGGCACGCGGCAATCATTTGCGTTCGGCGAACGCTCAATGCGAGCCGGGGGCTTTGCGCTATCGGGCGGGCGGCGCCTCTCTTTCAGGTGCGACATTCTATTGCAACTCGCTATAGGCTTCGTTTGCTGCGCCGCCGCGTCATTTGTTATATTGTGAGGGTTTCAGACATCCGATGAAAAATCTCAGTTTTTGATCGGCGACGGGGCGCGGATTTTCGTCGTCCAAACACACCGGCGCGGTGACGGTCGTCTGACACCAGCGTCGTCCGGAAAAAGGATTGGATAAGATGCCGAAGAAAACGCCCGAAGAGTTTAACTACCTGAGTAACGACCCGAATTTCATCCCCGACCCGGAAATCGAAAAGTTCATGGAAGAGGAGATCGCCCGCGCGCCGAAAGACCCCGAACAGCTTGCGCAGCGCTTGCGCAATAACACCGCCGCGTCGCCGAGCGATGCGGGCGGCGACCCGGATGCGACGTGGGAAGCGGTCAACGACAGCGGCGAAGAATCGGTCGCGGGCGATAATCCGACGCCCGATCAATCCGATGTCGAAGAGAACGCGCACGCCATCGGCGTCAACTACGAAGACAACGAAGAACTCGAATTCATCGACAAGATCGCGCGCCGCGACCGCGACCGCTTTGAACTCGACCCACGCTCGAAAACCGAAAACGACTCGATCTGAAACGCGCGCAAAAGTTCAAAGGAGAGGTGGCTGCAATAGCGTGCCGCCTCTCTCTTTTTTTCGCGCGGCGCTGTTTACGAAGCGAAGTTCGCGCGCGGTTGGAGCGTGACGCGCTTGATGACGACGGGCGGGTTGGGGTTCGACGTACCCGCGCGCACGGGCGCGTTCGAGATGATGTCGGCATCGTTCATGCCGCTTATCACGCGACCGAACACGGTGTAGCCCTCATCCCACTGCGCAACGCGCTTGAGCGTGATGTAGAACTGACTGTTCGCGGAATCGACCGATTGCGCACGCGCCGCGCCGACGATGCCGCGCTCGAACGGGATGTCGCTGAATTCGGCGGGCACGTTTGCGTAACTCGAACTTCCCATTCCATCGTTCAACGGGTCGGCATCGCGCGAGTTCGGATCGCCGCCCTGCACCACGCCCGTCTCCGGGTTGACGCGATGAAAAGTCGTCCCGTCGTAAAAGCCCTCGCCGGCTAACTTCTTGAACCGCTCGACCATCTGCGGCGCGATGTTCGGGTAAAGCTCGACCACCATCACCCCCAGATCGGTTTCAATCACCGCCACTTCCCTGTCCGGCTCAGGCTTGACGCCCCGCTTCACGTTGGCGTTCGCGCCCTCCGCACCGGCGTCGTAATCCTTCGACGCCAACCGTCCATCGCCGCACGCCGCCGCTACCACCATGACCGTCGCCGCGAGCAACAGGCTCAAAAAGAGAACTCCCCGGCGCGCCGTCCTTCGCCCACGCTCCGCGCAAGCTTTCACCCTGTCAATCCTGTCCTTCACTCTCAACTTCATGTTTCGCTTTCGTAGGTTTTGATTTCGATTTAGAACAACTTCCGGCTATCGAGCAGAATCGTCACCGGCCCGTCGTTGACCAGTTCGACTTCCATCATCCGCCGGAAGCTTCCGGCTTCGACGCGCCCGACGCTCTGCCGCGCCTCCCGCAAGAAAAAATCGTAGAGCGGCTCGGCCAACTCCGGCGGCGCGGCTTCGCTCCACGAAGGCCGTCGCCCGCGCCGCGCGTCGCCGTAGAGCGTAAACTGCGACACGACCAGCAACGCCCCGCCCGTCTCGTTGAGCGCGAGATTCATCCGCCCCTCCGCATCGTCGAAGACGCGCAGCACGACGATTTTCTCCAGAAGATATTTCGCGTCCTGCTCCGCATCATCTTGCGCGATGCCGAGCAGCACGACAAAGCCGTCGCCGATCTCGCCGACCCGCTCACCCCCAACTTTCACCGATGCGCGCGTCACGCGTTGCAACACGGCTCGCATCTCACGCACGCTCCGACCCGGCATCTATCAACGCATGACAAAACAGGAGGATGAACTTCATTTTAACCCGTCTCCCTTCACTTCTTCGGCGGACGGCTCGGTCTGATTTCGACGCGGCTCGGCAGGCTGCGCTCGTCGTGTCGCAAGAGGTCGAGGACGACCTGCGCGATGTCTTCGGATTGCAGTTGCCAGCTTTTCGCGTCGTTCGGCTCGTCGCCGCCGAAGTAGGTATTGACCGAGCCGGGCATGATGTAGCTGACCTTGATGCCGTCGTGTCGCACCTCCTGCATCAAGGCTTCGCTGAATCCGTTGAGCGCGAACTTCGACGCATTGTAGGCGGACATCTGCGGGTGCGCGTTCGTGCCCGCGAGCGACGAGATGTTGATGATGTAGCCGCCGCCGCGCTCTTTCATCTGCGGAATGGCTTCGCGGCAGCAATAGAAGACGCCGAATAGATTGGTTTCCAACACGGCGCGAAACTCTTCCGGCGACGTTTCATCGACGCGCTTGAAGATGCCGATTCCGGCGTTGTTGACGAGCACGTCCACCCCGCCCATCTCCGAAACCGCGTGCGCCACGAGCGCCTGCACCTCTTCGTAATCGCGCACGTCGCACACCGCGCCGGTCATGCTTCCCGCGCCGCCCGCGTCGGTCAACTCGGCGACCGTCGCCTCGACCTCTTCCGCCTTCCGTCCGCTCACGCAGACGTTCATCCCCTCGCGCGCCAGAGCCTCCGCGATGGCTCGCCCGATGCCTTTCGTGCTCCCCGTGACGATTGCCGATTTCCCCTTCAACTCCATTTACATAACCTCCATAAATCGTGGCCGATGCCGGAATAAAACCCGCTTTTACCTGTCACCTGTCACACGCCACCCGTCACACATTATGTAGCTTTGCGCGCAGCAACTCGTTGGCGACTTTCGGATTGGCCTTGCCCTTCGAGGCTTTCATCACCTGTCCGACGAAGAAACCGAAGAGGGTTTCTTTGCCCGCGCGGTACTGCTCGAGTTGTTGCGGGTTGGCGGCGAACACGTCGTCGATGAGGCGTTCTATTTCGCCCGTGTCGCTGACCTGCGACAGTCCGCGTTCCTCGATGATGTGCGCCGCGCTCTGGCCCGACGCGAACATCTCGACCAGCACGTCTTTCGCCTGTTTGCCGCTGATGCGCCCGCCGTCGATCACGCGCACGAGCGCGCCCAACTCTTCGGGCGATACCGGACTCCGGCTCGCATCCAGACCCGCCGCTTCGAGTTCGCGCAGCAACTCCGAGCGGATCCAGTTCGACGCGCCGCGCGCGTTGCCCGATGCCTTCACCGCCCGCTCGAAGTAATCGGCGAGAGCGCGTTCGGAAACGAACTGCGAGGCTTCGTCGTACGACAACTTAAACTCTTCGATGAAACGCGCCCGCCGCGCCTCCGGCAACTCCGGCATCGCGGCGCGCACCGATTCGATGAACTCCGCCGAGACGACGAGCGGCGGCAAGTCCGGCTCCGGGAAGTAGCGATAATCGTGCGCCTCCTCCTTCGTGCGCATGACGCGCGTTTCGCCCGCGTGGTCGTCCCACAAACGCGTCTCCTGCATGACCCGCCCGCCCGCCTCGATCAAATCAATCTGCCGCTCGATTTCGTACTCGATGGCGCGCTGCATGAAGCGCACGCTGTTGAGATTCTTCAACTCGACCTTGGTTCCGAACTCCGCCGCGCCCGTGCGCCGCACCGAGACGTTCGCTTCGCAACGCAGGTTGCCCTTCTCCATGTCGGCTTCCGACGCGCCAACCCATTGCAGCGCGCGACGCACATGGTTGACGTAATCGTAAGCCTCCCACGATGTGCGAAAATCCGGCTCGGTAACGATCTCCGCGAGCGGGGTGCCCGCCCGGTTCAAATCGACGTAGGAATAACGATTCGTTTCGGGCAAACCCTCGTGGACGTTCTTGCCAGCGTCTTCTTCGAGGTGCATCCGCGTGACGCGCACGGTCATCGGTCGCCAGTCGCGCGCGTGCCCGCCCTCGTCGCGCGTCGCGGTCATAATCTCCAGCACGCCCGACTCCGAGAACGGGCGGTCGAACTGCGAGATTTGATAGCCCTTCGGCAAGTCCGGATAGAAATAGTTCTTCCGTGCAAAGATCGAACGCTCGTTGATGTTGAGCGAGAGCGACAACGCCGCCCGCGCGCCTAGTTCTATCACGCGTCGATTCAAAACCGGCAGCGCGCCCGGCAAACCCAAACAGACCGGACACGTGTTGGCGTTCGGCTCGTCGCCGAAATGCGTCGAACACCCGCAGAAAATTTTCGTCTCGGTGTTCAGTTGCGCGTGAATTTCAAGGCCGATGACGGCCTCCCATCCTTCTTTCATCGATGTCCCTCAGAACTCATAATTCATGAGTCGCAAGTCGCCGTCAGGCCACGCCCGGCGGCGGCAATCTTGCCTCTGGCGACTCTCTCGATTTGTTGTTTTAGATTCCTCGCGGAGTATAGCATCGGCCAAAGACGCGGCTCAACAAGCGACCCGTCGAGCGTCGGTTTGAGCGCGACCGCTCGCAGCCGCGCTGGTCTGCGGGAGGGGGCGGCGCATTCGTTCGCCGTTTGCATCTGCACTCCATTTGTGTTTGGATTCAGGCTCACCGGTTGGCGAGTTCGACATATCACAGCAGTAGAGGAGAGGTTGAGTTAAATGATCAAGACCGTCGAATGGACGGATGAAGGCGTCCGGATGATTGACCAGCGTGTGCTACCCGTCGAAGAAAAATATCTGGTGCTGCGTTCGTGCGAAGAGGTGGCCGACGCGATCAAGCAAATGGCCGTGCGCGGCGCGCCCGCCATCGGCGTCTCAGCCGCGATGGGTATCGCCATCGGCACCAAGCAATCGGCCTGCTCGTCGGTCGCCGACCTCGAATACGATTTCAACTACTTCTGCGACATCATCGGCAAGACGCGCCCGACCGCCGTCAATCTCTTCTGGGCTATCGAACGGATGCGCGACGCCTTTCGCCGCGCGAAGTCGGCGAGCGACGATGTTGAAGAGATCAAACGCCGCCTCGTCGTCGAAGCGCAGGCCATCTACACGGAAGACATCGAGAACAATCGCCGGATGGGTCGCTTCGGTGGCGAACTCATCCCCGACAACGCGACCGTCCTGACCCACTGCAACGCGGGCGCGCTCGCCACTGCCGGCGACTACGGCACCGCGCTCGGCGTGATTCGCGGCGCACGCGACGCCGGGAAGCGCGTCGCCGTCATCGCCGACGAAACGCGTCCGTTTCTGCAAGGCGCGCGGCTCACCGCGTGGGAACTCGATCAGGACAACATCCCCGTCACGCTCATCACCGACAACATGGCCGGCCACGTCATGAAGCAGGGCAAGGTTGACGCGGTCGTCGTTGGAGCCGACCGCATCGCTGCCAACGGCGACACCGCCAACAAAATCGGCACCTACATGGTCGCCGTCCTCGCGCGCCAACACGACATTCCGTTCTACGTCGCCGCCCCCGTCTCAACCGTCGATCTCAACTGTCCGACCGGCGACCAAATCCCCATCGAAGAACGCGACATCAGGGAAGTCACGCACATCGGCCAGCAGCAACTCGCGCCCGCGGGCATCAGCGTCCACAACCCCGCCTTCGATGTGACGCCCAACGAATTCATCGCCGCGATCATCACCGACCGGGGCGTCGCTCGCGCGCCCTTCACCGCGAACCTCCGGCGGTTGGTCGTGGGCGAAAGCTAACCGCCTCTCGCCCAGAGTTTAAAAACCCGAAGGCGCAAAGCTGATTCGACTTTGCGCCTTCGGGTCTACTCTTTGCGCCTTTGCGTAAAACTACGGCGCGCTATTGTGCTTTGCAATCGGGTGAATCCTGGGAGCGCCAGCGTCTCGGCTGGCCTGCGTGATCCAGCACGCTCAAAGCGAGCCGGAGGCTCGCGCTCCCAGCGGGCGACTCTCTTTTAGGTGCTACATGCTATTGCAACTCGCTATAATCTCGCAAGAATCTCGCAAGTTTGAATGTGTGCCGCGCGGTCGGTCGTGTATCAACGCCCGTCTGTTATTTGGCGAAGCGGCTCTGTTTCCACCATTCAATCGTCCGGCGCAACCCTTCTTCCAGACCGACGCGCGGCTCGTAGCCGAGCATCTCGCGGGCGCGCGTGATGTCGGCAAGGCTGTGTTTGACATCGCCGACACGCGCGGCACGATAGTCGGCTCGCACGTCGGGCTGATCGGTGATTCTTTTGAGCGTGTCGAGCAGTTCGTTGAGCGTGATGCGCTCGCCGTTGGCGACGTTGATGACGCGCCCGACGCCGCTTACGGTTTCGGCGGCGCGCAGGTTCGCATCGACAACATTCGCGACGTAAGTGAAATCGCGCGACTGTTCGCCGTCGCCGAAGATGACGGGTTGCTCGCCGCTCGACAAAGTGGCGATGAAGCGCGAGATGACGCCAGAATATTGTGAGCTTGGGTCCTGGCGCGGCCCGAAGACGTTGAAGTAGCGCAAGCAGACCGTCTCGAAATTGTAGACGCGCGACCAGACCTGACAGTAATACTCGCCGACGAGTTTGGCGGCGGCGTAGGGCGAGAGCGGTTCGGGGCGCATCTCTTCATGCTTGGGCAGCGTCGGCTGGTCGCCGTAGGCCGAACTCGACGCGGCGTAAACTAGCCGCCGAACCTTCGCCTCGCGCGCCGCCACGAGCAGTTTGAATGTGCCGTCGACGGAAGCCTCGTGCGTCGCTTGCGGGTCTTCGACCGAACGCGGCACGGACGGAATCGCGGCTTCGTGAAAAACCAACTCGACGCCTTCGAGCGCGCGACGCAGCGCATCCGTGTCGCTCAGTCGCGCGCGGACGAAATCAATCTGCCCGCCGATTTCTTCGAGATTCTCAGGGTGCCCGGTTGAAAGGTCGTCGATGACGCGAACCTGCGCGCCCTGCGCGGCCAGCGTCGCGGCGATGTGCGAACCGACGAAACCGGCGCCACCCGTAACCAGAATGATTCCCATATATTTTCTTCAGAAGATGTTGGGCGTTTGATGGTTGACGATCAAAGCCGACGGCGTAGCGATCAGTTACCGACCGACGCCGACGTAGTCGAAGCCGAGTTCGCGCATCGCATCGGGTTCGTAGATGTTGCGGAGGTCGGCGATCTTGGGGCTGTGCATCAGTTCGCGGATGCGCTCCATGTTGAGCGCGCGAAACTGGTTCCACTCGGTCATAAAGATGAGCGCGTCCGCGCCCTCCACCGCCGCATACTCGTCTTCGGCGTATTCGATGTCGGTCAGAACTTTTTGCGCCTGCGGCATCGCCACCGGGTCGTACGCGCGAACGCGCGCGCCGCGTTCGCGCAGGGCTTGAATGATGTCGACCGACGGCGCATCGCGCATGTCGTCGGTCTTGGGTTTGAACGACAGACCGAGCACGGCGATGGTCTTGCCGGCGATGTCTCCGACAAGTTTTTCGATCTTTGGAATCATCGCCGCGCGTTGCCGCCGGTTGACCTCGACGACGGCTTCGACGATCAGCGATGGCGTTTCGTACTGCCGCGCGACCGAGACGAGCGCGCTGGTGTCTTTCGGGAAACACGAGCCGCCGAAACCGGGGCCGGGGTGAAGGAATTTCTTTCCGATGCGGTTGTCCATCCCGATGGCACGCGCCACGTCGTGCACATCGCAGCCGATGCGGTCGCAGAGGTTGGCGATTTCGTTGATGAAGGAAATTTTGGTGGCGAGGAAAGCGTTGGCCGCGTACTTGGTCAACTCGGCGGCTTCGAGCGAGGTGACGACAAAGGGCGTCTCGATCAAATAGAGCGGGCGGTACAGGTCGCGCATGATGGCGACGGCTTCCTCATCCGCACTGCCGATGACGATGCGGTCAGGCCGCATGAAATCTTCAATCGCCGCACCCTCGCGTAAGAACTCGGGGTTCGAGACGACGCCGAAATTGTTGCGCTGCTTTTGATGTTCGCGGATGAGGCGCCGGAGATGTTCGCCCGTTCCGACCGGCACGGTCGATTTGGTGACGACCACCTTGTAACCGTTCATGTGACCGGCCACCGAGCGCGCCGCGTCTTCGACGTAGCGCATGTCTGCCGAACCATCCTCTTTTGGAGGCGTCCCGACCGCCAGAAAGACGACGAGCGCCTGCTCGACGGCGGCGCCGAGGTCGGTCGTGAAATGAAGGCGACCCGCCGCCAGATTCTTGGCGACAATTTGGTCGAGGCCGGGTTCGTAAATCGGCATCTCGCCCGCGAGCAGTTTTTCAATCTTCTCGGCGTCAACATCGACGCACGTCACGTCAACGCCGAACTCGGCAAAGCACGCGCCCGTGACAAGCCCCACGTAGCCCGTACCGACAACCGCAATATGCATTCTCTGACTGACCTTTCGACTGTTAAGAGAGTGGTTGACAAACAAAAGCTTGCGGGTCACGCGCATCAAGCTCCGCGTGACCCGCAAGGTGATTTGGTCGTTCGGTCTACCGTGCTTCTCTCGCTAGCGCGGCGTGGAAGTTCGACTCGCGGCTCAAAGTGTTACCGCGCCGGGCTGATAACAATCGGGTTGCCGCCAAAGTCAAACTCGTCGTCGCTGCTGGAGGCGAAGATCGCCGCCGCGACCGCGCCGCCCGCTGCCAGAAGCAACGCCGCGAGC
>JBGTHJ010000158.1:0-3003 GCA_041746175.1 Pyrinomonadaceae bacterium
CGCGGCGCTGTTCGTCGCGCGCGACGCGCGTGCGCGTGTGCGTCTGCTGTTGGTCGGCGCGTTGCTGTTGCTCGTCGGCGCGTACGTCGTCGTGCCGGCGCTCGACGACTTCACCGGCGGCGCGTTGCTCGCACGTTTTCAGGATACCTCTCTCACCGGGCGCGACCTGCTCATCCGGGCTGACCTGCAAATCTGGTCGGAGCATCCGTTGATCGGGGTCGGACCGGGGGTCTCGGCGACGCTCCACGAAGAGTTCTTCCGCGATGCCGCCTCGCATACGGAATACTCCCGACTGCTTGCCGAACACGGTCTGCTCGGCCTCGCCGCCATCGTCCTGCTCGGGCTGATGGTTTACAAAAACTTTAGGCGTGCGCGTACCAAGCAGAGCATGGCGGTCGTCGCTCTGCTGGCTGGTTGGAGCTTGCTCTTTATGTCGAACGTGGCGATGCGAATGGTCGCGCCCTCTTTTCTCATCGGGTTGACCTTCGCCGCGCTGTTGATCGAAGCACAGCCTGATGGCTCGGTAGAGAGACGGAAGTTGGGCTGATAAAGTTTCCCGGTGCGTGAGGTGGCCGGGACGTTGATGAATTGTGAGTGAGTATTCAAGATGTGCGGGATAGCCGGTAGATTTCATCAGGTGACGCTTCCCCTTGACCCACAGTGGCAGGGGCGGGCGGATGCTTTGCTCGCGCATCGCGGGCCGGACGGTAGCGGGCATTTCATCGACGCGAACTGCGAACTGGTGCACCGGCGGTTGGCGTTGATCGACCTGTCGGCGACGGGGCGGCAGCCGTTGGCGAATGAAGACGGGAGCGTGCAGGTCGTCTGCAACGGTGAGATTTACAATCACCAGGAGTTGCGCGCGGAACTGCGTGCGCGCGGCCACCGCTTTCGCGGCACGTCGGATACGGAAGTCCTCGTCCATCTCTACGAGGAACACGGCGCGGGGATGTTGAGCCGACTGCGCGGAATGTTCGCCTTCGCCCTCTACGACCAACGGCGCACGCTTCTGATGCTCGCGCGCGACCGCTTCGGCATCAAGCCGCTCTACCACGCGCGACACGATGGTCAGTTCGTCTTTGCGAGCGAGATCAAAGCTCTCCTCGCGCTCGAAGGTTTCCGGCCTGAACTCGACCGGCAAGCCTGCTACGACTTTCTCGGCCTGACCTACATCCCCGAACCGGCGACGGGGTTCGCCAACATCTTCGCGCTGCCGAAAGGCACGTCGTTGATCGTCGGACGCGACGACGACGAGACGCCGCCCCGACCGTTTCATCAGGTGCGCGCCGCGCCGCGTGTATCCGGGAGTCTCCCGGAGATGGCGGAGCGGGTCGGCGCGTCTTTGCTCGACGCCGTAAGCAGACAGTCGGTGGCCGACGTGCCGGTGGCCGCGCTGCTGAGCGGGGGCATTGATTCGTCGCTCGTGGTGGCCGCCTACACGCGCGCGACCAAACAGCCGCCCGCCACCTTCAACGTCAGATTTCCCGACAAGGGCTACGACGAAACGTCTTACGCCGTCGCTGTCGCCGAGCATTGCGGCACGCATCACCGGACGATTGACATTGATGCCGGGACGCTCGCGCCGGAGTCGGTCATCGAACTGCTTGAGCACTTCGACCAACCCTTCGCCGACACCAGTTTGATACCGATGTACAGCGTCGCGCGGGCGATTCGTGAACAGGGCATTATCTGCGCTCTGTCGGGCGACGGCGGCGACGAAGTATTTGGCGGTTACGGTCGGTTCTGGCGCGCAAACCAGTTCATCCGTTTGATGGGACTGCCGCGTCTGGCGCAGCAGGCGGTCAAGGGCGTCGGACACCTGCTGGCGGTGCGGACGCCGAATCTCGGACGCCAGTTAATCAAAGCTGTCCGGCTTGCGCAGGCCGGAGAACGTGATTCGTCCGTCCTCATCGCGGGTCTGTCAAACTATCTCAACGAAGAACAAAAGCGAGAATTGTTGCTGCCCAACGCCGGACAACTGCGAACGGTCTATCGTCATTTCGACGGCTTCGAGCCGCGCGGAGTTTGCGACCTCGAAGAGTTATCGCGTCGGCTGACGGAGAATCTTCTGGCTGTCGCGCTGCCCGGCGACATGCTGCGCAAGGTGGACATGATGAGTATGCGCGCCGGAATCGAGGTGCGCGTCCCGATGCTCGATGAAGCGGTGGCGGAGCACGGTTTGTCGTTGCCGCACCGGATGAAAACCGACGGACGACGCGGCAAGCTAGTGTTGCGCGAACTAGCCCGACAATGGCTGCCCGCGCCGGTCGCACACCACCGCAAACAGGGCTTCGGTATCCCGCTCGACCGCTTATTGTCCGGGCGTTTTCACCAACTCTTGAACGACCTGTTGCTCTCCCCGTCGGCGAGAATCGGCGCGTTCCTCGACATCAACATCGTCGGCGAATGGCTGCGCCTGTTCGAGCGTGCGCGGCACGGCTCGCATCAGAACGCGATTAGTCGCGAAGGACTCTATCAGCGCATCTTTATCGCGCTGGCGTTGGAGTTGTGGCTGCGTCGCCACAATCTTTCATGGTGAAGCGGTTCCAAAACGGCTGCAAACAGCCGCTTATTAGGCGTTTATATCTGACGGAAGCAATGCTGAACTGATGCGTGTTGAATTCAACCAAAGCGGAGCGGTGGTGGTGGTCGCCGCCGGGCTGCCGCGAATCTTCGTCGCCGCCAACTTTCTTTCGGCGACGGGCGGCAGCCGTTCGGTGGTCGAAGACCTATGTGAACGGCTGCGTGGGGCGGGCTACGAAGTGTTGACGGCTTCACCCTATCGCAACGGCTTGATACGCGGAGCGCACATCCTCATGACGGCGTGGCGTCGGCGACGGGCGTACGACCTCGCGGTCATTGACCTCTACAGCGGGAGGGCTTTTCTCATCGGCGAAGCATTGTCGCTCGCGCTCCGCGCGCTCGGTCGCCCGTTCGTCTTGACCTTGCGCGGCGGGGCGTTGCCGGAGTTCGCGGCGCGTCGGGCGCGGCGGGTCGGCGCGT
>JBGTHJ010000159.1:0-54585 GCA_041746175.1 Pyrinomonadaceae bacterium
CGGGGCCGGGCGGCAAGCCGCGCACGCGACGCGTGTTGTAGGGAGATTCGCGATTCACATCGCTCAGATAAACCTTGCCGTCATTCTTCCATTTGCCCGCGAGCTTGGAGGCGTAAACGATCGTCGAGTCGATCCCGAGCGGGATGTCGAGTCGGAGTCGATTGTAAATAACCGACGCGACAACCGGTCGTTCCGCTGCTAGTTTCGCTTCGGTTTCGATGAGCGACGCGATGGTCACGATCTCGTGCGGGCTGCGCTGCAAGGCGCGGGCGCGTTCCGCCAGTCCGTCGTTCCAGACCTGTCGGAAGCGTCTGACCATCGTATCAATCATCTCCTGGGGCGTGGTGTCGGGCGGGAAATTGTAAGTGTCCGGAAACAAATAGCCCTCGAGGTTAACGGCACGCGGATCGATGTCTTTAATGGCGGAGGTGTTGTTCATCAGCGCGAGCGCCACGTCGGGGCTGGCGAGTTGTAGTTCAGGAACGCGAGCCATCGCGGCGGCGATGTCCCAGCGCGTCCAGCCTTCGACGACCGTAAAACGGCTTAGACGCTGCTGTCCTTCCTCCAGCTTATCGAGCACGCCGAAGGGAGAAATCGGCGAAGGAAAGCGATATTGCCCCGCTTTCAGACGTGGTCCCGCACCGGTTAGTTTGATGTACCAGCGCAGAGGCCACGTGCGTTTGAGAACCCCGGAAGATGCCACGCGCGCGACCGTCTCGTCGGGCGACGAACCGCGCGGAATTTCGATGTATTTCGTGCTCTGCGTATGAACGGTCGGAGAACTGAGTTCGCGGTACGCCCAGAGGGCGAAGCCGGAGGCGGCCAGAAGAAGCGCCAGCGCCAACGCGACAGAAACGAGACGTAAACTTTTCATAGAGTGGAAATCGGATTCACGAAGAGTCCCGGGCGATGCCTCGAAATTTTATCGTTATAATTTGGACGGAAAGACCCAACGGCTTCGGGAGTCATGTCTTCAGTCACCGGATTTTGAAATAAAGTCGCGCAGGATCAACGCGGCTGCTTCGCTATCAACACGTTGCGCGACCTCTTTCGGAGCCAACCCTGCCGCGCGGAGCGACTCTTCGGCGGCGTGCGAGGTCAGACGCTCGTCTTGCAGCGCGACGGGCAGCCGGAGCGAGCGTCCGAAATTACGCGCGATGCGCCGCGCCGCGCTCGCCGCGTCGCCCTCGGAACCGTCGAGGCGCAACGGCAAACCAATTACGATGCTGTGCACGTCAAAGCTTTCGCACAGCGCGGCGACATCGACGAGCAGCCGTTTCCAGTTTGAACGATTGATAGTTTGGAGCGGGCGAACCGTCAGACGCAGTTCGTCCGAGACGGCGACGCCGACGCGCCGCGCGCCCAGGTCGAGCGCGAGCACACGACCCGGCGCGCGGGGGTGGTCTAGGTCGTGGTTGGAGGATGCGTCCGGCAAATTAGTTTGATAAGAGTTGCGCTGGCCGACGAATTATAGACAAACCGTCGCCGACGCGCCACTAGCGTACAGCTTGCGCCCGTTCTCGGGGCTACTGTATCATCCGTAAAAGTCCCGTTGCGGACGCGCACAGAGGGTGCGCGTCCCGTCCGGCGGCGAAATTATTTTGAGGTGAATTGATGTCCTTCCGTAGCAAGTTTCTCCTGGTTGTTTTCTCCGCCACGCTCGCGCTCTACGCCGTCATCGGCGGTTGGATGTCGACGCGCGCGCAACAGCAGAACGATCCCGGCGCGCAGTTGCGCATTTTTGAAAGCGTGCTCCAGCACATCCAGCAGGACTACGTGGACGAACCGGATTTGAACAAAGTCCGCGCCGGGGCGTTGCGCGGGCTGGCCTACGGACTCGACCCTTACTCAACTTATTTGACCGCCGAACAGGTGCAAGGGTTCCGTGCAGGTGCCGAGAGCAATCAGGTCGGCATCGGCGCGGAACTCTCGCAAGTAGCCTCCTATCTCTACGTCATCGCGCCCGTCAAAGGCGGACCGGCAGCGCAAGCGGGCATTCTGGCAGGCGACATCATCGAGTATATCGACAACAAAGCGACGCGCGACATCTCGCTCTACGACGCGCGGCAACTTCTCAACGGTACGGCGGGCACCGAAGTCAAACTCCGCGTGCTCCGCGCCGGAACGCGCCCCTTGTCGTTGAGCGTGCGGCGCGGCACGGTGCAGACGCCCGCCGTTGAAACACGGATGGAGTCGGGCAAAATCGGCGTCATCCGCATCAACAGTCTGGCCGAAGGGGAATCGTCTGACGTAAAGATGCGCGTCCGCGAATTGCAGAAGGACGGCGCGCAGAAACTCGTCCTCGACCTGCGCGGGATCGCGGGCGGCACGCTCGCCGAAGGCGTCAAAGTCGCGAACCTCTTTATCCGCGACGGCGCGCTCGCGCAAACCATCGGACGCGGCAACAAAACCCTCAAGACGCTCGGAGCCGACCCCAAGGAAGCGATTTTCGACGGCCCGGTCGCGGTCTTGATCGACCGCAGTACGGCGGGTGCGGCGGAGGTCGTCGCCTCGGCCTTTATCGAGCGCAAGCGCGGCGACGTGATCGGCGAAAAAAGTTTCGGCGCCGGTGCCGACCAGCAACTCTTTACCTTGCGCGGCGGCGACGGATTGCTGCTGACGACCGTCAAATGGGCTTCTTCGAGCGGCAAACCGTTTCTCGGCGTAGGCGTCGCGCCCAGCGTCGAGGTCAAGAAGCGCGAGCAGGTTGCGGCGGTCGATCCGGACGATTTGACCGGCAACGACGACGACGAAATCGCGTCGCCCGACGCTGCCGTCGATGGCGGTGAACCCGCTTCGCAACCCGCGACGGCGCCAGTCAAGCCCGTCGAAGACGTGCAACTGAAGAAGGCGCTCGAACTGCTCCGCGACAAACCGGTCAACGCGCCGCAAGCGCAACCCGAACGCCGCGCCGCCTAAACTACGCCGACACACCCACGAAAAGCGAAAGAGACTGGAGAATATACTTCTCCGGTCTCTTTTTTTTAGCGATACGCGAACTGTGCGCGCGCATCTAGCGAGGGCGGTGCGGCGCAATCACTCGCGGCGTGGTTTGCCTCCGGCGGGTTCCTGCGGCGCGGGCGCTTCGGTGTTCACGGCGCAGGACGCGACACCGGCGGAGTTGATGCGGACGGGCTTGACCGGCTTTTCGCCGTCGATGGGTGCGCGGTTGATCTGGTCGACCGCCTCGATGCCGCGCACGACACGACCGAACGCGGCGAATTTGCCGTCGAGGTGCGGAGCGTCGCCCGCGAGGATGAAAAAGTGCGTGGTGGCGCTGTTGGGTTCTTCCGTCCGCGCCATCGAGACGATGCCGCGAACGTGCTTGACCGCACTCGGTTCATCGGGGACGGTGCGTCTGGCGCGCTGGACGAGTTCGAGCGTCAGACCTTCGCGCGTCGAAATGTTGCCGCCCTGGATGATGAAGTCTTTGACGACGCGGCTAAATGTGGTCGAGTCGAAAAAGTCTGCGGCGACGAGATTGAGAAAATTTCGCACCGATTCGGGCGCAGATTCCGGAAGCATCTCGATTTCGATGACCCCGGCGGCGGTGTCGAGCGTAACGCACTGGGCGGCCATCTTCGCGACCGTCGCGCCGTCGAAGGGTTCGGCGACGGTCGCGGCGCTGGCCGATGGTGGCCGCGCGTTGGCTTTTTTGACGGGGGGCTGTTTGACGCCGTCCCCGACCGGTTTTTGTGCCTGCGCGGAGACGTGGACGGCGACAGACACGAGGCAAAAAATACAAACCGCGAGGCGAAAAACTGGCGACACTTAGAACCTCTCCTTCATTTTGATGTAACTCTATTATTTCAGCGTTTACGGAGCATGGCTTCACGTTTCGCCTTAAACTCTGTGCCCGGTTTCCACGCGGGGAATTTGTCGGTTTGGGCGACGTGGAGGCCGACCGCGACGAACAGACGGGCGTCATCGACGGCGCCGGTCAAATCCCAGTCGGGCTTCACCTCATCCGTGACCTTGTGATAATCGCGTAGGGTGTATTCGTCGCGCTTGAGCTGGCCGTAGTCGGCGGGTCTGCCGACGTACACGTTGCCCGAATCGGGATAGAGCGCGGGCACGCCCTCCTTCGCAAACTCGAAATGGTCTGAGCGATAAAAGAAACCTTTCTCGGGTTCGGGGTCGGGGACGACGGTGCGTCCGGCTCTGGTCGCATAGTCGATAAGGAGATCGTCGAGCGTCGAATTGCCGTAGCCGACGATGACGATGTCTGTGGTGCGTCCCCACTGGTTGACGCCGTCCATGTTGATGTTGGCGACGGTGCGCGCGAGCGGGTAGAGCGGATTGGTCGCGTAATATTTCGCCCCGAGGAGTCCTTTCTCCTCGGCGGTGACGGCGAGAAAGAGAATCGAGCGACGCGGCGCGGGGCGCAGTTTCGTATAGGCTTCAGCGATTTCGACGAGGGCGGCGGTTCCCGAAGCGTTGTCGAGCGCGCCATTGTAAATCTGGTCGCCCTTCAGTTGCGGGTCACGCCCGAGATGATCCCAGTGCGCGGTGTAGATGACGTATTCGTCTTTCAGTTTTGGGTCGGAGCCGTCGAGCCGTGCGATGACGTTATTCGAGTCGATGGTGCGGAGCGTGTTGTCGAGTTGGAAATTGGCTTTTGCCGCAAGTGGGACGGGACGAAACTCTCTGCTCTGTGCGCGAGTTTTGAGCGCCGCGAAATCGTGGCCGCTCGCGGCGAAGAGTTCTTTCGCGCGGTCGAGATGAAGCCACGCTTCGATGGCGGCGCGCCCGATGTTTTTATCCGGCGTCTGGATGTCGAAATTCTCTCGCGCCCAGGTTCCCCGGACGACTTCGTAAGGATAACCGGCGGGGACTGTCTCGTGGATGATGATCGCGGCGGCGGCGCCCTTCTCCGCCGCGATTTCATACTTGTACGTCCAACGCCCGTAGTAGGTCATCGCGCGACCTTTGAACATCTTCTCGTCGAGCTTTGAAGCGTCGGCGGGGTCGGGGACGGCGGGGTCGTTGACGAGCATGACGATGGTTTTGCCGCGCACATCCAAACCCTTGTAATCGTCCCATCCGTATTCGGGAGCGACGACGCCGTAGCCGACAAAGACCATCTCCGAATCTTTGACCTCGACGCGCGGGACGACGCGCCGCGAGACGGCGACGTAATCGTCTGGGAAAGAGAGGGCGATGGATTTCTCGCCGGCCAACTCGAAAGAAGCGTCGGGGCGGGCGGTCATCCCGACGAGCGGGACTTTCTGCACGAATGTTCCGTCGGGGTTGCCGGGCTTGAGTTTGAGGCGTTTGAACTGTTCGGAGAGGTATTTGACGGTCAAATCTTCGCCCGGGGTGCCGGGACCGCGTCCCTCGAACTCGTCGGAGGCGAGAACCTTGATGTGTTTGAGAAGGTCGCGGTCGTTGATGGTGTCGAGCGCGGCATCGAGATTGGAAGGCGTCGCGGCGGCGGCGCGGGTCGCGGCTTTTTTTCGTTGCGCCGAAGTCGTGACGACGGCGGAGAGCGCGGTCAGCGTCAAAGCAAAGATGGCGACGCGGATAAGCTGTTTCTTCATCGAGCAAACACCTCTCGCTGGGTGGTGACGTTTGAAATATCGTGCCCGTGCCGACGCAGAGGGCGGTCGGTGCGTGTTGAGAGACACGCGCTACAACGGAATATTGCCGTGCTTTTTGGGGGGATTGGTGTCGCGTTTGTTTTCGAGCAAGGAGAGTGCGCGGATCAGTTTGGGGCGCGTCTGGGCGGGTTCGATGATTTCGTCGATGAACCCGCGTTCGGCGGCGACGTAGGGGTTGGCGAATTTCGTCTCGAACTCTTCGACGCGCTCGCGTTGCGCGGTCGCGCTGTCGGCGGCTTCGGCGATTTCGCGTCGATAGAGGACGCCGACCGCGCCTTCGGCGCCCATTACCGCGATTTCGGCGGAAGGCCATGCGAAGTTGAGGTCTGTGCGGATGTGTTTGGAAGCCATCACACAGTACGCGCCGCCGTACGCCTTGCGCGTGATGACGGTGATTTTGGGGACGGTCGCTTCGGCGAACGCGTAGAGCAGTTTTGCGCCGTGACGGATGATGCCGCCGTGCTCCTGCCGGACGCCGGGAAGAAATCCGGGCACGTCCTCAAAGACGATCAGAGGGATGTTGAAGCAATCGCAGAAACGGACGAAGCGCGCGGCTTTGACCGAGGCGTCGATGTCGAGGACGCCGGCGAGAAACGCGGGTTGGTTGGCGACGATGCCGACGCTGCGACCGTCGAGCCGCGCGAAACCGACGACGATGTTCGGGGCGTACTGCGCGTGCACCTCGAAAAAGTAACGTTCGTCGACGACCGCGTGAATCACATCGCGGATATCGTAGGGCTGGTTCGAGGCCGCCGGGACGATCGTGTTCAAACTCGCTTCGGCGCGGCTCGACGGGTCTGTGCTGGCGATGCGCGGCGCGTCCTCCATGTTGTTCGACGGCATAAACGAAAGCAATTCGCGGACGAGTTGGAGCGCGTGCCGGTCGGAATCGGCTGAAAAATGCGCGACGCCGGAGATGCGGTTGTGCGTGTCGGCGCCGCCGAGTTCCTCTTTGGTCACGTCTTCGTGCGTGACGGTGCGAATCACTTCGGGGCCGGTGATGAACATGTACGAGGTGTGCTTGACCATGACGTTGAAATCGGTGATCGCCGGGCTGTAAACCGCGCCGCCCGCGCACGGCCCCATGATGCAACTAATCTGTGGCACGACGCCCGACGCGAGCGTGTTGCGCAGGAAGATGTCGGCGTAGCCGCCGAGACTGACGACGCCCTCCTGAATTCGCGCGCCGCCCGAATCGTCAAGCCCGACGACCGGCGCGCCGACCTTGAGAGCCAAATCCATCACCTTACAAATCTTTTCGGCGTGCGTTTCCGAGAGCGACCCGCCGAAGACCGTAAAATCCTGCGCGAAGACAAAGACGCGGCGTCCATCGACCAGTCCGTGCCCGGTGACGACGCCGTCGCCGGGATAAATCTGGCGTTCGAGTCCGAAGTCGCGCGAACGATGAACGACGTGCTGATCGAACTCTTCAAAGCTCGCTTCGTCGAGAAAGAAGTCGATGCGCTCGCGCGCCGTCAACTTGCCGGCGGCGTGCTGGCGTTCGATGCGTTCGCGTCCCCCGCCGACGCGCGCACGTTCGACGCGCTCGTGCAAAAGGTCGAGTTTCGATTCCGGCGGGGCGGGCTGTTTTCGCGTTGAAGTCATGATTTGTACGGCGTGCAGCGGGCATCTTGCGAGATGTTAGAACTTGAGCGCCAAGCTTAATACATCCGGCGTCGGTTTGTCTTTCGACGGCGGACGAATCGCCCATCCGACGGGGCGGGCATCGGGCGCGGGCGATTTAGACTCGCACGGAAAAAGGGAACTGGCGCGTCTCGATGAGTGTAATGAGGTCGGCGAGCGCGGCATCGGCGCGGCATCTGATTTCAGGAGGGTAACCATAGCGCGCGGCGTTGGTCTGGAACTCATCGATATCGAGCACGCGGAAGGTGAAATCGGGCGCGACGAGCACGTCCATGTCGAGGTCGATGAAACTGAGCACATCGTTGTCAAAGCGCGCGGGCAGGTTGACGTTGCAATAATAATTTCGCAACGCCCCCGACGGTTGACGAAAACGGAATATATTGTAGTAACGATCCGTCCAATAATATTCGGTGCTGAGCGTACCGGGCACAATCGTCCCGAGTTGATCGTGGCGTATCTCTTCGTCGAACACCCCATCGAGCACGACGAGCGAGCCTTCGATGTGCGTGACGCGCGCACGCCAACTGCGATGGATGCGCCCGTCGTACTTGTAGGCGTTGACCGTGATGTCGTCCCCCGGCGAGGCTCCGACTTCAAGAGGGTTCAACATGCGTCTCCTTCTACTCCGACGCACGAACTCCGTTGCGCAAAATCCCGACCCCCTCGACCTCGACCTCCACCGTGTCGCCGTCCGCCAGCGGTCCGACACCGGCGGGCGTCCCCGTCGAAATGAGGTCGCCGGGTTCAAGCGTCATAATGTGCGAGATATAGCGAATCAGTTGCGCAACGGGGAAGGCCAATGCGTTGGTGCGCCCGCTCTGCCGCGTCTCGCCGTTGACGCGCGTCTCGACGAGGAGGTTCGAGGGGTCGAGTCCGGTGACAACGTAGGGGCCGACGGGACAGAACGTGTCAAACGATTTCGCGCGCGTGAACTGCACGTCACGGCGTTGGAGGTCGCGCGCCGTGACATCGTTGACGCAGGTATAGCCGAGCACGTATCCGAGCGGGTCTTCATCGTCGCCGACGCGCCGCGCGCTCCGTCCGATAACGACTCCGAGTTCGCCTTCGTGTTCGACGCGCGCGGAAACCTTTGGCAGCCGGATAGTTTCTTCATGGGCGCTGAGGGCTGAAGGTGGTTTGAGGAACAGGAGCGGTTCGGCGGGCATCGGGTTACCGAGCTCGGCGGCGTGCGCCTGGTAATTGCGCCCGACGCAGACGATTTTGGACGGCGTGACGGGCGCGTGGAGTCGCGCCTCAGAGAGCGCGACGGGTTCTCCGACGGCGGCGAGCGCATCAACATCCGTGAGCGCCGCGCCCTCTCGGAGCGGGAAAATGTCGAGACCGTCGAGCACGCCGTAGCGTGGACGTTCGTGGAGTCTGTGTGTGAAGCGGCAGAGTTTCATCGCTGTGTCGATCTTCAAGGCGCGGTTTCGGAGATGACCTCCGAGGGCGGGCTGGTATTCCCCGCCGCATCGACGGCGGTCAGATAGTAAAAGTATTTGACGCCCGACTGGACGAACTCGTCTTGAAAAGTCGTGCGTGTGAGCAGCGCGCGGTTGAGTTTGATCCATTGCGTTTTCGGCAGAGCGGGGTCGGTCGAGCGAAAGACGTGGTAGCCGACCACGTCGCGCTCGCGGTTGGCGGGAAAGAACAGAGAGATGCGCGGGGGCGGCGACGATACCGCGGGCGTAATATTGTCCGGGGCGGCTGGCGCGAACACGTCCGATGGGGCGACGCGGATGGATTCCGAGTTCAAACTCTCGACCTGCCCGCCGCCGGTGCCGAGCGACACGGCGCGCACGACGTAGACGTATTCCTCGCCAAACGCAAAAGACCGGTCGGCGTATTCGTTCGCGCCGGGGGCGAGGATCGACGAATTGAGGGGCGTCTGCGCCGGGTCGATTTGGGCGCGCGACGTGCGGTAGACGTTAAATCCGAGCAGGTTCGCGGGCGTCGAACCATCGACGTTGGCGGTCGGGGTCTGCCAGCGGACGACGATGGCCGTCTCGCGCGTTTCGCTGTTCGTCAGAATCGGCGGTTGGCTGACGCGGGTCGCGGGTTCGATCAATAGAAAGTTCGAGTAGGCCGCGCGCTGGTTGGCGTCATTGACGTAGCGCAGGGCGTAACGCAGGCGGACCGGCTCTGACAATTCGAGCGTATCGACGTAGGAGAGCGTCCCCGTCGTGGACTGTTCGATTTGCGCGTAGGAAACCGAGCCGATGAGCGTCGCGCGGACGCCGAACTCCTCCTCTGTGAGCGGGAGCGGCGCGGCGGACGGCTCGGCGAGACGGTACACATCAATGCGCCGGATGCTCTGGACGTTGCCGTCCGGGGCGTTGCGCAGAGGCGCGGGCCAACTGAGGATGACTTGTGTGCCGCGCTGGACACCGGAGAGCAATTCGGTACGTTGCGGCACGCGCTCAACCGGCGGCAGCGGCGGACGACGCTTGCCGCAGGCCGCCCCGGCGTAACAAACCGCGAGGACGACGGCGCAGACGTAAAGAAGTGCGCGCGGGGCATGTGGCGTGGCGTTCACAGGACGTACCGGCTGAGGTCTTGATCTTTGACGATATCGGCGAGCGTCCGCGTGACATAGGCGGCGTCGATGACCTGGTGTTTGGGTTCGAGGTCGGGGCCTTCAAAGCTGATCTGGTCGAGCACCCGCTCCATGATGGTGTGGAGACGCCGCGCGCCGATGTCCTCGGTCTGCTCGTTGACGCGGACGGAGAAGCGCGCGAGCGCGTCGATGGCATCCTCTGTGAACTCGAGTTCGATGCCCTCGGTTTCGAGCAGCGCGCGGTACTGCTTGACGAGCGAGTTCTTCGGCTCGGTCAGGATGCGTTTGAAATCGTCGAGCGTGAGGGCTTCGAGTTCGACGCGTATCGGGAAGCGTCCCTGAAGTTCGGGGATCATGTCGGACGGCTTCGAGACGTGGAACGCACCCGCCGCGATGAACAGGATATGGTCGGTTCTGACCATTCCGTAACGCGTGTTGACGGACGTGCCTTCGACGATCGGCAGAATGTCGCGCTGGACGCCTTCGCGTGAAACGTCGGGGCCGCCGCCGGATTCGCGACCGGCGATTTTGTCGATCTCGTCGAGAAAAATAATGCCCGCGTTCTCGACGCGTTCGAGCGCGGCGCGTGCCACCGAATCCATGTCGATGAGTCGTTCCTCCTCCTCCTGCATCAGATATTCCATCGCCTCGTCGATGCGCATCCGACGGCGCTTGGAGCGTCCCTGAAAGAGATTGCCGAGCATGTCTTTCATGTTGATGCCCATCTCTTCGATGCCCTGCGGCCCGGCGACTTCGATGGTCGGGAAGCTTTTCTCGCGCACCTCCAACTCGACCATGCGGTTGGCGAGTTTGCCCGCACGGAGTTGTTCGCGGAGCTTCTCGCGCGTCTTTTGAAACTGGCCGTCGCGCTCCGCCGACGATTCGACCGGGGCGTTGTCGGCGACGGCGGCTTCGGGGGCCTCCGACGAGTCGAAGTCGTAGAAATTGGCGGATGGTTTGGGCGGGAGCAGCAGGTCGAGTACCCGCTCCTCGACGTTGAGTTCGGCCTTGTCCGCGATCTCGTCGATCTTTTCGGAGCGCATCATCTCGACCGCGACTTCGGTCAGGTCGCGGATCATGCTCTCGACATCGCGCCCGACGTAGCCGACCTCGGTGAACTTCGAGGCTTCGACCTTCATGAAGGGCGAGTTCGACATCCGCGCCAGACGCCGTGCGATCTCGGTTTTGCCGACGCCGGTCGAACCGATCATGATGATGTTTTTGGGCATCACGTCGGCGGCCATTTCGGGGTCGAGCTTGAGCCGTCGGACGCGGTTGCGTAGCGCGATGGCGACCGCGCGTTTGGCCGCCGTCTGCCCGACGACGTGCTTGTCGAGCTGGGCAACAATCTGTCGCGGCGTCATTTCGTCGAGCCGCGCTTCCTCGTCCACTTCGCCTCTGAGATAAATGACCATTGTAAAATTAGATAGCCGAGGAGGGGGTCACGAGCCGAGTCGCAAACGCGCCGGAAGTCGTCAGCAGCAGCAGCAGCAGCAGCAGCAGTGCCACCACTACCACTAAGACAGGCGGAGTTAGCGACTCCGCACATCCAGGAAATCCATGCTCCAATGCTTGATTCTCGGCATCCTCGCTGCGCCTTTCAAAGTTCTTCGATGATGATGTTCTGATTCGTGTAGATGCAAATCTCGCCAGCGATTTTGAGCGCGTGCGTCGCGATGTCGCGGGCGCTCAACTCGGTGTGGTCGAGCAGCGCGCGGGCGGCGGCGAGCGCGTAGGAGCCGCCCGAACCGATCGCGAGCGCGCCGTCGTCGGGGGCGATCACGTCGCCGTTGCCCGACAGGAGGAAAGAGTTTTTTTCATCGGCGACGATGAGCAGTGCTTCGAGGTGGCGAAGGATTTTGTCCGTCCGCCAATCCTTGCTCAGTTCGATGGCCGCGCGTTCGAGATTGCCGTGATACTGTTCGAGCTTGCCCTCGAAGCGCGAGAGGAGCGAAAAAGCGTCGGCGCTTGCGCCCGCGAACCCCGCGAGGATACGGTCGTTGTAGAGGCGTCGGACTTTGCGCGCGCCGCTCTTCATGATGGTGTCGCCGAGCGTAACCTGCCCGTCGCCCGCGAGCGCGACGCTGCCGCCACGCCGGACAAGCAGAATGGTCGTGCTCCGCATCTTGTTTGTTTGTTGCTTCATATCTGTAAACAAAGCACTATAGAAAGGGGCGTCGAGTGAAGTCAAGCGAAGCGGTCGAACCGCGTCAAGATGTCGCTTTAAACGGCTCGCCCGTCGATATCAGACAAGCCGCCACATTTGGGTTATGATGGGGTGCGTGCGAATCCATCTGCATCCGCCTGGGATCGTGGAGAGAACGGGGAGACCGACGAAAAGAGATGAGACGCGAACGACCTCTGATCGGCATCACGATGCGCGAGGAGTTGGAGACCGAGCGGTTTTATCTCGCGCAAGCCTACGGCGAGGCGGTCGAAGCGGCGGGCGGCATCCCTCTCCTTATTCCACTGATTCCGCGTCCGGGATACATCAAGGCGGTGGTGTCGGAACTCGACGGCGTGCTTTTGCCGGGCAGCGCCTCGGATGTCGACCCGCTCCGCTACGGGCGCGAGCCGCACGTCAAACTCGGCAGCGTCCACCCGCGCCGGGACGCGACCGACCTGCTCGTGCTCGAAGAGTCGGAGCGACGCCGTCTGCCACTGCTGGCGATCTGTTTCGGGATGCAAGTGTGGAACGTCGCGCGGGGCGGGGCGTTGATCCAGGACATCGAGAGCGCGATGCCGGAAGCGATCAAGCACGAACAGGGCGCACCGCGCGGGCGTCGTTCACATCAGGTCAGGCTGCTGGAAGGGAGTCGTCTGGCGAGTTTAGCGTGCGGCGTGAGCGCGCATGTCAACAGTCACCATCATCAGGCGCTGGAGACGGTCGGGGAAAACTTGCGTGCAACCGCGTGGACGGCGGACGGACTGTTGGAGGCGGTCGAGGATGTGCGAGACGACCGTTGGGCACTCGGGGTGCAGTGGCATCCCGAGATTGACTGGGCGGAAGATCCATTTGCCACGTCCATTTTCGCTTCCTTCGTCCGCGCGGCGAGGAATTATGCCGGAAATAGTGGGGGCGCGCCAATCGTCCGATAACGACGGCGGGTGGCGACGACTTCACACAAAAAGAAGGGGCGGCTTTGATGAGCGAAGTGTTGCGGGGATTGAGTCTGACGGGGCGCGTGGCTATCGTAACCGGCGGTTCGCGCGGCATCGGTCGGGCGGTGGTCGAGCGTTTGGCAGGGTGCGGCGCGAGCGTGGTCGTCAACTATGTGAGCGACGAGGATGCCGCCAAGTCTTGCGTCGAGGCGGCGCGCGGGCTGGGCGCGGAATCTCTTGCGGTGCGGGCGGATGTGGCTCGCCCAGAGGGTGCGGATGAACTCGTCCGCGCGACGCTCGAACGGTTCGGTAAAATCGATATACTGGTTTGCAACGCGGGCGTCTGGGACGGCGCGCCGGTCGATGAACTCTCGGAAGAGTTGTGGGACAGGGTTATCGACATCAACCTCAAAGGAACTTGGACCGTGTGCCGCGCGGCGACGCCCTCTCTAAAACTCAACGGATGGGGGCGCGTTGTCCTCGTCAGTTCGACCGCAGGGCAGCGCGGCGAAGCCAACTATTCAAATTACGCCGCTTCAAAAGGCGGTCAGATCGCCTTCGCAAAATCACTGGCGAGCGAACTCGCCCCGCACGGCATCAATGTTAATGCGGTTGCGCCGGGTTGGGTCGAGACAGAGATGTGTAGGGAAGCATTCGCCGATGCTGATGTCCGACGCGGCATCGAGTGCGCGATTCCGCTCGGGCGTGTCGCCACGACCGACGACATCGCGTTTCCAATCCTTTTTCTGTGCAGCGAGTGGGCGCGGCACATCACGGGCGAAGTAATCAACATCAACGGCGGCTCGGTTTTGTGCGGCTGACCCGCATCCGACGGAGCGCGTATCTGAAGACTCTTCTGTCGGTAAGAGTCGCTCCGCACGTGGTGGCGGTGACAGCACAGCAGCCAGCAACTTCTTTACAGGCAAGTGCTTTGCCGACTAATGCCGAGGTTGTGGTTCAAGTAGTAAGCGCGATGGACATAGTATTTTCCAGACTGTCATCCAGAGGGTCTCTACTGGCTCGCGAGGTGCGCCAAAAGGGATAGCTGCGAGTGTTCGGCCTTCTCTAAACAGAGCCACAAGAACTTCTGTATAAACAATAAGGTCAGAGATAATAAAGTTATACCTTAACAAATGTCGCCACGCCGACTCTTCATCCTTGACTTGAAGGCCACGCATTCGCGTATCATTATGGAGTGGCGGCGCCAAATTAGGTCTGCTGGAAGCGCCTTACAATGAGCATGAAGCCCTTAGACGAGCTATTGGAAGAATGCGGACGCCTCCACGGGCACATGTGCCCCGGACAGATTCTCGGTGCACGCATGTCCATCCTCGGCTGTCATCTCGTCGGAATTACAGACCCGCACGGAAATGACCGGAAAAAATTGATCGTCTGGGTCGAGATTGACCGTTGTATGACGGATGCTGTCGGGGCCGTGACCGGCGTGCGCCTCGGTCGTCGAAGCTTGAAATACATCGATTATGGTAAAGTGGCGGCTACATTTCTCAATACAGAGACGAGCGTCGCCGCCAGAGTCGTGGCGCGAGATGATTCGCGCGCACTTGCTGAGAGGTGCTTTCCTTTAATCATCAACAAAAAGGAACGCCAGTTATTGACCTATCGCGCAGCATCTGACGAGGATTTATTCAGAACGGAATTTGTCCGTGTGGATTACGACGAATCTGACGCGCCGGGACGACCACGTTCAAGGGTGGCTTGCAACGTCTGCTGTGAGGGGATCAATGATGGACGAGAAGTATTTGATGCAAATGGAGTCACATTTTGTAGAGCTTGCGCGCAAGGGGCTTACTATAAAAAACTTTGACTCTACATAGGTGCGTCTGATAACGACAAGACGTGGTCAATATTGGTCAATAAAGGAAAGAAAGATGGCGGAAACAGTGTCTGTCAACGTGAGAAACACGAATTCAACGATGTGGGCATGGTTGGCTGGGTTGGTCGGTTGGGCTGTGCCGGGGATCGGGCATCTTATGCAGGGGCGCGTCCATCGCGGGCTGTTGCTTGGCGGAGCGGTCTGGGTGATGTTCATATCCGGAATCCTTCTCGGCGGGCAGCTCTACGGAATTTTGAGCTCCGGCGCCGGCGTGTTGTCATATGTGTTTGGCTTTTTAAATCTCGGGACCGGGCTGCTGTACGTTCTATGCCAGACGTTGGGAATCGCCACGGAGAATCTCTCCATGCTCGCGACTTCTGAATATGGCAATATCTTTTTGATGGTCGCGGGTCTGTTGAATTATCTGCTGGCGCTTGATGCGTTTGACATCGGAGCAGGGAGGAAGCTTTGACGCATTTTCTTGTGCTTTTACTATTTGCGGCGCTGGTCGGGATTGTGTTCGGGGTGGTTGGACGCGATACGGCGCGGTCGCGGACTCTCTACGGCGTCAAGATTTTTTTGGAATTCGTCGGTGTCGGTGTCGGTCTCGCGTGGCTACTGTACTGGATACCCATCTAAAACCTGCGCCTCGGTGCGTGTAACGGACAGTGAATCTTCGGAAAGAAACTCATGGGGTTGGTCGACACTGAAGCGATAATTTTGCGAACGTACAAATTGGCCGAGGCGGATAAGATCGTCCTTTGTTTGACACAGAAAGCCGGTCTGGTGCGTGGCGTGGCACGGGGCGCACGGCGCCTGAAAAGCCGTTTTGGGGCGAGTTTGGAGCCGTTTACACACGTTGCGCTCGCGTACTTCGAAAAAGAGGGACGGGAACTCGTCGCTTTAAAACAGGCCGAGATACTCCGTTCGCACTTCGGTCTTTCGGGGAGTGCTGAGACGGTCGCGGCGTTGGAATATCTGGCCGAACTGGCTTTGGAATTTTCACCGCCGGGCGAACCGGATGAGCGCATGTTCAGAATGGTTAAGGCGTGCCTTGACGCCATCTCCCAGAAGCCTTCAAATCTTTCGGCGGTTGTTCGCTACTATGAATTGTGGACTCTCCGTCTGGCTGGATTTCTGCCCGATCTACGCACGTGTTCTAATTGCCGCCGTCGGCTCAAAAAGGAAGGCGAGACCGTCTATCTGAATCCGGAGAGCGCACTGTTGTGTGGCCGTTGCACGGATGAAGTCGGGTTGCGTTTCAATGGTAACGCCCATGCGCAAATGTGTTCGATGCAGGAAGCCACTCCCCTTAGATGGGCACAGACGCTGTTAGACAATGCGCCAGCGATCGACCTTGAAATATCAAAATTAACACGGCGTCTGATAACTTCAGCTTTGGAAAGGTCGCCTCGTGGTCATTCATCTTTCAAGCGACCTGATTGAACCCCCTTTCTTAATCTTCATTACGCAGAGAACCTACTTAAATAACTAACGGTATGCGATTTAGCAGTCGATTAATCGAGCGTTACGTCATCGCATCAGCGGTACCATACTTCATTTTGGCGGTATTTTTGCTAACGGCAATGCTGCTGGCGCAGCAAGCCAACAGATTTGCGGAAATATTGGGCGAAGCACGTGCGCCCCTGTCACTTGCCGCCGAAATTATGGCCGGTCTGCTTCCTAGTATTCTGATCTTTACCATTCCGATGGCCGTGCTCATCGGAACCGCGACAGGGTTCAGCCGCATGGGTAGCGATAGCGAAATGATCGCGCTTCGCGCGGCAGGCGTCGGAATGTGGCGAATTGCAGCACCGATGCTTCTCTTCGGTGTGGTGACCGCTGCGTCGACACTCTGGGTGGGAATGGAACTCGCACCTCTGGCGGCGAGAGATTTGCGCCGGGCAGCCTCAAGCGCAGCACTTTACAAGCTCGAATCCCCCGTCGATCCACGGACATTTAACACGGAAATGTCGGGCAAGGTGATCTACGTACGCGATGGGGATAAGGAGCGCGGCCAGTGGGGAAGGGTTTTCATTCACTGGCAAGAGAAGAATGGGGCGGTTAGACTGGTAACGGCACGTACCGGACGCATCGATGCCTCTGGCGAGCGAGCCGAGTTGGTGTTAAGTGACGCGGTCGTCACCACACTTCCTTCAGCGCTTTCTTTCGCAGGAATATCGACTCACACGGATAAAGGAGCGCAGATCACCACGGAAAGGTCGGCGCAACTTCGCGTCCGCGATGACCGTCTGAACGCGCAGCGCGGGGCACTCATGAGACGTCTGAGAGAGAGAGAACTCGGACTCGATGAGATGGGCTGGCGAGAACTCCGCCAGCGCGCAAGTGTTGCGCCGGACGACAAAACCAGACGCGCCGCTTCAACCACACTCCACAAACGGCTCGCGCTCTGTTCCGCGCCGCTCATCTTCGCGATGCTCGGTACGGGTATCGGGTTACGGACGCGTCGCGGCGGGCGCGGTCTGGGGGTTCTGCTCTCGCTTGGCATCATGATTATCTACTATCTCGTGGCGTTGGCGGGCGAACAGATGGCGCGGACAGGAATTCTACCGGCCACTCTAGGCGCCTGGCTCCCGACGGGACTGTCTGCTGTTTTCGGTGGAATGTTGCTCATCAGCGAGACAGGACGCATCTACGGTCTGCTCCGCCGTTCAAAATCTAATGCGTCGAAGGGTGAGAGACTGGTTCTTCAAAAGCGAAAAACCTTTTATACTTCATTCCCTGGACTCTTTGACCGAAATGTGACGGGGACACTAGCGCGGAATTTTGGCGTAGCCTTTATCGTGCTCGTCGCCATCTTCCTTATATTTACTCTTTTTGAGTTACTTCGATTCATCTCTGCGAACGGCGCGAGCGCGACCACAGTTGCCCTTTATCTCCTGTATCTTCTGCCGTTTGTGAGCGTCGCGCTGGCTCCGATGAGCATGCTTGTCGCAGTGTTGGTGTCTTATGCTGTGATGTCAAGACGCAACGAGGCGGTCGCGTGGTGGGCGAGTGGGCAGAGCGTCTATCGACTTGCGTTGCCCGGGATCGTCTTCGCCCTGTGGATCGGTGTCGGTATGTGGTTTATGCAGGAATACTTGCTGCCTACGGCCAATTTACGCCAGAACGCGCTCCGTGCGCAAATTCAAGGCCGTATCGCGCGGACGGTGACATCCACCGGACGGCAATGGCTGGCGACATCTGATGGTCGGCAACTCTATGCTTACGAATATAATGAAGCCGACGAAACACTCAATCATCCTATCGTTTACGAGTTCGACGAGGAGGGAGTGCATCTGCGCCGGATGGTGTGGGGACAGCATGGGATATGGACGACACCCGACACCATCCAACTTAGTGACGCCGTTATACTCGAAATCCGCGAGGGCAAGGGCGACCGCTTTGGCACCAGTGCGCACGCAACCCTACCCATCTCCGAGTCTTTAGAGGCCTTTAAGCCTACGCTTAAATCCGCCGCCGAGATGGACACCAAGCAGTTAAGCGAGCACATAACAACTCTTAAGCGGCGAGGTGGGGCGCATCCGCTCGTCAGCGCGCTCTCGGTTTCGCTTGAACGCAAAAGGGCAGACCCATTTACTCCGATCGTGATGGCATTGATTGGTATCCCATTGGCACTGGCCTTCGGGCGGCGTAGCGCACTGGTCGCGCTCTGCGCCGCGATTGGCATTGGTCTGGCTTTTTGGGGCGTGGTCAGCGGCGCCCAGCAACTCGGTGACTACGCTCTTTTGCCCCCCCCCCTTGCCGCGTGGTCGCCGCTGGTGGTCTTCGCGTGCGCCGGGATTTATCTGCTTTTTCGCGCTCGGACATAAATATTTGGCAGTAAAGGAAGAACATCCGTCCTGGAAATTATGAAAGGGGACGGACGACTTTTCGTGTCGTCCGTCCCCTTTCACCAATTAGTCAGACTACTATCTACGTTCCGGTCTCCCAACTGGTCATGTATTCGTGCTGCTCTGGGGTCAGCGTGTCGATGGAAATGCCCAATGCACGCAATTTTAACCCGGCGATTTCGGTATCAACTTCTTGGGGAAGGAGATGGACGCCTGGAGCAAGTTCGCCGCGCCGGCGAACCAAATATTCAACCGAGAGAGCCTGGTTGGCGAAGCTCATATCCATAACGCTCGCCGGGTGTCCTTCGGCGGCGGCCAGATTGATCAAGCGTCCTTCACCGAGCACCATGACGCGGTTTCCCGTCGTGCGAATTTTATACTCCTCGACAAACGGTCGTAACATCGTGGGCGCTTCCGCCAATTCTCGCAGTGCCAGGAGATTGAGTTCGAGGTCGAAGTGACCACTGTTGCAGACTATCGCACCGTCTTTCATCACCTCGAAATGATCGCGGTCAATAACGTGCCGATTCCCCGTAACAGTAACAAAGATGTCGCCGACTCGAGCCGCCTCGGCCATCGGCAACACGCGAAACCCATCCATCACGGCTTCGACGGCCTTGATCGGGTTTATTTCCGTGACGATAACGTTTGACCCCATCCCGCGCGCACGCATCGCGACGCCCTTGCCGCACCATCCGTAACCGACGACAACGACGTTACGCCCTGCCAACAAAATATTGGTTGCGCGGATGATACCGTCGAGGGTCGATTGACCTGTCCCGTAGCGATTATCAAAAAAATGCTTGGTCTGGGCATCGTTGACAGCGATAGAGGGGAAGGGGAGGACGCCCATGCGCTCCATCGCCCGTAGGCGGACGATTCCGGTAGTTGTCTCCTCCGTCGTGCCGATGATGCTTGAGATCTGCTCCTGCCGTTCTTTGATGAGCGTAGCAACGACGTCCGAACCGTCGTCAATGATGATTTCGGGGCGATGATCCAGAGCCGTGCGGACGTGCCGATTATAGGTATCTGTCGACTCGCCTTTAATGGCATAAACGGGAACGTCCCAGTCGATCACGAGCGAAGCGGCGACATCATCTTGCGTCGAGAGGGGGTTAGAGGCGATCAGGACTGACTCAGCCCCACCCGCCTGCAAAGTGCGGACGAGGTTAGCCGTCTCGGTTGTAACGTGTGCGCAGGCCACGATGCGAACCCCACGCAGTGGTTGTTCGGCCGCGAATTTCTCGCGTATCAAGCGCAGTACGGGCATCTCGCGTTCGGCCCATTCGATACGGCGCTGCCCCTCGCCGGACAGCCCCGTATCTTTTACATCAAACCCCGCGGGGCTTGTCGTACTCATAGATAATTCCTCTCGTTATGGGTGTATTCTTGACATTATTTTAATGCCCAAGCCAACTGCACAAATTCAAACTCCCGCCGCCTCACGTAGTGCTTCGGCACGGTCTGTACGCTCCCAGGTAAAGTTGGCTTCCTCGCGTCCGAAGTGTCCGTAAGCTGCTGTCTGTCTATATATTGGACGACGTAGCTTAAGGTCTTCGATGATGCCTGCGGGAGTGAGCCGGAAGAGCTTGCGAATCATGTTCGCCAATACCGACTCGCCGATGCGTCCCGTGCCGCTCGTGTCTACTAAGACGGAGACTGGTTCGGCCACGCCGATGGCATACGCGAGTTGAACCAGACAGCGTTCGGCCAGGCCGGCGGCAACGATATTCTTGGCGATGTAGCGGGCCATATATGCCGCAGACCGGTCAACTTTTGTCGGGTCTTTGCCGGAAAATGCCCCACCTCCGTGGGGGGCATATCCACCGTAGGTATCTACGATGATCTTGCGCCCGGTAAGCCCGGCATCCCCGAGTGGCCCGCCAGTGACGAATCTCCCGGTCGGGTTGATATGGTGTTTGGTCAATTTATCGGTTAGTTCTGGCGAGACGGTTTGGAGTATTACATGCTTAGTAATTTCTTCGCGTAGTTGTTCGTTAGAGACATCCGGACTATGTTGTGAGGAGATCACGACGGCATCCACACGAAAAGGCCTCCCATCCCGATATTCAACCGTTACCTGTGATTTACCGTCGGGTCGCAAGTAGGGGAGTTCACCCGAACGGCGTACCTCTGATAGTCGCTTCGAGAGGTTATGTGCAAGTTGGATCGGGAGCGGCATGAGTTCCGGCGTTTCGTTGCACGCGAACCCAAACATCAGCCCTTGATCACCCGCCCCCCCTGTATCGACCCCCATCGCGATGTCCGGTGACTGACTATCAATAGCCGTCAAGACACTGCATGTCTCAGAATCGAAACCATATTTTGCCCGTGTATAACCAATTTCTTTAATGGTTTCACGTGCCACTTGGGTGAAGTTTACCCATGCGTTAGTGGTGATCTCGCCCGCGATAACGACCAGACCGGTTGTGACAAGTGTCTCACATGCGACGCGTGCCTTCTCGTCTTGTTCGAGCACGGCGTCCAGGACAGCATCAGAAATTTGATCCGCTATTTTATCCGGATGCCCTTCGGTCACGGATTCGGAGGTGAATAGGTAACTGCCAGCGTTGCTCAAATTGCTATTACTCCTTAGTTTATCTCTCTAAAATCATGACTATATGTCCAAAAGACCGCGTACTGTAGCAGCCATGACACGGGCTGTCAAGAAAGCAGCGTGAAAATCGTCGTCGGGGCACGTACGCTCATTTTAACACTTTAACACATGGACGATAGCCCAATAATCGCAGACAGGTGTACATAATATATATTATCAGACCCTACGAGCACTTTGTTTCTAAGCGTTTACGCGGATGGCCGAGTGAAGGTGACAGAACACAGGGCCGAGGCTAAACGGTGCCCGGAGTGTGGGGCGCTGACCAAAGCCGCCTTCCCCGATGGAGTGCGTGCGCCGGCACAGTACGGAAGGGGCGTGCTGGCGCGCTCCGTCTATCTGCACCTCTATCAACTGCTGCCCATCAATCGCACCGCTGAGACGATGCGCGACCTCTTCGGCTGCACGCCTTCTCCGGCGACCGTCCAACGCGCGGCCCGCCTCTCTTCGGGCAAGTTGGTCCACAGCGAAGTGCGGATCAAAGCGGCGTTGCGTGACTCTGCTCTGATCGGCGTGGATGAAACGGGACTGCGCGTCTCAGGCTCCGGCGGCTACATGCATGTCGCCAGAACCGAACAGTTGACCCACTACGCCTACGACGAGCGGCGCGGCAAGGCGGCCATGGACGAGATCGGCATTCTGCCGCACTTTCGCGGGACGTTGGTGCGCGATGGCTTCTCCTCCTATCAATGGTATGGTCAATGCCGTCATAGCCTCTGTAATGCTCATCTGCTGCGTGATCTGGTCTTCGTCGCCGAGGGTCAGTCCCGAGCAGAAAGTCTGGACCGAACCGCTTTCGAAGTTGCTCCTCAAGATCAAGCGCAAAGTGGCCGTTCTGAAGACCCAACCGGAGGTCGAGTTGAGCCAGAGAGCCAAGACCGACTTCATGCGTCGCTATGACCGGCTGGTGAGGCGTGCCGACCGTCTTAACCCACCTCCACCAAAGGGCGCGGGCGAAAGTTCTGGTTCAAATAACAAGTCGGCCATCAGGCCCACGCCCGGCTCTTTAATCAAGCGGTTGCAGCGCCGCCGCGATGAAGTCCTGCGCTTTCTGACGGATACCAGTGTGCCTTTCGATAACAACGGCTCGGAACGTGATCTGCGGATGGTCAAACTCCAGCAGAAAATCTCCGGCTGCTTCCGCACGCCTGACGGCGCTCGTAGCTTCTGTCGTGTCAGAAGCTACCTCTCGACTGCTCGTAAGCAGGGCCATTCGCTGCTCTATTCCTTAGAGCGCGCCTTCGCTGGCAAGCCGCTTCCCTTTCATTCCACTGACCTTACCTCTGCTACCTGAATAGTTACAGTACAAGAAAGTGTCAATATCGAAGCATCTCTTACTTTTTTGACATCCGTCCGGAATCTCTCGCACGTGGGTGATGGCTTTGGTATGTAGCCTGGAGCCGTTGGCTCGTAATATGTGTGTAAATTTGCGTAGTCCCGATGTCGCTATGTCCCAGAAGCGCCTGGACGGAACGTGAATCGGCGCCGCGCTGTAGTAGATGAGTCGCAAAACTATGCCTTAACCCGTGCGGCGTCACGCGTTTGAGGCCAGCCGCAACCGCGTACATCTTCAATCTCGACCAGATTATTTGACGTGACAGAGTCTTCCCCCCCACACCCACAAAGACATAGCCGGAATCATCACGGTTCTCAAATAACGAGGCACGTGCTCCGACGTATTTCTCAATCCAACCGAGGGCGCTGCGTCCGATGGGCACGCGACGTTGTTTATTGCCTTTACCGTGACAACTGAGCAACCCCCTTTCGAGGTCAATGTCAGCTAAACAAAGGTCAACAAGTTCGGAGACTCTAAGTCCTGTAGCATACAATAATTCCAGAGCGGCGCGGTCGCGCAGCCCCTCAAACGTATTAGTATCCGGTCGCTCCAGAAGCCGGTCAATGTCCGACTCATCGAGAAAATGCGGTAGAGTCTGTGGCGTCTGGGGTGGCAAAATTTCGGCAATGGGGTCTTTTGAAAGGTGCCCGTCAAGAATCAGAAATTTATAAAACCCGCGCGCAGCGGCAATGGCGCGCCCTACGGAGCGGGGCGCGAGTCCCCTCTGCATCAACGCCTTAACCCACGCGGCAAGCTCACTGCGACACAATTCTTCCGGCCTTTTACCGCACGATACCGCCCACCCATGTAATTTTTGGAGGTCATTGCGGTACCCCTCAAGCGAATTCTGAGCCAGCCCTCTTTCAATTTGAATGTAGGCTAAGTACTCGCGGATCAATTCTCTCACCATCTTCAAAGTCCTCTGAATCGATGACCGAAGCCGCCATCCAATGCGTGTTTCGTCTTGCCCACTTGACGAGATGTTGGAGGTTCGCCTACAGTGCCCTCAACACATTCGAGAACAATGGCCATCAAAATCGAAAATCAAGCAAGCGCGAAACTGCCCCGGGATACAGAGGGACTGATCAACAGATTGTTGGACACTATCCCACGCGAGCAATTGCGCGGTATCGAGCGCGTGCGGCTGGTGGATGTCATCAATGATCCACGTCTGCGAACACCGCAGATGACTAAGTTGCCAGGTCTGTACCACCCACGTCAGGGCACCCAACCCGCCTGGTTAGAGGTCGCTATCGATGCCTTACTGCCACGCTCCAAGTCTTTCCTTAAGCGCCTCATGCCACGTCTATCGTTCAAAGGAAATCTGGCGGCGATCATCTTCTCGCTCGTCGGCCAGCACTATTATATGACGTTGCGCCACTCCGTAAAGAAGAGTCAATTAGAGCCCGCGGTTCGCACCTATACGGAGAAATATCTGCGGGCTTGGGGAGAGCGTCAGAACACCCTGCGCGCGCGCCTCTTCAGACCATTCCAACCGACCATGGAGCGTTGGGCGCGCGCACTGCAACGCCGCGCCGCGAACGAGAAGAAAAAAGCGTCTTGATCCTTTGTGCGTCTTCGACATCGATCTTCCCTTACACGTCGAACCGGCCACGCTCTAGACGCGCCGCCACGTCTGGTTGCCCTTCAACTTCGTCGTCACTGCCGTCTCCGTCAATTTGTTGGAGATTCTTGTCAGTCCATTGGAGGTTCTCGTTGGTGCCAGATGTGAGATTTTTTTTTCAAAGGAATAGCGACAACTTATCGATTGGCAATGTTTTCCAAATCCTTGAGGACAGCTCTGAGTGTCAAGATTACTTCTTCACGTTCGACGCTGGACCGTCGGAATCGCACCTCGACTTTGAAATCATGTCCGGGCGATTCGTAACGGAAAATGTAAGGGCGATGCGCGGCGGAGGCCTCCGCATTGCCGTGCTGGTGCGCACGGCGGACGGCTCTCGCTTCATCACGGGTCAGATTACGTCCGGCGATCTCTTTGACCATCCGCTCCATTCCGGATTCATCAGGTTGGCGCACGACCTGGAGTAGAAGCGATTTGACGCCAATGTCGGCGCGCCGACATTGCTCCCTGACAGCCTCCGGGAGCGTGGCGATCGAAAGCGATTCGGTCACAGAACTCCTGCTCTTCCCCACTTTCCGCGCCACCTCTTCGTGTGTGTAACCGAACCTCTCGCAGAGCGCGGCGAGGCCGTCGGCTTCTTCCCACGGGGTCAGGTCTTTACGCTGCATGTTTTCAATGAGCGCGATTTCGGCCACCGCACGGTCGTCCACATCCATCTCGATACATGGCACCTCACGCAAGCCCGCGGCGCGCGCGGCGCGCCAACGCCGCTCGCCAGCGATGATCATCCAACGCCCGCTGACGCCCGCCAAAGGCTTGACCAGCAACGGCTCTAAGACCCCCTTATCACGAATCGAAGCGGTTAGTTCTGTGAGATCGCCGATCTCGACACGCGGTTGTGCGGGATTGGGGTCGAGGTGTTCAAGCGCGATCAGCCGCCCGATCGGGGTCGGTCTTTGCCCGGCCAATTCCTCGACGTAATGGGCGTCGTGACGCATGCGGATGCCTGTGGGTAGTCCTCTCTTAGACACGTCTAATTACCTCTTCGCACAATTTGGTGTACTCGACTGCCCCGGACGAATGCGGGGCAAACGTGAAGATGGATTCTTTGTAGGCCGGCGCTTCTTCCAGACGGACGCTTTTCGTAATCACTGTATCGAACATCTGCGCCCCGAAAACCTGTCGAATCTGTTCGTGAACTTCGCGTGCCAGCGTCGTACGCTTGTCGTGGAGGGTAACGACGACGCCGATTACGCGGAGGTTCGGATTCGGGCGCGCCTTGACCTTTTCAATCGTTTCGAGCAGGTCGTCCGTGCCTTCCAGTGCAAAATATGAAGACTGAATCGGGATTAACACATACGTAGCGGCGACCAGCGCGTTTACCGTTATCAGACCGAGCGTCGGCGGCGTGTCGATAATAACGATGTCGAATCGATCACGCAATCCCTCCAGACGATCCTTCAGGCGAAAAGGCGCGTCGAAGTCGCCAACTAGTTTGGACTCGAGTTTCGCAAGATTGATTCTCGAAGGAATCATCTCCAGGCCTTCGACGCGAGTTCGATACAAATACTCGCCGAGGTCGGAGGCACCGTCGAGCATCATGTCGTAGGCCGAGCGGACGATGGTTTGCGGGTCGAGAAAGGAGATCGAACTATTCCCCTGCGGGTCGAGGTCGAGGAGCAGCACACGCCGTTTGTGGCGTGCAAAAGCCGCCGCGAGATTGATCGCGGTCGTGGTTTTGCCGACGCCCCCTTTTTGATTGGCAATCGCGATTACCACGCCCCGCGCCGATGCCTTCAACTTTTCCGGGTTGACGGTATTCTCTATGCTCAATAGTATTTTGGCCCTCACATCGGCAGATCGCCGGCTTCCCCGATAACATCCGGCCACTCGTCTTCTTCGCCGGACACGGCGTCTTCCTCCTCACTCGTGGCGACCGTATTACGCGATGCCCGTATGACCTCTTCGTTGACGAAGATCGGACAGTCAGCGCGGAGAGCCAGCGCGATGGCGTCGGACGGTCGCGCATCGAGCATAAGCGCGTCGCCCTCCGTGTTGCGCATTTCGATGACCGCAAAAAAAGTATTATCGCGCAACTCGGAGACGACCACGCGCTCGACACGCGCCCCCATCTCGACAATTAGGTTGCGAAGCAGGTCATGTGTGAGCGGTCTCTGCGGCGCTATCTTTTCGATCTCGAGCGCGATGGCGTTGGCCTCGTAGGCTCCGACCCAAATCGGGAGCATTGTTTCACTGTTCACATCTTTGAGGATGATGATCGGCGTCCCGCTGCTCGGGTCCATCATCAAACCTCTTATTTTAACTTCTATTTCCATCGCCACACCTCATACTATACTTGAAGAAGCGGCAGACGCCCCACACCACCCACCCAAAACCTGTTCTCCATACAGGCTATGCGGTTTTGCCGACGATATCCGAACGTCTACTAACTGCCCGATCAAATTCCCTCCGCCGGGAAAATTGACGACCTTGTGACACGTCGTATGACCTTTTACATCCAGAGGCGACCGCGCGCTCTCGCCCTCGACGAGCACACTCAGTGTTCTCCCGACGTAGGAACGGTATAAGTTATCCTGTATCCCCTGCTGCGCCCTTTCGAGCGCCTGAAAACGAGCCGACTTGTCCATCTCGGAGACATCATCCGGGAGACGCGCCGCCGGGGTATCTTTCCTCTCAGAATACTTAAAGATATAGATGCCATCATATTGACAACGCTCGACTAATGTTAGTGTATCGGCAAAGTCCTCCGGGGTCTCCCCGGGAAATCCGACAATGATATCAGTGGTTAGCGCGATGTTTCTGCGCGAACGCTTGAGAGCCTCGACACGCGAAATATAGTCTGCGGTCGTGTGACCGCGACGCATCGCGCGCAAAATCCTGTCGCTCCCGGTCTGGACGGGCAGATGCACCCAGTTACAGAGATTATCGTGCTCGTCGATAGCCCGGATGATATCTACATGAAAATCCCTCGGAAAAGAAGTGGTGAACTTGATTCGCGGCAGTCCCGTCGCGGCGGCGGCACGCAGCAGACGCGAAAAAGCGGTCGCACCTTCAACCCCCTCCAACCCGGCCTCCGTCTGTGGATGGTAGCTATTAACGTTTTGCCCGATAAGATGGACTTCTTTGTACCCTTTCGCGTGGAGCCGCCGCAATTCCCCGAGGATTTCCGTCGCCGGGCGACTTCTCTCCCGTCCACGCGAATATGGCACGATGCAATATGAGCAGAACTTATTGCACCCTTCGATAATCGGCACGAAAGCTACGTGTTTGGAATGGCGCTCGACGGGCGACACTTCCCAGGAGTCGCCCTCGCTCCGCTCGCCCAAATCGAGTGTCTGTCGCTCCTCACCGCTCAAGGCACGCTCGATCAGTGTGGGCAGACGGTCCGTCGCACGCGTCCCGACCACCAATCCGACCGTTGGTGCATGATCGAAGATCGATTCTCCCTCGAGCTGCGCGACACAACCCATCACCCCCAAGAGCGGTGCGCGTCCCGTACGCGCGCGCCGGATTTCGCCGATCCGGTTATAGACCTTCTGTTCGGCCCGCGCACGCACCGAACATGTATTAAATAGTACAACATCCGCCGCATTCGGGTCCGCCGTCAGCTGATAGCCCGCCTCGCGCAAACGCGTCGCCGCGCGCTCGGTATCCGCCACGTTCATCTGGCAGCCCATCGTCTCAATGTATACATTCGTCTGATTCATCCGTTAAAGCCCCTCCGCGAAGTGCGAAGTGTAGCAGAATTGTTATTTGATAAGCGAGAATGATTTGGCAGTCGTGCAAATACCCCGACTCGGAGCACATGTCTCAAGTTGGATTTGCTCCGGATCGTCGTATATCAGACTCCCGCAGACACCAACACATAGTGACGAACCTGACGTGTGATTCGTTTTCTGAATAGTTCGACATTCGACAAAGGATTTTTCCATTAGTGCTCAAGTCGCCTAATCGCGTCTGTCCGTCGTTAAAAACAGACTCCCCCGAAACTTGCCATGTATCGAGTAGAGATAAACGTCTCCATCTGTGTCGAGGTTTCTGTCGGGCTAACTTTTGTCGCGCGACTTACTGCTCGCCTTTTTTTTGCTCGATATTTTAGCCGGGCCGTCGGGATGGTCGCCTTGAACAATATTTGCGCCGGAGTTTTCCAACATCCAGACCGCTGTTTCGCGCGCGGTCGCGACCGTCTCCGCGCCGCCGATCATGCGCGCCAACTCGCCGATTCGCTCCTCCCGGTCGAGTCTCTGCACAGAGATCATCGTCCGCGCGCCCTCGACGCGTTTCGCGACCGAATAATGATGATCGGCGAAGCGCGCGATCTGGGCTTGATGTGTGACGCACAAAACCTGTCGGGCGAAGGCCAGCGCTCTCAGCCTCTGCCCCACGGATTCCGCCGTCCGTCCGCCAATTCCCGCGTCGATTTCGTCGAAAACCAGCGTCGTGCTGCCCATCCGTCTGCCACCCGTGGATTCTGTGGCGCTACACACCGTCCGCAGCGCCAACATGATTCGCGAAAGCTCGCCGCCCGAAGCGACACGACCTAGCGGTCGCGGGCTTTCGCCGACATTCGCCGAAATCAAAAACTCCACGCGATCCGCGCCGTACGACGTCCAGAACAACGGCGCCACAGGCTCGGCTGTCGCAACCACAGGAGTCGCCGGTCTATGCGTGGGGTCGTCCGCCGTAAAATCACTCATATCAGGTTTGGCGGTCTCCAGCGAGACGTTGAATCGGGCGCGTTCTAACGCAACCTGGCGTAACTCCTCTGTTACACGCCGTTCGAGCAGGCAAGCCTTGAGGCGACGATTGGCTGACAGCTTCTCCGCTAACGGCGCGTACGCGCTCGCGGCGGTTTCGACTTCCGAGAGTAGCTCACGTTCCTGTTCCGCCAAGTCGCTTAACTGCTGTATTTGCTTCTTCAAATCCTCTTTGACTTCAAGTAATCCCTGAAGGTCGCGTCCGTGCCGCTGCTTGAGCCGTTCAAGTTCCGCCAGTCGGCGTTCGATTTCGCTTAGACGCGCGGGTGAAAAAACAACACCTCCGCCGTAATCGCGCAAACTTTCTGCCGCATCACGCAACGCGACGGTCGCGGCGTCGATTGTCTCGAGCATTTGCCCGACTCGTCCGTCAATGGCGCTCAGATGCTGTATCCGCCGCCGCACGGAAGCAAGTTGATCGAGGACGCTTTGATCTCGCTCGTATAGCTCAGCGTACGCGCCGGAGCTCAATTCGAGCACCCGCTCGGCGCTGCCGAGCAGACTTTTTTCGGCGAGCAGCGCCTCATCCTCGCCGGGCAACGGCTCGACTTTCTCGATCTCGGAAATTTGAAAACGAAGCATGTCCACCGCGCGTTCGCGCGCCGCTTCGTCCCGCTCCAGCGAACGCCACGTATCAACCGCCTTCTTCCAACGCGCGTAGGCGCTCCCGACTTCACGCCGCAACTCTCCGTTGCCGGCGAAAACGTCCAACACATCCATCTGCGCACGCGCGTTGGAGAGCGATTGCTGCTCTCCTTGCCCGTGAATCTCGATCAGAAAAGGTTGCAGACGCTTCAGCGTGGCGACCGTGACGCTCTTGTCGTTAATAAATGTTCGCGTCCGACCGCTCGACTGTACCTCACGCCTGATCGACAAGTATTCATCCAGATTGGCGTCGATGCCCACTTCCTCAAGAATCTTCCTTACATACGACTCTTCCTCACCATTTAATTCAAAAAGGGACTCGACCAGCGCCGCCCGCTCACCCGTCCGAATCATGTCGACGGTGGCCTTGCCGCCCATCAGCAATGTCAGAGCATCGACGATGATCGATTTCCCTGCTCCCGTCTCCCCGGTCAAAAGATTCAAACCCTCTTCGAGATCAAAATTTAGTCGAGTGACGACCGCAAGGTTTGTAATGCTAAGGAACTTCAACATGAACTACTTTCTCGCCTGACAATCTACTTTAAGAGTTTTACACCAACCGACGGGGCGTCACAGCGAGGCCCGATCCACTTGACCGTTTGCCTCCCCCGAGCGTAGTATGCGCTTCGACTTCTCAATTCGGCGCGGCAAAGAAAGGTTATGCAGCATGTCTTTTAATAAAATCATTCTCGTCGGCAACCTCGGACGCGACCCCGAACTTCGTTACACGCCGCAAGGGACGCCGGTCTGCAGTTTCACCATGGCGACAAACGAGCGTCGCAAAGACAAAACCGGCGAGAATCAGGATATTACAACCTGGTTTCGCGTCACGCTCTGGGGACGCCAGGCCGAAGCCGCTTCGCAGTATCTGACCAAGGGTCGCCCCGTCTATGTGGAAGGCAGACTCCGCGTCGAGGAGTGGACTGATCGCGACAACCGCCCGCGGCACACGCTCGAAGTTCACGCCACCGACATGCAATTCATCGGCGGTCGGACCGACGAGTCAACAGCCCAGCCCTCACGTGGCGACGCATCCCCGGGCGTCGGCGAACATGGTGAACCAGATATTTCGGATGACGATATCCCTTTTTGAAATATGTGTGGGCGTCCCATCATGCGGTATTTTAATTACCGAACACATCGCTCGAGGTAACTCCACGAGAAACTTCGCGCGCTACAAACCGAGCGCGCGAAGTTTTTGATAACGCTTTGACAGGAGCTCATCCGTCGACAGAAGCTGCAATTGCTTCAAACTTTCGTTGAGTGCCACGTCAAGTTGTTGCGCTATTTCATCATGACTATTCATCGACGGCTCTGTCACTACGCGGTCGGCGATGCCTAATCTCTGCAAATCGAGCGCGGTCAAACGTAAGTTTTCGGCCGCTCGTGGAGCCTCCGCAACATCCTTCCATAATATAGCCGCGCAACCCTCCGGTGTGATGACGGAATAAATCGCATTTTCAAGCATTATGATTACGTCACCGACGCCGATGGCGAGCGCGCCACCCGAACCACCCTCCCCAATCACCGTCACAATAATCGGCACGCGTAGGCGCGCCATTACGGTTAAATTACGCGCAATGGCTTCGGCTTGCCCTCGTTCCTCTGCGTCAATTCCAGGATATGCGCCCGGCGTGTCGACGAAAGCAAAGATGGGCCTCCCAAATTTTTCAGCCATTTGCATGATGCGTAGAGCTTTTCGATATCCTTCCGGTTTTGCCATCCCGAAATTTCGATACCTTCTTTGCTTAGTGTCACGCCCCTTCTGTTGTCCGACGATGGCAACGGGCGTGTCGTGAAACATCGCCATCCCGCAAACCAGCGCGGGATCATCAGCGTAACGCCGATCTCCCTTTAACTCTTGGAAATGTTGAAATAACCTGCCAACATAATCCAGCGTGTAGGGGCGCTCCGGGTGGCGTGCTAGTTTGACGCGATCAAATGCTCGCGTTTGCGCACCTGTCAGACTCTCCGTGATGGGCGGTTTGGACACTGATTCGGCTCCTCTAAATACTCATCTTCCTAACCTATCGCCGGCAAGATGACGAACTTCAAGGTATTCGTCAAGCCAAAGCGTATGTCGGCGCGCCGACACCAACCCATTCGACCTGACATCCGAAGCCGCGCAGAGCATTTTCCAGACCCAAACTTCCCGCGACGCGAAGCGCGCCATGTGCACGTGTGCGAACCAACACCCCATCGGCCAGACGCATTTCAATCAACACATCACACTCTCCCTTATGACAATCCAATAGATGCCAGATTTTCTCGAGGACCATTTCCGGCGCAGTCGACTCCGGCAATCGTAGAATGACGGATTTCGCACGCTGCTGGAGTATCTCATCAAGCCTCGTAACCATTTCAGCGATTATCGTCGCCCCTCCCTCTTCGCTCAACTCCAGCCGACCTGTAACTAGCACCGCCACATCATCCTGGACGAAACTCTTGCAACGACTATAAAACTCAGGCCAAATTACGCATTTCGCACCGCCCAATTCATCCTCCAGACGGAATAGTGCGAAACGATCCCCTTTTTTTGTATTCCGTAACTGTAGCGCGGTCACTACCCCCCCCACGGCGACACGTGCCCCGCTAGTCATATCTAATATTTGCTGTGATTTAAGGCACTTTAGCTCGGCCAACACTTCAGTAAAATTCTCCAATGGATGGCCGGTTATGTAAAATCCGATCGAAGTTTTTTCTCCGTTCAGCAGAGCGATGTGAGTCCAGGCCTCCGCCTCCGGTAATTGTTCACGACTTGAGTCATCCATTGATGAGATTTTTTTTGCGGAGCCAAAGAGGTCATGCTGTCCGGTGGAATGGTCTCGCTGGACACGAGAGCCGATGGACAGAGCCGCATCTGTCGCCGCAAATAAACTGGCGCGCCATGCGTGCCGAGTTTTGCCCGGTGCACTCGTTGAGTCGAAGGCGCCGGCACAAATCAAGCTTTCCAGAACCCTTTTGTTGAGTGACTTCTGACCAACTCGTTCGGCAAAATCAAAAAAGGAAAGAAAAGGGCCGGTTTCGCGCGCCGCGATGATGGCTTCGACGCTCGACTGCCCAACGCCCTTGATGGCCGCCAACCCAAACCTGATTTTATCTTTGAGTGGCGTAAACCCCCCCCCGCTTTCGTTCACATCGGGAGGTAGAAGCTCAATGCCCTGTCCCCGAAGTTCGGTCGAGTATTTAAACACTTTAGCGGAATCATCGAGTTCGTTTGAGAGCACCGCAGCGTAAAAATGTTCAGGATAATGTGCCTTCAAGTAAGCCGTCTGGAAAGCAAGATAGGCATACGCCACGCTATGACTACGGTTGAATCCATAATCAGCAAACTGCGCCATGAGCGAAAATATCTGTTCGGCTTTTTCTCTTTTCAAACCGCGCTCGACCGCCCCGGCAACGAATTTCTCCTCGTGCCTTGACATCTCCTCACGCTTTTTCTTACCCATCGCGCGCCGCATCAAATCAGCATCACCCAGACTATAGCCGGCGAGCTTTTGCGCTAACTGCATGATCTGTTCCTGATAGACGATGATGCCGTAGGTATTGGAGAGGACTTCTCTCATTTCAGGGACGATGTAGCGGACTGCCTTGTGTCCATGATGCCGCTCGATAAAATCATCAACCATGCCTCCATCGAGCGGGCCGGGTCGATAGAGCGCATTGAGCGCGGCGAGGTCCTCCAAGCCCTTCGGTCTAAGGCGTCGGCAAATCTCCTGCATCCCGGTGGATTCAAATTGAAAAATAGCGTCAGTCCGCCCGTCGGCGAAAAGCTGCATCGACTTCGCATCATCCAACGGTATCGCCGACCATTCGACTTCGACACCAAGCGATTGCTTAACCGTATTTAAGCAATCGCTTATGACCGTTAGCGCCGTCAGCGCGAGGAAATCCATTTTCAACATGCCGGTCTTTTCCAGATCGGACATGGCATATTGTGTCGTCAGTTCATGACGCGCCGAAATGGAGACGGGGATCAGTTCGTCGAGAGGGACCGGGGAGATTACAACGCCTGCAGCATGGACGGAAGAGTGGCGCGCGCAACCCTCCAGTCGTCGAGCCAAGTCTATCAGTTCCCTGACTTGCGGGTTTTCATCGACGGACTTGACCAACTCCGGCACCTGTTCGAGCGCCTGCGTGATGGTGACGTTACGTCCTCTCACGGGTGGCGGAATCATTTTCGCAATCTTATCCACTTCGGCGTATGGCATATTGAGCGCCCTACCAACATCCTTGATGGCGGCTTTCGAGGCGAGGGTGCCGAAAGTTATGATCTGGCACACCGAATCCCGGCCATAAAGTTTAGAGACATGCTGAATAACCTCATCGCGACCACGCACGCAAAAATCAATATCAATGTCGGGCATTGAGACGCGCTCAGGATTGAGAAAACGCTCGAACAGGAGGTCGTATTGCAAAGGGTCGATGTCTGTGATTTCGAGACAATAAGCGACCAGAGAGCCTGCCGCTGAACCGCGACCCGGCCCGACCGGAATCGAATGATCCCTGGCGTACTTGATAAAATCCCAGACGATTAGAAAATATCCGGGGAATCCCATTTGCTTTATCATCGCAATCTCTTTCGAGATTCGCTCTTGATAATCCGTGACCTGATGCCTTAGTTCGCCACGCACGCTCGATGGTTCCCACACCTGTGCGCGCCGCTTCTCGTAGCCCTCCCGAACGACCTGTTCAAAATACTCATCGATGCTTAGGTCTTTATCAGACTCGGGGATCGGATAAAGCGGTAGATAGTTCGTTCCGCTAGGCAGTTCTAAATCGCACATCTCAGCGATTTCGACGGTGCGCGTGAGAACTTCGGGCATCTCGTTCCCGAAAATCGACCACATTTCTTCCGGCGAACGAACATAGAAATAAGGCGAGCCATAGCGCAGGCGATTCTGGTCTTGGACGGTCTTGCCGGAGCCGATACAAAGCAATACATCATGCGCACGCGCGTCTTCGGGGAGCAGATAGTGTGCGTCGTTGGTCGCCACGAGGGGTACTCCTGTGCGATGCGCAAGCTCAACAAGCGACTTACGAATGCGCTTTTGGGTGTCGAGCCCGTGCTCCTGTATTTCCAAAAAGTAGTTGCCCTTACCCAAAATCTCTTCAAACTCTTTGACGACAACTGCCGCCTCCTCACAGGCGCCGCGTGCGAGCAGAGCGGAGGGGATGCCCGACATACAGGCTGACAGAGCAATCAGACCCTCGCTGTGTTGCGCTAGAAGCTCACGGTCGATTCTGGGCTTGTGGTAGAAACCCTCTGTGTAAGCCTTCGAAGTCAGGCGCACAAGGTTGTGATAACCCTTCAAATTCTTTGCAAGCAGAATCAGATGGAAATTGGCCTTCTCGCCTGGCGCCACATTATTTTTGTCACGATCATGGCGACTGCCGCGTGTGATATAAACTTCGCAGCCGACTATCGGTTTAACGCCCTGATACTTCATCCCATGATAAAAAGAGACCGCCCCGTATAGATTGCCATGGTCAGTCACGGCGCAGGCGTCCATGCCGAGTTCAGGTATGCGCTTCGCGAGGGGCTTAATCTGTATTGCCCCGTCGAGCAGGCTGTAATCTGTATGGAGGTGGAGATGGACGAATCTTCGGTCTTTCATAGTGATAATGCAAAAGTTGTCAGCGTGACGCAGATGAGACTTTGACGAGCAGCCTCAAGCCGCTTTGAGCGACTGAGTGCACTATATCACGTGCTGGACGTGTGAGCCGGACCCAAGATATTGGAGAAGGGGGGCACCGAATCGAATAAACCCGTTGGGGCAGACGACTTTCGTTGACTTATGATAATAAAATGGTTGAAAGCTTGATGGTAGGCGTTAAAGGTCGTCCCACTACTCCCATTCGATTGTACTCGGCGGCTTTGAGCTAATGTCGTAGACCACACGATTTATTCCACGGACTTCCGACACCAGACGCGTGGAGATACGCGCCAGCGTATCGTGCGGCAGACGCGCCCAATCAGCCGTCATACCATCGACACTGGTGACCGCGCGAACAGCAACGACACGTTCGTAGGTTCGAAAATCTCCCATCACTCCAACCGTCGAGATGGGTAAAAGCACGGGGAAAGCTTGCCAGACGGCGTTGTAGATATTAGCAAGACGTAATTCTTCTTCAACGATGCGATCGGCGGCGCGCAGTATGCTCAATCCCTCTTCGTTGATCGCGCCGATGATTCGAACTGCCAGACCCGGTCCTGGAAAGGGATGGCGTCCCAGAATCTCTTCCGGCACGCCGAGTTCCCTTCCGATAAGTCTCACCTCATCTTTGAACAGTTCGCGGAGTGGCTCAACCAGCCTCATCCGCATGTGTTCGGGCAATCCGCCAACATTATGATGGCTTTTAATCACAGAAGTAGGACCGCCATGCACCGATACGGACTCGATGACATCCGGGTAGAGCGTTCCTTGAACGAGATGGTCGACATCGCCCAAACGCCGCGCCTCCTCGTCAAACACCTCGATGAACACCCGCCCGATAATTCGTCGTTTCAGTTCCGGGTCGGTGACGCCTTCCAACTCGCTCAAAAACAGCCGGGAAGCATCGACACCGATCACTTTCAAGTCCATCGTCTGTTCAAACAGATCGCACGTGTCCTTAAATTCTCCCTCCCGAAGCAACCCCGTGTCGACAAAAATGCAGGTCTGCCGGTCGCCAATTGCCATCTGCACCAATGCCGCCGCAACGGCTGAATCAACGCCACCCGACAGTCCGCACACCGCTCTCGCGTTCCCCACTTGTTTAAGGATTTTTTCAACCTGTTCGGTGATAATGGCTCGCGGCGACCAGTCGGCACGGGCATGACATATACGATGGAGGAAATTTTGAATGATGTGGGCGCCGAATGGAGTGTGCGCTACTTCGGGGTGGAATTGGACACCATATATGCGCCTGCTTAAACTCTCAAACGCATTAAGCGAATCTGATGTTCTGGCAGTCTGACGGAAACCCGGCGGAAGCGTGGTGACGTGATCACCATGACTCATCCACACATCCATCTCATCCGGCAAACCCGCGAACAAAAGACTCTCTGGCTCGCTAACGATTAGGCGTGCGTAGCCATATTCTCTATTTTTCGACGGTTGAACCTGCCCGCCGAGATCCGCGGCGAAAACGTGAAAGCCATAACAGATGCCCAGCACAGGGCAATCAATTTGGTCGAGCAAGTTGGATGTCGGTCGCGGCGCATCATCATCATAGACAGACGCGGGGCCGCCGGAAAGAATCAAACCGCGGGGGTTGCGCTTCCGTATCTCTTCTGCAGAAATATCAAAGGGCAGTATTTCACAATAAACACTGGCTTCGCGCACGCGTCTAGCGATCAGTTGCGTGTACTGCGAACCGAAGTCCAATATAATAATGGTATCGTGGGTGGATTGCTTCATGTGAATAAAAATCGACCTCCCCTAGCTTGGGGTGCGTCTGAGGCGCTTTCTCAGACAATTTCATAACAGGGCAATTATATGCGTTAAGTGTCGTTAACGACAATCGGATGCAGTGTTTATGAATCATACAACAATGTGTTTGTCGCAACAGAGCAAATTAATCTATAGAAGTTTTCCCCGCGTTCTGGCGCGGAAATCATTTCACATGGCTCTCTTGATTTTTCTCGGGGCAATGCCGGGCTATTCCCTGCCGACGATAAAAGCCGCACAGATTCCCTTCTTTTCTCAACCTTTTGCCGTAAGTTGGCAATACGTATCCGAACAAACGGTGAGCCTGACTCCGGCGGTTGAAGGAGATGTAGTGTATCTGCCTCTGTCGGTCGGCGACATCGTTTCGCTGAAAATCACCGACGGATCACTGTTATGGCGTGCGGACACCGGTGGAGAATTTTCTGCAGCCCCTGTTGCGGATGGTCGAGGTGTTTACGTAGCTTCCGAGTTGGGGGCCGATGCCCCAATGCCAACACCACGCGCAACCGGAGTCTTGCGTGCGCTCGGGCGCAATAGCGGAATCACTCTGTGGAGACGGACGCTTCAAAGCCCGATCCGTGGCGCGCTAGTCTTCGACCAGAACATTCTCTATGGTGGAGCGTCAGACGGGATGATCTATGCCATTCACAAGGATACCGGAGAGACTTTGTGGATGGCGCAGCATGATGCATCTTTCTCATCACAACCCGTACTTGAAGGCGAGCGACTGTTCATCGGCAATGAAAAAGGCGCGCTGCTCTGCTTGAACACAAAGACAGGAAAGACGCTCTGGCGTTATCAGACGCGGGGGGCTATTCGCGGCCCGGTCGCGGTTGGTAACGGGGTGGTTTTTTTTGGGTCTGCGGATACCCATGTCTATGCTCTCAAAGCAACGGACGGGCGACTCCGCTGGCGCGCGCGGACGGGTGCGGAAGTTCAAGCGGTGACTTATACCTCCAAGGGGTTGGTCGTCGCCTCGCTCGACAACTTCGTATATTTTCTGTCTGTGGGTCGAGGAATACGAATCTGGAAGCGCCAACTCGCGGGACGGATTGCGGCGCAGCCTTTGACGGTCGAAAATGGTGCGCTCTTCAATCCCCTCACGGGCGATGCGCTAGTGGCGCTCGATTTAAACGACGGCAAGCAGTTGAATACGCTGCCGATTGGTGAGGGTAACAACACGGCAGCATCGCCCGTGATGAGCGGGAACATGTTGCTGGTCACAACCCGACGCGGACTGATCGCATTTTCAGGAGCAAAGGGGTCGCGCGCAGCGGTCGGCGTTCGCAAGCCACTTTAGAAAGCGCGGCGAGAGCTCCGTTTAACACTTGTTCGGGAAGCGATCTGACGGGGCTGGAGGGTTTACAAAGAGTTCTCGACTTTGGAGCGTTGCCGGAACAGCGCGACGAGACGAAAGACGACGCCGTGCAGAACATAGACGGTGACGAGCGCAACCAAAACGTAGCGTGAATAAAGCCAGATGAGCATGCCGATAGAGGCGACGAGAAGCATTGAAACACGCGAACTACGCCTTCCCGTACCGACCGCCTTGAAACTTGAATAACGAAAAGAGCTGACCATCAGCGCCCCGAGGATGGCGACCAGAAGCATCAACAAGCCACTGTAGAGGGTCGCCATTTCCCGACCGAACCGCACGGCAACGAGGGGGGTTGGGGCGAAGTGAACAATGGCCGCCAGCAAACCGGCAGCGGCTGGGATGGGTAGTCCGACGAAGTTCTTTTTGTCTACTTTAGTCGTGCCTTCGGCGAGTGGTCGCGGACGTGTGGCTTGCACGTTGAAACGTGCCAGACGGAACGCGCCGCAAATCAAAAACATGAACGAAATAAACCAACCAAGCTTATGCAGGTCGCTGCCGTCAACGAGCGCGGCTCCGTAGCCCCATGCGTAGATGAGCACCGCCGGAGCGATGCCAAAAGTTACCACGTCGGCTATCGAGTCAAGTTGAACGCCGATTTCGGTCGTCGTTTTGGTCATACGCGCGATACGCCCGTCGAGCGCATCAAAGAGCACCGCCCAGCCGATGGCTCTCGACGCATTATCGAAATGGACTGTGGCGCGGGACAGTTCCCCTTCGGAGCCGCCTTCGAGTAATTGAAAGCCCCGTAGCGCGCCCATTACGGCGTAGAAACCCATACCGATATTGGCGGCGGTGAAGGCTGACGGGAGAATATATAGACCCTTGCGTAGACCACGACGCGGCACCGACGCGGCGGCGGCGGCGGCGGGCAGCGGCGCATCCGTCTCCAGTTCTGGGGCATGGCTCACCATTAGCGAATCCTTCCGATGATACTGACGCCGCCTCTTACGCGCTCGCCGACACGTGCGACAACCTCGACTTCGGGCGGTAAAATGAGATCGGTGCGGGAGCTGAATTTGATCAGGCCGAAACGCTCGCCTAATGCCACGCTATCGCCCGGTCTTTTCCAACAGACGATGCGTCGCGCCAAGACCCCGGCGATTTGTTTGCACACTATGGTCACCCGCTCGCCGCTGATGGTCAGCGCATTTTGCTCATTGACCACACTCGCATCGTCGCGCGTCGCGATCACAAAGCGGCCTTTGGTGTACGAGACGGCGGTGATTTTACCGGCAATCGGCGCGCGGTTGATGTGGACATCGAAAGGGGAGAGAAAAATACTGACGACCGTGGGCGACTGCGTGTCGGACGAATCGGCCTGTTGGACTCGCGTCACACGCCCGTCTGCCGGCGACACGACGAGGGTCGCATCCAATGGCGCATCGCGGTGCGGGTCGCGGAAAAAATAGGCCATGAAAGCGGCAAGAAGAAAGAGCGAGACGGCGGCCAGCCAGAAGCCGCTCGACCAGAAACCCGCCAGAGCCGCCGCCGCAATCGCGGAGAGCAGCGGAATCAGAACCCATGGGATGCCGTCGCGTATCATCAGAAGTTTCCTCGGCAGCAATCAAGCGCCGGAATTGCGAAAGTTCGTAATCGTCGATCGCGCAGCGAAAGCGTCGTCACGAAAGAGAAAACGGGGGCGCCAGTCCGACGGAGCGCGCCCCTGTTCCCCAGTGTTTAGGCGACTTTGAGGTTATCTAGCGCGCGGGCGCGCCCGTTTTAGTGCGTCATGTTCTCCGAGTTTTGATAACGCAAAAGGATTGCGTGCATTTGATCTTTTACGGCCAGTTTCTTCTTCTTCAAAGTAACTTCTTCGAGCTGTTCCTCGTCGCTCGGATAAGCCAGCGCCGTCAGCTCACTGAGGCGTTCTTCGTAGCGAACATGTTCGCGTGCCAGTTCGCGAAACTCAGGGTCGCTCACCATAAGATGCTCTTTCAAACTTTCCGTATTAGTCAACTCCATTATTTGGGAAGCCTCCTTTGCAGATGCGTCGGGTGATGTCCTCAGGTTTGGAGACGCGGACGCGTGCGCTCCAGCGCGTCTCCTTTATTTTCAAAATGGTAGCCCAAACCACAATGGCTTATCAAGTTCAACGCTCGAACTCCGAGTACATGATGAGCGCGTCGTCGGTCGGGTCTTTGTAATATTTTTTTCTCCGACCCGTCACGACGAAACCGTATCGACGATAGAGAGCCTGCGCCGTGCTGTTTTGCGCGCGCACCTCGAGAAAGGCTTTATGTGCGCCGCGCCGCGTCGATTCGTCGAGCACCGCGGCGAGCAGAGCGCCACCGACGCCGCGCCGCCGCGCCACATGGCGGACGCCGATGTTGTTGACGTGCAACTCTTCGGTGTTCAAACGCGCTGCGATAAAGCCGTGCAAATCTCCGTCATTTCGCAGACGGCGCGAGCGGCGGCGCGCCACCCGCATGATGGCTTCGGGTCTGCCGAGTTCGGTGTGGTAGGCCTCCCATCCCCACAGGCTGAGGCCGCATGTCTGTTCGATCTCGACGACTTCCAGCAGGTCGTGCTCCGCCATCGGCTCAACCACGAAGTCGCGCGAATTTATTTCGGTGACGAGTTCGGCGTAGGACATTTCTCATTCAACTCCGCATCCGAGGGTCGAACGTAGATAGCTGATAAATCTCGCGCGTGCACGGCACGCCCTTCGTCGAGCGCGAGGCGGGCGAGGGACGCCACCCCTTCGGCCAGAGCCGACGCGGGACGTGACACGTACCATTCGACGCCCGCAGACATCGGCGCGCCGTTCGACTCACTCGTCTTTATCGACTCGCGTGCAGCGCGCTCGCGAAGCAGCCCGGCGATCTTGTGCGCGCCGCCGCCTCTCCAAATGATTGATGTCCCGAGTTTAACCGCGCGGTCGAGGAGAATCTCCGGAGCAACGTGCGTCGGGGGTTGCAGTTCGACGATGCGTCCGTCCCGCACGGATAAAAGTTGTGCGAACAGTTCGCCGCGTCCGGCGGGAATCGCCGCGATGACGTGCGACGCGGAGAAACCCTCCCAAGAGGCGACCGCGTGCAGCGTCGGGACACCGACGACCATCCGTCCGAGCGTCGCGGCAAACGACTTGGTCGTCGCCAGCCCCGCGCGAAGTCCTGTGAAACTGCCCGGCCCGGAGGCCACGGCGAACAGGTCGATGTTTTCCAGAGCGACGCTCGCATCCTGCAAAGCGGCATCGATATCCGCGAGCATCCGCGACGAATGTTGGACGGACGGCTCGCCCGTGCATAGCGCCAGCGTCTGCGAACCGCGCACGACCGCGACGCTGCTCGTTTCGGTCGAAGAGTCGATGCTTAAAATCAGGGGGTCTTCACCGGTTCGCAAAACAATTTGATCCCTTCGGGCTCGACTCAAGCGCCGTCGAGACGCTTTTTACCACTCATGTTTGACATGCTATGCTTGACCGCGCGATTATAGACACGGCATCAACACCAGTGCAAATTAGTCTTTTGCGGTTTGGTTTTTATTTCGAGTATAAGAAGTGTGCGAATAGGTATTTTAACGAGCGGAGGTGATTGTCCGGGACTCAATGCCGTGCTGCGCGCCGTCGTCCGCCGCGCCGCGATTGATGGAGCAGCGGTGCTCGGCATCAAGAACGGCTGGCGCGGTCTCGTCGAAAACGACATCGTTTCGCTGACGCGCGAAAGCGTGGCCGGAATTCTGCCGCGCGGCGGAACGATTCTCGGCACCTCGCGTCTGAATCCGGAGAACGATTCGGAAAGTCTCGAAAAGATTCGGCGACACTGGCGCGCGCACCAACTCGACGCGCTCATCGTCGTCGGCGGCGAAGGCACTCTGCGCGCGGCGCGCGACATGTGGCGCGACCACCAGTACCCGACCGTCGGGATTCCCAAAACAATCGATAATGATGTCGCCGGGACGGATTTGACTTTCGGCTTCGACACCGCCGTCAGCATCGTCACGGAGGCGGTCGACCGTCTCCATTCGACCGCCGAGTCGCATCATCGCGTGATGGTCGTCGAAGTGATGGGACGCAACAGCGGGTGGATCGCGGCCTACGGCGGCATCGCCGGGGGCGCGGATGTCGTGCTCGTCCCCGAACATCCGTTTCGTATCTCGCGGGTCTGCGAATTAGTCAAGCATCGAGAGGAACAGGGACGCGTCTTCTCCATCGTCGTCGTGGCCGAAGATGCACACCCGCACGCAGAAGAGGATTTTTTGGACGAACAAATCCGGAGCGAGATTTACCGGCACGGGCGGCTTGGCGGCATCGGGTTCTACCTCGCGCGCGAGATCGAACGTAACACGGGGTTGGAGACGCGCGTCACCAATCTCGGCTACGTCCAGCGCGGCGGCTCGCCCACCGCTTTCGACCGCGTGCTCGCGACGCGTTTCGGCATCAAGGCCTACGAAATGGTCGTCGCGCGCGAATGGGGCCGGATGGCTTCTCTGCGCGGCAACACGCTCACCAGCGTCCCGCTCGACGAAGCCATCCACAACATCAAACGGCTGGACGAAGAGATTTATCAGGTCGCGGAAGTCTTCTTCGGTTGAGTCTAAAGACCGTGTGCGGTGTCGTCGGTCGCGGCGTCGCGCAAGCGTCTTCTCGTCCGTTTGATTTACTCCTCTTCCCGGCTTTTCCCCTCCGTCGCGACCTGTTCTTTGATCTCCGCATCGAGGCGTTCGCTCTTGATGTCGAGCCGCAGACGGTTGTAGACGCTCATGTACTGGTTGGCCACCCACACCAGCGCGAACCCGCCGACGAGATAACCTCGCCAGTTCGCATAGAGAAGTTTGTAGCCCGTGATGACAAGGAAAAACCCCGTCACGTAGTGGCTGAAGCAATACTCGCAGGTGAACAGGTAGAAGAATTTGCGTTCGTCCCAGCGTCGGCAGCGTTGGCTTCGGCTGACACAAAAATCGCGAGCACGAGCAGCGCGATCAACTGCCAGCCAAGATTCATCGGTCAACCCCTGGCGTATCAAACGCCGTCGCCACACCCTTCATACGGGTTTTTTAGCGCGAACCAGCAAATAACCGAGCAGGCCGATCATGTGCGCTTTGTAAACCGCGTAGTCGATTATGCCTCCGAGTCTGCCCGCGACGAAGCCGCGAATTTGCACCAGTTCGCGGATGGTTTCGGGTCGTCGCTGCTCTCGATAATAACCGGGAATGACCAGTTCGCCGATCTCCTCTATCTCGACGTTCGTAAACCCCGAGCGGTTCATCTTCTCCGTATAGGTTTCGATCGAATCGGCGTTCTCCGTCGGCACTTTCCAGAGCCACATCGCGGTGTTGATGACAAATTTTTCGTACAAGTTTCGCGGCTTTCGACGCAGACTGTAATCGGAGAGCGCGAACGTCCCGCCCGGCTTCAAGACGCGGTGCGCCTCGCGCATGAACAGCTCGCGGGTGTTGAAGTGAACGGGGCCTTCGATGCTCAGGACGTGCGTAAAACTTGCGTCTTCAAAGGGCAACTGCGTCGCGGTTCCGTGATGAAAATGGAGACGGTCTTCGAGATTCGCGGCGCGCGCTTTTTCTCTGCCGTGCTCGATATGTTTCCATGTCACATCGAGCGCGTCGATGCGGCGCGGCGCGAAGCGGCGCATGAGATAAACATCCTGTGTGCCCATCCCGCAAGCGACATCGAGCAGGTGGCTCTCGCCGTTCAAACCGAGCAGCGTCCCCATCCTCTGGACGAGATTCTCCGCCGCTTCGACGAAATCATCGATGCCATTTTCCCAGAGTCCGAAATTCAAATACTGTTGGTGATAGCCGCCGAAATTCTCCGCTCCGGTCCCGTAAAAATTTTCGACTTTGCTTTCATGCTCGGCCTTGTTCCAGACCATCCGGTCGGGTTTGCTCATCTCTGTGTGTCTCCGATAAATTGCCGCGCGCGTTGATCTCGAATTGACCAGTCCCGGTAGTTACGAACCGCGTAGCGCAAACGGCTTCACGGCAGGAGCGCGATGATTCGCACCGGCCCGCCCGAACCGCCTCTGATCTTCATCGGGAGCGCGATGAGGGTCGCGCCGACGGCGGGGAGGCGTTCGAGATTGGCGACGTTTTCCAGCCCGTAGATGTTCGCGCCGTTCAGGATTCGATGCGCGATGAAGTCTCTGGATTGGCCGAAGTCGAGGCTCGCCGTGTCGATCCCGACGCCGTCGATGCGTCGCTCGCGCGCGAGAAATTCGGCGGCCTCGCGCGAGATGCCGGGGAAATGCAAGTTGGCGGTGTCGCCGGGCGCGTCGCTGCCGAGATAGTTTTTTTTGTCGGGCCAGAAACGCCCCCAGCCGGAGCGCACCAGCACGACCGAGCCGTCTCTGATTCTTCCGTGCCGCCGCTCCCAACTCTTAATGTCCGCGACGCTCAACAAGTAATCGGGATTCGTCGCGCACGCCTGCGAGATGTCGATGACCGCGGCGGGCGCAACCAGACGACTGAGAGGGATTTCGTCCGCCGTCGATTTGCCCTCGCTGAAATGTATCGGGCTATCGAGATGTGTGCCGCCGTGCTCACTCGCCGCGTAGCTCGCGGAGGCGTACCAATCGCCCGCGTTCGACCTCCCCCACGAGTCGCGTTCGTGCTGGAACGGTTTGGCCGTCGGCCAATAAATCGTCTGTTCGTCGAAACTGTAGGTCAGGTCGATTAGTTTCGACTCATCGAACGCTGCCGCAAACGGCTTGGCGCGCTGTTTCGCCCCGCGACGTTGGGACGTTTGCGCTTCGGTCACGGTGGAGGATGCGACCGTCAATGTGATGATGATGATGAGCAACATCCCGTTTGATTTGCGAGTTGGTTTCATACCTGTCCTTTGCGCGACGAGTTTGCACCGTCGTCCGGTTCAAATTCAAATGTGTCCCGACCTTGACGCTTGAGAGTTATGGCTCGCTGGAATATTAGTGCATCTTGCCGCACGTTGAAAGACCTATTCATGTTTAGCCGAATGACGACGCAAATTTGGAAACCAAAGTGAAGAAATTCCGGCATCATGGCAAACACAAATCCGCCCTCCGCATTTCCCCCTGACCTGTGATAGTTTTGTCTCCTGTTTATTTCGAGACGCCGCCTGCGGGCGTCAATGGCCATCGATGACAAATACGAACACGACATCTCTCACACCGATGCTGCGGCAGTATCAGGAACTGAAGCAGCAGCATCCGGGCACGCTCCTCTTTTTCCGTCTGGGCGATTTTTACGAACTCTTCTTCGACGATGCGGTGACGGGCGCGCGCGAATTGGAGATCACGCTGACCGCGCGTCAGAAAGAGCGTGGCGCGCCGATACCGATGTGCGGCGTCCCGCACCATGCGGTCGGGGGGCACGTCGCGCGTTTGATTCGCAAAGGCTATCGCGTCGCGATTTGCGAACAGACCGAAGAACCGTCCAAGATGAAGAAACTCGTGCGGCGCGAGGTCGTCCGCGTCATCACGCCGGGGACGGCGATCGACCCGCAACTCGTCGAAGCCGGAGAAACTGTCTACCTCGCCGCCGTCTGCGGCGCGGGCGATAGCTACGGCGCGGCGTTCCTCGACCTTTCGACCGGTGAATTTCGCGCCACCGAAACGCGCGGTGTCGATGCGTGGCAGCGTATCCGCGCCGACATCGAATCATACGCCCCACGCGAACTCCTCTTCCCCGCTTCGCTCGCGCCGCTCATCAAAGACACATACCAGGGACACGGCGCGCCCGCCGCCGCTCCGCTCCCGTTGTCGAACGCCGGGGAGACTAACGCCCCGCTCGCGCGCATCATGCCGCCCGGACATGCCGTGATGAACAACCTCGCGCTCTCGCTGATGCCGCTCGACGATTGGTTGTGGGAGCCTGTGGCGTGCGCGTCGCAGTTGCTCGAACAGTTCGGCGTCCAGACGCTCGAAGGCTACGGGCTGTCGCAGAAGACCGATGCGGTGAGCGCCGCCGGAGCGTGCCTGCGTTACGCGCAAGAGACCCAACGCGCCGCCGCCGCGCACGTCACCGACATCAACTTTTTCGAGGCGCACGACCATCTCGTGCTCGACGCCGTAACGGTGCGCAATCTCGAACTCGTCGAATCGCAGAGCGGCGCGGGGCGCAGACGTACGCTGCTCGGCACCATCGACGCCACCGTGACCGGGATGGGCGCGCGACTCTTGCGCGCATGGTTGCTGCGCCCTTCGATCCGTCGCGGAGAAATTGAAGCGCGTCTGTCAGCAGTCGAAGAGTTTCACCGCTCGCAAATGTCGCGCGACCGTCTCAAGGCTCTGCTCCGCGAAGTCTCAGACCTCGAACGTCTGACCGGACGCGTCAACATGGGGACGGCGACGCCCCGCGATCTCGCCGCGCTGCGTCGCTCGCTCGATCAAGTGCCCGCGCTGCGTCAGTCGTTATCGGACTCTGAACCGCTGCTGCTTCAGTCGTTGCGCGAGCAGGCCGACGAGATGACCGATGTCCGCGACTTGCTGGCCGCAGCCATCAGCGAAGACCCGCCCGTCAACTTTTCAGAAGGCGGCGCGATCCGCGACGGCTACTCGACCGAACTCGACGAGCTTCGCGCCGTGAGTCGCGATGCCAAACAGACCATCGCCGCGCTCGAATCGCGCGAGCGGACGCGCTCCGGCATCGCGAGCCTGCGCGTGCGTTTCAACAACGTCTTCGGCTACTTCATCGAAGTCTCGAAAGCGAGCGCGGCGCGCGTGCCGTCGAACTACGAGCGGCGGCAGACGCTCGCCAACGCCGAACGCTACACGACGCCGGAGTTGAAAGAGTGGGAGCAGCGCGTGCTCGGCGCGGAAGACCGGATGCAGGAGTTGGAGAACATCATCTTCGCCGAGACGCGCGCGAAGGTGGCCGCCGAAACCAAACGCTTACAGGCGACCGCGCGCGCGCTCGCCACGCTCGATGTGATTGTCGCACTCGCCGAAACTGCGGTCAGGTGTCGCTTCGTGCGTCCCGTCCTGCACGACGGCGACGAAGTCGAAATCGCGCAGGGTCGTCATCCCGTCATCGAATCGCTGAGCGATGCGCCGTTCATCCCCAACGATCTCTACCTGAACAATTCGACCGACCGCTTCTTGATTATTACGGGGCCGAACATGGGCGGCAAATCGACCATCCTGCGGCAGACCGCGATCATCGCGCTGCTCGCGCAGATGGGTTCGTTCGTCCCTGCGGCGCGCGCGCGTCTGCCGGTGTTCGACCGCATCTGGACGCGCGTCGGGGCTTCGGACGACCTCGCGGGCGGGCGTTCGACCTTTATGGTTGAGATGACCGAGACGGCGGCGATACTTCATAACGCCAGCCCGCGCTCGCTCGTGCTGCTCGACGAAATCGGGCGCGGCACGGCGACCTTCGACGGGCTTTCCATCGCGTGGGCGGTCGCCGAACACCTCCACGATTCGCCGACCCACGCCGCCAAAACTCTCTTCGCCACTCATTATCACGAACTGACCGAACTCGCCGAGCGTCTCCCCGGCGCTCAGAACTATCAGATACGCGTCGCCGAACGCGACGGCGAAGTCATCTTTTTGTACCGGCTGGAACGCGGGCGCGCGTCGAAGTCGTACGGCATCGAAGTCGCGCGGCTCGCGGGACTCCCGCCGTCCGTGCTCGCACGCGCGCGCGACGTGCTCGCACGACTCGAACGCTACGAACTCGACGTGTTCGCCGAAGAAAGTGGGTCGCCGCCGCCCCAAGCCGCATCGACCACGCCACGCCCAAACGCCGCGACCGCTCCGACCGTCACGCTCGAAACGGTTGAACCGGAGGAGGAGCCGCACGCCCTCGAACGCGCCGCGAGTCGTGCGGGACGCCGCGCGCGCGCCGCCCAAGCCACGCTCTTCGATGCCGTCAATCACAGCCTGCTTGACGACCTTCGCGGTGTTGAGGTAGAAACTCTTCCGGCTGAGGAAGCCCGCCAACTCTTGATTGATATACGTAAACGCATCATCTGAATTGATTCGTTGACTCGACCGCTCATTGATTCAATGAATGGATACAACCCGGTGTAATACTTGATTGGCTCCTTGAGCCGTTGAATCAAAGTACAAATTTTCAGAACATGGCTGACTCCAACACGCTTGCATCACTCCCCCTCGAAAAGAAAATAGGACAACTGCTCTTCATCGGGCTGCCGGGCACCGCGTATGACGCCGAGGCGCGCGCGCTCGTCGAATACATTTCGCCGGGCGGCGTCATCATTTTCGGGCGCAACGTCGGCTCGCCCGCCCAGTTGCGCGGACTGCTCGAAGACGTGCGCGCGACCATCCCCGTCCCGCCCCTCTGCGGCATCGATCAGGAAGGCGGACTCGTTGACCGGCTCCGTCGCATCACGACGCCGATGCCTGCCGCACGCGCCATCCGGCAGCACGGCGATCTGGCGGGCGCGCGGTCGCTCGGTCGCATCACGGGCGAGATACTGCTCCGGCTCGGCTTCAACCTCAACTTCGCCCCCGTCCTCTCGATCATGACCGACGACCGCGACCTCCTCTCCAACGGCCTCTACTCGCGTTCTTTCGGTCGCTCGCCCGGCGAGGTGCTCGGCTACACGATGGTTTACCTGCGCGGGCTACAGAGCACGGGCTGTATGGGCTGCGGCAAACATTTTCCCGGCATCGGCGCGGGTGAGGTGGACTCGCACGACGAGATGCCCGTTATCCATCTCGACCACGACGACCTAATGGCGCAAGACCTCGCGCCATACATCGAACTATTCCAGCGCGAAGATAATGCCGTCCATGCTGTGATGGTCAGTCACGGCGGTTTCCCGAATATCGACATCAATCGCGGCGTCGCGGGCGGGCGTCTCATTCCCGCCTCGATCAACCCCAACATCGTGACCAATCTGCTCCGCGACGAATTGGCTTATGAAGGGTTGGTCGTCACAGACGACATGGAGATGGGAGCGATTGCGAAACACTGGCAGATCGAAGACGCGGCGTTGCGCGCGGTCGAAGCCGGTCAGGATATGATACTGATTTGCGCGCGCCCCGACCTCGCGCGGCGCGGCTACGACGCGCTCCTCGGTGCTGCGCGCCGCGGCGAACTCTCTGAAGAACGCATCGATGCTTCGCTCACACGCATCGCCCGTTTCAAGTCGATGACGAAACCGCCTCTCCCACTGGATTTAGAGCGTCTCAAGGAACTCGCCGACGAGACCGCGATGCTCAATCGGAAACTCAAATACACCTACGGAGACAACTTTTAATGTGGAGAAAAAGATACCCGGCGGCATTCCTCATCAGCATTCTGCTCATCTCCGCGCTCGCATCGGCGGGTTGTAACGGACGCGGCGGCGGCAAAGACGGCGCAGAGCCTTTCGTCATTGTTCTCGACACGAACCCCGCCACGCTCGACCCGCTCGACGGCATCGACGCATCCAGCGACCGCCTCCGCCAGTTGATGTTCAACACGTTGATGCGCAAAAACGAGAAGTTCGAGTACGTCGGCGATCTGGCGGCGGACTACAAACTGACCGACGAGGGGCGCACCGCGACCTTCACGCTCCATGACAACGTAACTTTTCACGACGGCAAACCGCTCACCTCCGCCGACGCCAAATATACTTTCGAGACCCTCATCGCGAGCAACAAAAAGAAGGCCGCATCTTTTTTCGAGACCACCGCGAGCGGCGCCGGGCAACCCTTCATCTCTTCAATCGAAACGCCCGACCCGCGTACGCTCGTCATCCGTCTGCGTAAACCCTGGGTGCAACTGCTCGGCAATCTCGTTTCGGTTCCGGTCATCCCGCAGGGCAGCGCCGATACGCTCGCGGTCAATCCGGTCGGCTCCGGCGCGTTTCGTTTTGTCAGTCGCGACGAATCACAGCAGGTCGTCGACCTCTCGGCCTACGAAAACTACTGGCAAGGCGCGCCGCAAATCAAGTCGCTCCGCGTGCGCGCGATCCTCGACGCCAACACGCTCCAGGCCGAACTCCGCAGCGGTCGCGTCGACATCGTTTCGGGTGCGTCCAATCTATCGCCCGACTCTTACAAGGTTCTCGCGCAGGATGCGAACCTCAAGATCGAACAGTTCCCCGGCGCCAACGTCACGTATCTCGGCTTCAACGTCGAGAGCGCGCCGCTCAACAACCCGCGTTTGCGACAGGCCATCGCCCATTCGGTCAACCGCGAAAGCATCGTCCGCGACCTCCTGCTCGGACAGGCGACCGTCGCGCATTCGATTCTGCCCGAAGACTCATGGGCATTTCATCCCGGCCAGAAATACGGATACGACCCGCCGCGCGCCAAACAACTGCTCGATGAAGCAGGTTTCCCAGACCCCGACGGCGACGGGCCACGGATGCGTCTACCGAAACCCATCGTCTTCAAAATCTCTTCGGGCAACGCCGCCGTCAGCCAGTATGTCGGCGTGATACAGAACTCGCTCAAAGAGGTTGGAATCCCCGTTGAGATCGAGACGTTTGAAACCAACATCCTCATCACGAAATTGAGCAGCGGCCAGTACCAGTTGACGACGCTGCGTTGGGTTGGCGGCAATCAAGACCCGACCTTTCTCCGCGACCTGTTCCATACCAGCGAGGTGCCGTCGGAGAAACGCGCTGCCACGCGCAACCGCAGCCGCTACAGCAACCCCGAACTCGACCGCATCCTCGACGAAGCCTTCACCGCCACCGAGCGCGAAAAGGCACGCGCGCTCTACTCGCAAGCGCAGGATATCATCAGCCGCGACATGCCGACGCTGCCGCTGTGGTATCCGTCGGTGATGGTCGTCGCCCGCAAGAGCGTCGGCAACATCAAGATCGACGCCAGCAACGATTGGAGCTACGTCCGCAACCTGACGGTCGATGGACGTTAAAATCTGCGCGTTGATATTGCGGGTTTATTCCAACGATGCGCCAATGGCGCGGAAGGTCTGGTGCAGTTCGCGGCGCGAAATCGCGCCCTCGCGGATGAGCCGCGCGGGGTTTTCGCTCACGTCGAGGACGGTTGAAGGATGGACTGCGCGGGTCTCGCCGCCGTCGACAATGAGCGCGAGCCCCTCCGGGAAATAACGCGCCGATTCGTGCGCGGTGCGGGCGGGCGGTTGACCCGCGCGGTTCGCGCTGGTCGCGGTTAGCGCTCCGCCGCACGCGCGGATTAACGCGCGCACGTCTTCGTCGGCGGGTAGTCGGACACCGATTTTGTTGGTCGTTGAAATCAACGCTACCGCCACGTCGGGGCGTGCGGCGGCGACCAACGTCAACGCGCCCGGCCAGTGCCGCGCCGCCAGTGCATCGAACAGCGGCGTCTGTTCGACGACGAACCGCGCGACCTCCGACGTGTCGCTGACGACGACGAGAATCGGTTTGTCGTCTTCCCTGCCCTTGAGCGTCTTGATGTGGTCGAGCGCGTCCGGTTTGAACGGGTCGGCGCCGAGACCGTAAAATGTGTCTGTGCGAAAGGCGATGACGCCGCCCGCCGCGATCATGCGCGCGGCGCGCGCGCGCGTCTCAGGACCGTCGACGAGAATCAACGCGGCGTGCCGCTCGTCGTTCGACGGGTCAGAATTTCTATTCATGGTCGGCAAAATCAAAAACGTCCTCAGCGCGAGCGCGCGAACCATCGTGCGCGCTATTCGTTACCTCGGTCGCGACCCGCGCGCGACTTTTTTGATGCTGCGGATGGCGGCGTGGGTGCTGATACTGACCGTGCTCATCAAGGCGCTGTCGCTGCCGCGCATACTCAGGATCATCACACCGCTCAGGCGCTACGAGCGCGTGGAACATGCGGCGCAAGTCGAGGCGAAACTGGCGCGGCTCATCGACCTCGTACTTGCCATCGACCTGTTCGTCTTCACCCCGACCTGTTGGAAACGCGCGCCCGTACTTTATCGCTATCTCGCGCTCAACGGAATCGAGACGCGGATTATCTTCGGCGTGCGCCGAGAGGGCGACGACACGCTCGCCGGTCATGCGTGGCTCGAAGCCGGCGGCGTGCCCGTGCTCGAAGCGCGCGAGCCGGAGTACAAAGAGACGTTTTCGTTTCCCGCTCAAGAGTTGGAACGGGGTTGACCGGCCAGCCGCGCCGCTTTGTCGCGGTGGCGTGCGACCAGCCGATAGCCGAGCCACGCGAAAGGTCTGCACGGCGGACTGTCGAGCAGCGCGGCCACAGATTTGCGCCCCGATGCGTCGAGCAGTTCGACGAGCGCGCGGCTTCCGCCCGTCACCGCGCCATCGGCGTCAATCCAGTGCATCTGTTCGCGCGCCGCGCGACGAACTTCGTCGGGCAATTTCTCTTCGACCGTCCGGGACGGACGCTCTTGAAAGGGTCGCCGGGCGAGACGCTGCAAACGCCCCACCATCGCCCCACAGAAACCACAATCGCCATCCCAGAGCAGCGACTCGCGCAAACTCGTATCAGCGATCTTCACCCCGTCGAACTCTTCGGGCACGCCGCGAAAATCCCGCCACCATTCGCGCAAGCCGCGCCACGGACGCACCCGCGCGAGGCGATTCGATACGGACTCCCAATCGATAAAGACCAGATACATCGCCAGCGTGTATGGGAAAAAGATGTTCATCAGAAACAGCGTCGAGAAGTGGAACAGAACGCCGACCGACAGTATCCACACGCGCGCGCGCCGCCACACGACCGCCAACGGAAACGCGAACTCCCACACGACGATCAACCCGACCGCAACGGGAAGATACGCGCTCGCCTCCGGCAGCAGGAAGGCCAGCCGAAAGTGCGTGTCGTGTAGATTGTCGAGCGAATGAATGATGGCGAGCGTAGGCAGCGTGTCCGGATTGAAGTAACCTGCGCCCATCACGCGCAGTTTGATGACCGCCGACGAAAAATACCCCCACGCCAGCAGAGACTGCATCAACAGAATCGGATAACCGTAGACGAACCCCTCGGCGTGTCTCCGTCGCGTCCGCGCCAGACTGTCAACCGAGAATCCGTCGCCACACGGCGTCGCGGCGAGCACGATGAGGAAGTAGACCCCGGCCATTTCGTCGTGTGTGAAGTGGCCGAAGCTGCGCAACAGTCCCTGATAAAAAATCAACAGCAGCGCGGAAGTGATCGTTGATAGCCGCGTCAGATACCCGACCGTGCTCAATGCGAGCGACGCCGCCAGCGCGTACTTCAACACCGACATCCCGCCGGGCGTAACGAGCCGGTCGTAAAAGCCCCACGAAAATAGTTGCATGATGCCCGTCGGGCGAAGGATGGTAACGGGGAGGCGTCCGAGATTTTGGAAGGAAGTGGCGAGAACCGTCAACAGAAAGACGCCGCACACCCCGGCGCGAATCATGCCGAGGGCGGTCGCGCTCGCTGGCACGAGGCGACTCATAACTCCGCGCGCCATGATTCGACGAACTGTTCGTAGTCGTCGAACCGCACGCCATCCCAACGATACGCGTCGAGACGCATTGCCTTCAGACGGCGGGGCGAACCGGCGGGCTGGCGCTCGTTGTAGATGTCGCCCCACACGCGAATCAGTTCTGGAAGACGCGCGCCGCGCGGCAGACGCTCGACGCCCCCGACTTCGGCGAGCATCCGCGCATTCTCAGGATGCAGCGAACCGAGTTTAAAACTGCTGTTCGCGGCGGTGGCCCCCGCCATCCACCACGTTCGCCCGTACATCCCGCCCATCAGATTAATCGGCGGGATGTCGATGGTTTCGCCCCCGACGGTTTCGCCGCGCAGGATGAAATACGTGCGCCCGCGCGGGGCTTCGGGGTCGAGCAACATCACCTTCCACACCGCGACCGGATAGACGTTTCTGATGAAGACGAACGACAGCACCAGCGGCGCAAACAGCCCGACGCTCAACACAACGTAGCGCCGCAGAAGACGCCGCTCGGCGTGTCGCGTCGTCGAGTTGTTCCGGGATGCGTTGAGGGGTTCGCTCGTCATCTTCGAGCCTCTCAGAATGCGGGCGATGCGGGCGGACGTTGCTTGCGTAGATTAACGCGGGCGCACGAGTTTGTGAGATTCGAGATCGCGCAGCAGGCGTTCGACGCTCGCAGCGGCGTGCTCCGCCGTCACGTTGTAGCGGTCGGTCACCTCGCCGACGATCTCCGCGTGTGACTTGCCTTGTTCGAGGCAACGCCAGATGAGCATCGCCGTCTCGTTCAACTGATAGTATCGCTTGCTGTTCAAATCGACGAGCACCCCCTCGCCTTCGTCAAATTCGGTGAAGACGATGTGCTCCTGCGGTGTCAGTTCGGTGGTTGTCATGGGTTAACTTTTTATCTGCGCGACGAGCGGAACATTGGTGGCCGCCGCCGCCGGGGCGACGGTGAGCACGGGCAACGAACGCGACGGCG
>JBGTHJ010000160.1:0-2433 GCA_041746175.1 Pyrinomonadaceae bacterium
ACGGCGGGGGCGGGGGCTGCTGCCGCGCCGGTAACGCGAGCTTCGGCGAACCCACCAACGCGGCCAGCACGAATAACATCAAGCCTGCGCGAAGGAGTTTTCGCAGTCGTGTTTCTGTCATTAAAAACTTCCTGTTTTGCAATCAGCCTGAGCGGTCAGTGGTGCACGGTCAAAACAACCGCGCCGGTTTTTCTTGACCGCCTATCAGCGTACTGCTTTCTGCTGTTCAGTCTCCGAAGCTGCCGCGCGCTAGCCCGTCGCGGCGTTCGCGCGGCGCGGGAGCGAAAGCGAAGCTCGCCAGCCACGCCACGACGAAAGTTATCACGCTGCCGATGAGCGCATACCACGTCCACGCGATGGGCGTGTTGAAGCGAATAATCAACATCACGACGATGCTCGTCGCCATGCCGATGAGCGCGGGCGGCTCGCTCACGCGACGCAGGAGCGTGCCGACCAGAAAGACGCCGAGCACGGGGCCGTTGACCAGCGACGCAACCGACAAAGCCTGATCGAGCGCCGAGCGTTTCTGCGTCAGCACTCCCAGCCCGACCGCGATTTGGACGACGCCCCACAATAGCGTCAGCCAGTGCGAAACGCGCAGGTAGTGGCCGTCGCTTCGTCCCGGCTTGAACGGTTTGTAGAGGTCGTTGACCGCCGTCGCCGCAATCGAGTTGAGCGACGACGAGAGCGCGGCGGCGAATATCGCGGCCACCACCAAACCCGCCAGTCCTGTCGGCAAGAACTTCGTGATGAAATCGGGGAAAACGCGGTCGCCGCCGACCACTTGAAAGCTGCCCGCGAGGGGCAGCGTCGCCGCGCCCGCCGTGAGCGTCGAGTAAGCGGGGTCTGTGTACGGGGCGTAAAAGGCGAACAGCAGCACGCCGATGAAAAGGAACCCGACGAACTGCGCGAGCACGACCGCGCCGCTCGTCAACAGCGCAGCGGCGGCGCGGCGCGGGCGGTCGGTGCAGAGGTAACGCTGGACGAGATACTGATCCGTGCCGTGCGTGCTCATCGTCAGGAAACACCCGCCGAACAGCCCCGCCCAAAAGGTATAGGTCTTGGTGAGGTTGAAGGAGAAATCGAAAACGTCGAACTTGTCGAACTGCGCGCCGAGCGCGAGCGCGCCGCCGAGTCCGCCGTCGATTGACGAGACGAGCACGAAACCGGCAGCCACCGCGCCCGCCACATAAATACCAAGTTGCACCACCTCGACCCAGATGACCGCCTCCATCCCGCCGTAGTACGTGAAGACGATCATCACCGCGCCGAGCAGCACCACCGACGCGACGATCACCGCCTGAGAGTTCGCCTCCGGTTGAAAAGCGTTGTAAACAGCGGCCAGCACAATCGCCGTGAGCAACAGACGGATGCCGTCCGCGATGTTGCGCATGATGATAAAGAGCGTCGCCGCGAGCATCTTGATGCGGTTGCCGAAACGACGTTCGAGCAGTTCATAAACCGTCAGGAGGTCGCCGCGAAAATAGGATGGGATGAAGATCAGCGAGATGACGACACGACCGAGCATGTAGCCGAAGACGAGTTGGAGGAACTGAAAATTTCCGTTGCGCGCAAACGCGATGCCGGGCACGGAGATAAACGAGATGGTCGAAGTTTCGGTGGCGACGATCGAGGCCGCAATCGCCCACCATGGAATCGTCCGGTCGCCGAGGAAATAGTCGGCGGTCGTCACTTGCTTGCGCGAGAACCAGACCCCGAACAACGTGATGCCGAGCAGGTAAGCGGCGATGATGGCGAGGTCGAGCGGTCTCATTCCCGTTCTATCAACTCCCTCCGGCACGCTGCTCCGCGAAACACGCGACGGCACGCGCAGGCTACGCCGGATTATTTATCGAACTAGAAAACGAAAGGTCGGCGGCAGAAAACAAGGCGCGATGGAGAGCGCGTGCGCTATTCGTTAATCGTCCGTCGCGTCGCGGAAATACTACAACAATAGCGCACCCGCCGTCACATGCTCATCACGCGAAGATTTTTACGGGATTGATTCAACGCGATTCCGATAGCATTTCGACGGCGCGGCCAACGATACCCTTCGTGCCGGCGAGCGCGCTTTCGGCGTCGTGGCGCGTTCGCCCGGTTTTGAACATCACGAGCGCCACCCGCAAGTCGCCGCCCGCCGCATCCAACGCCGCGCGCGAAGCCGCTTCGTCTTGCCCGGTCTCGTCGCCGAAGATGCGGACGGCACGCGCGCGGAGTTTGGCGTTGCGCGGCATGAGATTCGACATCCGATTGCCCGCGACGTAGCCGAGTCGAATCATGGTCGCCGTCGAGATCATGTTGAGCACGAGTTTCTGCGCCGTGCCTGCCTTGAGTCGCGTCGAACCCGCGATGACTTCCGGCCCGACGACCGGCACAATCGAGACTGCCGCGACCCGCGTCAGCGGCGACCCCGGCGCGCACGTCAACGCGATG
>JBGTHJ010000161.1:0-13319 GCA_041746175.1 Pyrinomonadaceae bacterium
GACGACGGCGTCGCCCGCCACCGCGACCGTGGCCGGGCGCGGCACGGTCGCGGCGGGAGGCTCGACCCCGCCGATGATTTCCGGCAGGTCTTCGATGCCACGTTCTTCGGCGGCTGACTGGTCAACCGTCTGGTCGCGCTCGATCTTCACGTTGCGGTAAAACTCCATGCCCGTTCCGGCTGGAATCAGACGCCCCATGATGACATTCTCTTTGAGGCCGCGCAGGTGATCGACGCGCCCCGAAATCGCCGCTTCGGTCAGCACGCGCGTCGTCTCCTGGAAGGAGGCGGCGGAGATGAACGACTCGGTTGAGAGCGAAGCTTTAGTGATGCCGAGCAGGAGCGGTTCGGCCTGCGACTGTTCGCCGTCGGCCTCCTGGACGCGCTCGTTCTCGTCTTGAAAGCGGAAGCGGTCAACCTGTTCGTCGAGCAGGAACTCCGTGTCACCGACCTCGCGAATCTTCACCCAGCGAAGCATCTGTCGGACGATGACTTCGATGTGCTTGTCGTTGATGTTGACGCCCTGCAAGCGATAGACCTCTTGGATTTCGTTGGTCAGATACTCTTGCAAGCGGTTCATGCCGAGCACGCGCAGGATGTCGTGCGGGTTCAGGGGGCCGTCCATCAAGGCTTCGCCCGCGCGGACGGGGTCGCCTTCCTGCACGTTGATGTGCGTGCCGCGCGGGATGTCGTACTCGCGCTCTTCGCCGTCGTGGCCGACGACGATCAGCTTGCGCTTGCCCTTCGCGATCGGGCCGAGTTTGATGATGCCGTCGATCTCGGACATGATGGCGGTTTCGCGCGGCTTGCGAGCCTCGAAGAGTTCGACGACGCGCGGCAAACCGCCCGTGATGTCTTTGGTCTTCGTCGTCTCACGCGGAATCTTGGCGATGATGTCGCCCGGCTCGACTTCGTCGCCGTCGCTAACCATCAGGTTGGCGCGCACGGGCATCTGGTAAGTCTTCAGGACTTTGTGACCCGCGCTGCGCATTTCCAGACGCGGCTGCTTTTTCTCGTCGGGCGAGTCCTTGACGACCAAACGCGACTGCCCTGTCACTTCGTCAACCTCTTCATCGACCGTCACGCCTTCCTTCAAATCCTGATACTTAACGTGACCGGCGACCTCGGTGAGAATCGCGAAGGTGAACGGGTCCCACGTCGCCAGTTGTTGATCCTGCTGGACGCGCGCTCCGTCTTCGACGTGGATGTGCGCGCCGTAAACGATCTGGTGACGCGCCACTTCGCGCCCGCGCTCGTCCATGATGATGAGCGCACCGTTACGGTTCATCGCGATGATTTCGCCGCGACGGTTTTTGACCGTCAGCAGTTCGGCGTACTTGATGGTGCCGTCAACACGCGCTTCGTGCTTGGACGACTCTTCGAGACGCGCCGTGCCGCCGATGTGGAACGTGCGCATCGTGAGTTGTGTGCCCGGCTCGCCGATTGACTGGGCGGCGATAACGCCGACCGCCTCGCCGATGTCGACGGGCTTGCCGGTCGCGAGATTGCGCCCGTAGCACTTGATACAGCAACCGCGCCGCGACTCGCAGGTCAAAACCGAACGAATCCTGACGCGCTGGACGCCGGAGCGTTGAATCTCCGCCGCCACGTCTTCGTTGATCTCATCGTTCGATTCGACGATGACCTTGCCCTCGACCGGGTCGATGACATCTTCGAGCGCGGTGCGCCCGACGATGCGGTCGCGCAATGATTCAATCTCCTCACCGCCCTCGATAATCGCCGCCGCGTAGATGCCGCGCAGCGTCCCGCAATCGGGTTCGCTGATGATGACATCCTGCGCCACGTCGACCAGACGCCGCGTCAGGTAGCCCGAGTCGGCGGTCTTCAATGCCGTATCGGCGAGACCTTTACGCGCGCCGTGCGTCGAGATGAAGTACTGGAGCACGTTGAGACCTTCGCGGAAGTTCGAGCGAATCGGCGTCTCGATGATTTCGCCCGAAGGCTTCGCCATCAAACCACGCATCCCCGCCAACTGGCGAATCTGCTGCGCCGTGCCGCGCGCGCCCGAATCCGACATGATGAGAATCGGGTTCTGCTCGCCCGACGCTTTCTCGCGCACGTCCATCGCGATGAACATCTCTTTCGCGACCTTGTCGGTCACTTCCGACCAGATCGCGATCACCTTGTTGTAACGCTCGCCGTTCGTGATGACGCCGTCGCGGTACTGCTTTTCGACTTCGATAACGTCCGCATCGGCTTTGCCGACCAGCACCTTCTTCGCGTCGGGGGTGACGAGGTCGTCGATGCCGATGGAGATTCCGGCGCGCGTCGCGTAGAGGAAGCCGAGGTTCTTCAAGTCGTCGAGCATCTTGACGGTCATCTCGTGGCCGAGACGGATGTGGCAATAGTTGACGAGCGACTGCAAGCCCTTTTTCTTGAGCGTGCCGTTGAAGAACGGCAGCCCCGGCGGGATGTTGTCGTTGAAGATAACGCGCCCGGTCGTCGTGTTAATCACGCGGCGGACGTTTTCCTGCACCGTCGCGCGCATCACGTCCTGCGTGTCGTGCTCTTGCGTGAGGTCGATCAGGTCGCCCTGCACGCGGAGCTTGATGGGCGTCTGCGTCGTGATTTCCTTCGCGTCGAGCGCGAGCAGCACTTCGTCGGTCGAACCGAAAACGCGCCCCTCGCCCTTCGCGCCCGTCTTGTCCTTCGTCAGGTAGTAGCAGCCGAGCACGATGTCCTGCGACGGGACGGCGATGGGTTGGCCGTTCGCGGGGCTGAGAATGTTGTTCGAGGCGAGCATCAGCACCGCCGCTTCGATTTGCGCTTCGGGCGAGAGCGGGATGTGGACGGCCATTTGGTCGCCGTCGAAGTCGGCGTTGAAGGCCGTGCAGACGAGCGGGTGAATCTTGATGGCCTTGCCTTCGACGAGCACCGGCTCGAACGCCTGAATCCCGAGACGGTGGAGCGTCGGCGCGCGGTTCAAGAGAACCGGATGCTCGCGAATCACCTCTTCGAGAATGTCCCACACGACCGGCTCTTGACGATCCACCATCTCGCGCGCCTGCTTGATGGTCGCGGCGTACTGTTGCTTCTCAAGCTGGTTGTAGATGAACGGCTTGAAGAGTTCGAGCGCCATCTTTTTCGGCAGACCGCACTGGTGCAACTTCAACTCCGGCCCGACGACGATGACCGAACGTCCCGAATAATCGACGCGCTTGCCGAGCAGGTTTTGACGGAACCGCCCCTGCTTGCCCTTGAGCGTGTCGGAGAGCGACTTGAGCGGGCGATTGTTGACGCCGCGCAGCACGCGACCGCGCCGCCCGTTGTCGAACAACGCATCGACCGCTTCCTGAAGCATCCGCTTCTCGTTGCGCACGATGACTTCGGGGGCGTGAAGCTCCATCAGCTTCTTCAAGCGGTTGTTGCGGTTGATGACGCGTCGATAGAGGTCGTTCAAATCCGAGGTGGCGAAGCGTCCGCCGTCCAAAGGCACGAGCGGGCGCAACTCCGGCGGGATGACCGGAATCACGTCGAGAATCATCCAGTTCGGCTGGTTGCCCGACTTGAGAAACGAAGTCACGACCTTGAGCCGCTTGGAATACTTCAGCTTCTTCTGCTGCGACGTTTCTTCGCGCATCTTCTGCCGCATCTCGACCGCGAGTTCTTCGATGTTGACGCTGGCGAGCAGTTCTTTGATCGCCTCGGCGCCCATCTTGGCGACGAACTGCGCCGGGAAGTCGCGCGTCAGTTCGCGGAACCGCTCGTCGGTCAACAGCTCTTTCTCTTTGATGGGAGCGTCGCCCGGATCGATCACGATGTACGACTCGAAGTAGAGAACCTTTTCGAGTTCGCGCAAGGGGATGTCGAGCAGGTGGCCGATGCGCGACGGCAAGCCCTTGAAGAACCAGACGTGCGAACACGGGCTGGCTAGTTCGATGTGGCCGAGCCGTTCGCGGCGCACTTTGGCCTGCGTCACTTCGACGCCGCACTTGTCGCAGATGACCCCGCGATGCTTCATCCGCTTGTACTTCCCGCACAGACATTCCCAGTCGGTGACGGGGCCGAAGATACGCGCGCAAAACAGCCCGTCGCGCTCCGGTTTGAAAGTGCGGTAGTTGATCGTCTCGGGCTTCGTCACCTCGCCGTGCGACCAGTGCCGAATTTTTTCCGGCGAGGCGAGCGAGATGCGAATCGCCTCGAAATCAGGAGCGAGTTGCGTTTTTTCTTGCTGGAATCGAAACATCTTTTTCTCCGAATGGACGCTGGACAATAGACGATTGACTGTCGCCCGAAACTTCTGAGAGCCTCAAGGATGGTCGACCATCGTCCATCGTCGATGGTCTATCGTCGGTTCTTACTCTGTTCCGCGCGCGGTCGGGAGGACTGGCAAGCCTGCCCCGTCGCCATCCTTGACGGCTTCGCCCTCAGCGTTGCCGTCCCGGTCGATCAATTCGACATCGAGGCAGAGCGACTGAAGTTCGCGGACGAGGACGTTGAACGATTCGGGCACTCCCGGATTAAAGTCGGCTTCGCCTTTGACGATGGCCTCATAAATCTTCGAGCGACCCGCAACGTCGTCCGACTTCGCGGTCAGCAACTCTTGCAGGATGTGCGCCGCGCCGTAGGCTTCCAACGCCCACACCTCCATCTCGCCGAAACGCTGTCCGCCGAACTGCGCCTTGCCGCCGAGAGGCTGCTGCGTAATCAGCGAGTACGGCCCGATGGAACGCGCGTGAATCTTGTCGTCCACCAGATGCGACAGCTTGAGCATGTAGATGTAGCCGACCGTCACATTCTGCTCGAACGGTTCGCCCGACAATCCGTCGTAGAGCACGGTCTTGCCCGACTCGTTGACGATTTGCGGGAGCCCCTCGTCGCGCAGACGCTGACTCGCTTCTTCGAGCTTGAGCTTGATCTCCGGCTCGGTCGCGCCGTCGAAGACGGGCGTCGCGAAGTGGACGCCGAGCACGCGCGCCGCCCACCCCAGATGGGTTTCGAGAATCTGCCCGACGTTCATCCGCGAAGGCACGCCGAGCGGGTTCAGAACGATATCGACCGGGGTTCCGTCCGGCAGATACGGCATGTCCTCTTCGGGCAGGATGCGCGCGATGACGCCCTTGTTGCCGTGGCGTCCGGCCATCTTGTCGCCGACCGATAGCTTGCGTTTCATCGCGATGAAAACCTTGACCATCTTGATGACGCCCGGCGCGAGTTCGTCGCCCTGCCGGAGCTTGGCGATCTTCTCCTCGTAGATATCGGTCAGAATTTTGATCTGACGCTCGGTGCGGTCTTCAAAGTCCTTGACCTCCGCCGCCACGTCGACGCGCGTCGATGAGACTTGGGCTTTACGCAGCGCCTTCGGCTCGATGCCTTTGAGCATTTCGAGCGTGATGGTCGTGTTCTTCGGAATCCGCACTTCCTTATCGACGAGCAGGTCGGCGGCGAGTTTGCGCCCCTCGAAGAGTTCGCTGATCCGCTGGTCGCGTTGCTCGCGAAGGATGCGCATCTCGTCTTCGAGGTCGCGCCGCAGACGGCTCTCTTCTTCCTCTTCAATAGTCAGCGAACGCTGGTCGCGCTCCTGACCCTTGCGCGTGAAGACCTGCACATCGACGACCGTGCCGTCGATTCCCGGCGGGCATTGGAGCGACGCATCTTTCACGTCGCCCGCTTTCTCGCCGAAGATGGCGCGAAGCAATTTCTCTTCCGCCGTCAACTGGGTTTCGCCCTTGGGCGTCACTTTGCCGACGAGAATCGAGCCGGGTTTGACCTGCGCCCCGATACGGATGATGCCCGAATCGTCGAGGTCGCGGAGCATGTTCTCGCCGACGTTCGGGATGTCGCGCGTGATCTCTTCGGGGCCGAGCTTGGTGTCGCGGGCTTCGATCTCCAGTTCCTCGATGTGAATCGACGTGTAGAAATCGTCCTTGACGAGATGCTCCGAGACGAGGATGGCGTCCTCGAAGTTGTAGCCGCGCCACGGCATGAAGGCGACAAGCACGTTGCGACCCAGCGCGAGTTCGCCCCGGTCGGTACACGGCCCGTCGGCGATGACCTGACTCTTATCGACCCGCTCGCCGACGTGGACGATGGGACGCTGGTTGATGCAGGTGTTCTGGTTTGAACGCTTGAACTTCGTCAGCGTGTAGATGTCCGCCGTCACCTCGCGCGAAATCGTGCCGTCAACATTGTGGTCGGCCTTGATGATGATGCGCTCGGAGTCGACGTAATCGACCACGCCGTCGCGTCGTGCGGTAACGACCGCGCCCGAATCCTGCGCCGTCACGCGCTCCATCCCCGTCCCGATGTAAGGGGCTTCGGCGCGCAGCAGCGGCACGCTCTGGCGTTGCATGTTGGAACCCATCAAAGCGCGGTTGGCGTCGTCGTTCTCAAGGAACGGGATCAGCGACGCGGCGACCGAAACGAGTTGCTTCGGCGAGACATCGACGTACTCGATTTCTTCGCGCAGCGCCGAGATGAACTCGCCCGCCTTGCGCGAAGAGTTGCGCTCGTTGACGATGTTACCGTCTTCGTCGAGTTCGATGTTGGCCTGACCGACGACGTGTTTGTCTTCGACCCACGCCGTTAGATAAAACGGGTACGGCTCGGAGTCGGCCTTGCGCCCGCCCGCCGCGACGCGCTTGTTGGCCTTCTCGACATCTTCGGTCGGAACGTGGTCGCCCGGCTTGAACTTCGTGTCGCCGCCGTTGACGATGCGGACGAATTCGACCACGCGACCGTCGATCACCTTGCGATACGGCGACTCGATGAAGCCGAACTCGTTGATCCGCGCGAAGCACGAGAGCGACGAAATCAGCCCGATGTTCGGACCCTCCGGCGTCTCGATCGGGCAGATGCGCCCGTAGTGCGTCGGGTGCACGTCGCGGACTTCAAAGCCCGCGCGCTCGCGCGACAGACCGCCGGGTCCGAGCGCCGACAGACGACGCTTGTGCGTAATCTCCGAGAGCGGATTGGTCTGATCCATGAACTGCGAAAGCTGCGACGAGCCGAAGAATTCACGCACCGCAGCCGTCACCGGCTTGGCGTTGATGAGGTCGCGCGGCATCGTCGTCTGCATCTCCTGCTGGATCGACATCTTCTCCTTGATGGCGCGCTCCATCCGGACGAGGCCGATGCGAAACTGGTTTTCGAGCAGTTCGCCGACCGCGCGCACGCGGCGATTGCCGAGATGATCGATGTCGTCGGCGAGGTGCTCCGCCGGGTTGCGGCGCATCTTCAACAGGTACGCGATGACCTGGACGAAATCTCGCGACGAGAGCAACGGATCGTCGATGCGGTCGCGCTCGGGCCGCCCCATCTTGATGTTGAACTTCAGACGCCCGACGCGCGACAGGTCAAACTTGCGATCGTCGAAGAACATGCCCTCGAATAGTCGATAAGCGGTCTGGACGGTCGGCGGGTCGCCGGGACGCATCTTGCGGTAAATCTCCAGCAGCGCATCGACCGGCTTGGTGATGACATCCTTCTTCAACGTCTGCGCAAGCACCGAACCGAGATCGTCGCGTTCGGGGAAGAAGACCTCGAAACTCGTGACGCCCGACTCGGTGATCTCCTGAAGCTTGACGGGCGTGATCTCGGTGTTGGCTTCGAGCAGAACTTCGCCCGTCTCCATGTTGACCACGTCGCCGAGCGCGTACGCGCCCTCGAACTGCTGCGCGTCCAACTCGACCTCGGTGACGTGCGACTTGCGGAGGTCGCGCAGCGACGACGCGGTGACTTTCTTTCCGGCGCGCACAATCGGATCGCTGCCGCCCTTCGCCTTGAGGTCGGCTTCGACCTTCATGCCGACGAGATTGGTCGTCCCCTCTTCGCGAATCTGGACGAAGATGCGTCCGCCGTCGAGCCTGACTTCGTCAACGATGTAGAAGGCGCGGAGGATGTCTTCATCGCCGAAACCGGCGTTCTTGACGGCCTCTTCCAACTGCGCGTCGGAGTGGAACGACTTGGCGTTGAAATTCGGGTTGAGCCAGATGCCCAGAGCACGCAAAAATATCGACGCGAGAAACTTGCGCTTGCGGTCGATGCGGACGTAGAGCAGGTTCTTCTGGTCGTACTCGAACTCGACCCACGAACCGCGATACGGAATCACCTTCGCCAGATAGACGGGCGACTTCTCGAAGAAGACGCCGGGCGAGCGGTGGAGTTGCGAAACGATGACGCGCTCGGTGCCGTTGATGATGAACGTGCCGTTATCGGTCATCAGCGGAATCTCGCCGAAGAAGACCTCTTCCTCTTTGATGTCGCGGATCGATTTGACTTCCGTCTCCGGGTCTTTGTCGTAAACCGTGAGCCGAATCTTGACCTTGAGCGGAACGCTGTAGGTCATGCCGCGCTCCTGACACTCCTGCTGGTCGTGCTTGTGCTTCAAGCCGACGGGCTCGCCGCAGTTATCGCACAGTTGCGGGCGCACCGAGTTGAACGTGCCGCAGTTGTGGCACAGCGTCTCGCCCGGGATCAGCGGATCGACCTTGACCAGCGACGCGCAGTTTTTACAGTTGGCGCGAAGATACCGCAGACCTTCCAGACGCCCGCACTTGCATTGCCAGTTGCCGATATGAAACTCGACGAAATCGAGTTCGGCGGTGCCGCGAAAATCCGAAATCGGGAAGACCGAACGGAAGACGGCTTGTAGCCCCGTCGCCTCACGTTCTTCGGGCAGCAGGTCCATTTGCAGGAAGCGGTTGTAAGAGTCGCGCTGAATCTCGATCAGGTTCGGGATGCGCGCCGCCGTTTTAATCTTGGAGAAGTCGTGACGCTCCGGCGGACGACTCATGCGACGACCCTTGTCGCTCTTGATCAGTTGAAGCGGATTTGCAGACATCAGAATCCCTTATGCGTACAGCCGTCAGCAGGCGGCTGGCTCGCAATGAAACGATAGGAATAATCAGCGCATCCAGCCCTCGCCTGCTGATTGCCGACGACTGCACGCTAAAAGCTTTTCTGATAGAGACGCCAAAGCGCGGTCAGAGCGCACAAGTCTCTGACCGCTTAAATTAAGCGGTTAATTTACCGGCAACAATTTGTGGGAGTAACGCCAGCGCCTTCAATACTCCCCTACTCTAGCCGCGCCCCGCGCGATTGTCAAGAACTCGCAAGCCGTGACATGGGCGACAGGTGACAAGCATCAAGTTCGTCTTTTACTTGTCACCTGCCGCATACGATGCCCGAACTATTTGACTTCGACGGTTGCGCCCGCGTCGGCCAATTTCTGACGGATGGTCTCGGCTTCGTCTTTCGTGACGCCCTCTTTGACCGCCTTCGGAGCCGCTTCAACGAGGTCTTTCGCCTCTTTCAGCCCGAGCGCGGTGATCTCGCGGACGACCTTGATGACGTTGATCTTGTTGCCGCCCGCGGCTTGCAGAATCACGTCGAACTCGGTCTTCTCTTCAACCGGCGCGGCAGCTTCGCCGCCGCCCGCCGCCGGAGCCGCAACCGCCGCCGACGCCGCCGAGACGCCGAATGTTTCCTCCAACTCTTTGACGAGTTGCGAGGCTTCCAAAAGGGTCATGCCCTTCAAAAATTCGATCACTTCTTCACGTGTTGCCATGATAACTAAATAACCTCCTCAGGGGTTCTGCTTGTTGTGTTCCTTGGTTGATGGTTCGCAGCAGGAGAACCCACGGGACACGCACGTCCGTTCGTTGCATCCGAACTTCCGCGAGCGTCCGAGCCACAGAGAACGACCTGACCAATCGTCCCGCCCGTTTTAACCGCGTCCGGCTGACCCTACGCGAGATTTGCAACCACAAATCCCAAAAAATTGACTAGGCGGCTTCTTCTTCTTCGCCGCCGCCGCCGCGCTTCTGCTCGCCGATCTGTTTGACGACAATCGCCAGATTACGCGGCACGGCGGAAAGCACCGTGACGAGCCGCTGCGCCTGACAGTTGATGAGGAACAGGATCTTCGAGATTAGTTCCTCTTTGGGCGGCAGGCTGGCAATCGCTTCGACATCGCGGAGCGCGACCACTTTCCCATCGACGACGCCCACCTTGAAGGTGAACACTTCCGGGTTGTCCTTGGCGAACTTTGACACCGCCTTCGACAACGCGACCGGGTCGTTGGTGGCGCTCAGAGCGATGGCCGTCACGCCCTTGAAATGCTCGGTCGCCTGCTCGAACGGCGTGCCTTCGGCGGCGCGGCGCGCGAGCGTGTTCTTGACGACGTTATAAGTCGCCCCGGCTTCGCGGAGCCGGTTGCGGAGTTCCTGATCCTTCGGCACGGTCAGTTTAGTGAAGCCGATGAGCATCGCGGCGGTCGCTTCCTGAAACTGCTCGGTGAGGGCTTCGAGGTCTTTTTGCTTCTGTTCTCTCGTTTTCATTTCGTCTGCTGCTCCTCACACGCCTACTTGATGTAAGCCGTCTCGTCGAGTAAAACGCCGGGACTCATCGTCGCCGCGAGATTGACCTTTTTGACGTACCGACCTTTCGCGGTCGAAGGCTTCGCCTTGACCACCGCATCGAGCAAGGTCTGCGCGTTCTCGCGCAACAACTGGTCGTCAAACGACACTTTGCCGATGCCGACGTGGATCACACCCGTTTTATCGACGCGATACTCAACCTTGCCGGCTTTGGTTTCGCTGACCGCGGTTTTCACATCGAAGGTCACCGTGCCCGTCTTCGGGTTCGGCATCAGGCCGCGCGGACCGAGGATTTTGCCGAGCGCGCCGACGAGCCGCATCATGTCGGGCGTCGCGATAACGGCGTCGAAATCGAGCCAGCCGCCCTTGATCTTATCGACCATATCTTCGCCGCCGATGAAATCCGCGCCCGCGTCTTCGGCCTCCTTGAGCTTGTCGCCCTGCGCGATGACGAGCACGCGCTTCGACTTGCCGAGCCCGTGCGGCAGCACGACCGTCCCGCGGACGAGTTGGTCGGCCTTGCGCGGATCGACGCCGAGCCACATCGTCAGTTCCACCGTCTCGTCGAACTTCGCGAAGGCGATCTCTTTAACTTTCGCCAGCCCTTCGTCGAGCGTGTATTTTCGTGCCGGGTCGAATTTCTCCAGAGCCGCACGGTATTTCTTTCCCTGCTTCGCCATATTATCTATCCTCCGAGGTGCAAACGAGGCGACCGCACTTCCAGCCTCTCCCTCTGTGGAAGGTTTCGAGGACGCAACGGCCAGGGATAAAACAGACGCGCATCGTCAAGTTTTATCCGCACGCCGTCTGCGGCATCTATCCTTCGACGGTGAGTCCCATGTTGCGCGCCGTGCCTTCGATGGTCTTGACCGCGCTTTCCAGATTCGTCGTGTTGAGGTCGGCCATTTTGAGCTGCGCGATTTCATGGATTTTGTCGCGCGAGATGCTCCCGACCTTCTCCTTGTTCGGCTTGCCCGAACCCTTCGAGATGCCCGCCGCTTTCTTCAAGAGGTCAGCCGCCGGGGGCGTCTTGGTCTCGAACGCGAACGAGCGGTCGGCGAACACCGTGATGACAACCGGAATCTTCATGTCCGGGTCCATCTGCGCCGTCTTCGCGTTGAAGGCTTTGCAGAACTCCATGATGTTGACGCCGTGCTGACCGAGCGCCGGGCCGATGGGCGGCGCCGGGTTGGCCTTGCCCGCCGGAACCTGCAACTTGATATAACCTGTAATCTTCTTTGCCATGATGTTCTAGTTGATAGGTGACGGGCGACCACTGGCCGGACAAAAGCATGTGCTCTCATCAACTAGCGCCGGTTGACCGTCACGGTTTTCATTCGTCCTCAGTAAAAGTTACCTTCTCGACATCGAGAAAATTGAGTTCGACGGGCGTCGAGCGACCGAAAATCGTGACGACCACCTTGAGCGTCGATTTGTCGGCGTTAACGTCCTCGACCTTGCCCGTGAAGCTGGCAAACGGTCCCGACTTGATCCGCACTGTCTCGCCCGCCGTGTAAGTGAATTTCGGCTTCGGCTTCTCCGCCGCTTCCGTCACGTTGTGGACGATCTGGTCGACTTCCTGCGGCGTCAGCGGCGTCGGATTCTGCCCGCCGACGAAGCCCGTCACCTTCGGGGTAGATTTAATCAAGTGAAAGACGTTGTCGGGAATGTGCCCGCGCTCGTCGCACTCAATTTGCACCAGCACGTAGCCGGGATAAAACATGCGCGATGATTCGACGCGCTTGTTGCCGCGCATCTCAACGACCGTCTCGGTGGGCACGAGCACTTCGAGAATTTCGCCCTGCAGGTCGGTGTCGCGAATCCGCGCCTTGAGGCTGTCGCGCACCTTCTTCTCGTGTCCCGAATAAGTGTGGAGGATGAACCATTGCTGCATGATTGAGACTGTTTCCTATCGCGTTAGACGGCTCCGAACAGCCAACTGATAAACCGTTCCAGAAGCCCGATGAGCTTGGTGAAAGTCCAGTCAACTCCGAACAGATAGAGCGCAAAAAAGATGACCGCGATGATCGTGATGATCGTCGTGTTTCTGACCTCCAACGCGGTCGGCCACGACACGCGCTTCAACTCTGCGCGCACGTCGCGGATGAACTGCGCGAGGCGCTCGAAGAAGCCCGCGCGGTGTCCCGTCACGCCCCGTTCACGACGCGCCGGACGCCCTTCCGCGCCTTCGCCAAAACGCGCGACACGCGGCGCAGGAGGCTCGCTCGCCGTCACGTCCGGCGAACTCAAACGCGACGGGGGCGGCTCCGCCAACGGCGTCTCCGGCTCGTGTCGGCTGCTGCCGCCCAACAACTCATCGTCTTCTTTCTTCGCCACCGGGCTTTTTCCTTTTTACTGAACCGCATCTACCGGGACTCTTGAAATCTTCGCACTCGGCCCGCGGCACGGTCTCCAACCATGGTTTGTTAGAACACAGGGGTATCAGGATTTGAACCCGAACTTTCGGTTTTGGAGACCGACGTGCTAACCGTTGACACTATACCCCTAAAAGAAGTAGCAGGTGACAGGCGACGGGTGACAGGGATTTCCTATTTGTCACCCGTCGCCTGTCAGCAGTCACGCTACTTCGTCTCTTTGTGTCCTGTGTGCAGACGGCAGCGACGGCAGAACTTCCTGAACTCAAGACGCTCCGGCGTCGTCTTCTTGTTTTTCGTCGTGACGTAGTTTCGACTCTTACATTCCGTGCACTGAAGCACAATATTATCGCGCGGCATAACAACTCATCCTGTCTTTTCAGCATTCCACCGGCAAACGCCGGTTGCAAATTTTTCGGCGTCAACCCGCCCGGACGGATGCCATTAAGCCATCCGTTTACTCAACGACTTCGGAGATGGTGCCCGCGCCCACCGTCCGCCCGCCCTCGCGGATCGCAAACCGCAACCCCTTCTCCATCGCGATCGGCGTGATTAACTCGATCTCCATCGCGATGTTGTCCCCGGGCATCACCATCTCCACGCCC
>JBGTHJ010000162.1:0-19924 GCA_041746175.1 Pyrinomonadaceae bacterium
GGCAGCGGCAGCGGCGGCGGCACGCGCGCTCGGCGTGCATTACGAAGGGCCGTTCGTCAACAGCGCGCAGTGCGGCGCGCTCCGCCCGGCGCACTTTCGCACGTACGCCGAACACGCCGCCCTCCATGCGCTCGCGACGATAAAACGCGATGCCGCCGTCCACATGATAACGGTCGCGCCCGAAATCGACGGCGGCATCGAACTCATCCGCGAACTCGTCGCGCGTGGTTGGGTCGTGTCCATCGGCCACACCCGCGCCAGCGTCGAGGAACTCGACCGCGCCTGTGAAGCGGGCGCGCGTCACATGACGCATTTCCTCAACGCGATGGCGCCGCTCCATCAACGCGCCCCCGGCCCCATCGGTTGGGGCCTGCTGCGCGACGACATAACCTGCGACCTGATCGCCGACGGCTTCCACTCTGACCCGCTCATGCTCCGGCTCGTGTTGCGCTGCAAGACGGCGGGGCGCATCGCGCTCATCAGCGACGCGGTCGCGCCCGCCGGAATCGGCGACGGCGAATACAGTTTATGGGGCGAGACGATTACGGTTGCGGGCGGGCGCACGCGCAACGCGACGGGGAGCCTCGCCGGTTCGGTCATCACCATGCGCGACGCCGTGCGGATGATGTTCGCGCTCGGCGCGTCGGCGTGTGAGGTGGCGCGGATGGCCGCGACGAACCCCGCGCGCCTCCTCAGAATCGAACAGGATTATGGCTCAATCGAAGCGGGCAAGCGCGCCGACCTCGTCGCCATCGACGACGAAGCCCGCGTGCTCCTCACCCTCGTCGGCGGGCGCGTGGCTTTCAATGACAAGGGATAGCGAAGGGGGATTAGCGGTCGCCGCGAAGCCCGGGAGGAAAACCCCCGGCGAGCCCGAGTCACATCGAACGGTGCATTTCTACGGCCTACTGCTTTTTCGCTTCGGCGGCGCGTTGGGCATCGTGCAGTTGGCGTGCGCGGTCGAGTTCGCGGCGACCTTCGGCGCGGCGACCCGTCTGGATGAGCGCGCGTCCGAGTTGGAAATGGCCGTCGGCGATTTTGTCGTTGAGGTTGACGGCCACGCGCAATTCCTCAGTCGCGCGCCGGGCATCGCCCGACATCAGCAGGGCGCGTCCGAGGGCGAAACGCGTGTCGAACTCGTCGGCGTAAACTCGCGCCGCTATTTCGAGCAGAGGCAGCGCACGCGCCGCGTCGCCTTTGGTCAGGTAGAGGTCGCCGAGCGTGAATGCGGCGCGTGCTTCCTGCGGGTCGCGGCGCAGCACTTCCAGGAGCACGCGCTCGGCGTCGTCGTAGAGATAAAGTTTCCAGTAGAGATAGCCCAGCCCGTAGCGTGTGACGTTTGAATCGGGGTCGAGTGCGACCGCGCGTGCGTAAGCTTCGACCGCCTCGGTCGTCCGACTCGCCCCGTCGAGCGCGTCGCCATACTGCGCCCACATCCGTGCCGTCGCTCCGTCCAATTCGAGCCGACGCTGCAACACCGTCGCTGCTTCGCCGAAACGCCTCTGCCGCATGAACGACTGCGCCGCCATCTCAAGCAACCCGGCATCGCGCGGCGCACGCGCGAGCAGACGCGCTAGCTCGCGACTCGCTTCCGGAAATTTCTCGACGCCGATAAGCGCGAGCGCGAGCGCACGCCGCGCCGCATCGTTGTCGGCTTCGAGCGCGAGCGCGCGACGCAAAGGTGCGACGGCCTCCGCATAGTTTTCGCTTCTCACGCGCGCCAGCCCCAGATTGAAAGGCGCGCCCGCGAGTTCAGGATCAAGCCTCGCCGCGTGTTCCCACGCCGCGATTGCCGCGCCGATCTTGTTCTGCCGGTTCAACGACACCCCCAAATTGACCCACGCCCGCGCGTCCTCCGGAGCAATTCGCACTACCTCCCGCCATTCCTTCTCCGCCGCATCCCATGCTCCCGCGCCTTCGTGTCGCTGCGCCGACTCGTACCGCGCGCGAACCTCCGCCCCACCGTGTTGCGCGGCGACACTTGTCTGCACCGCGACGCTCGACGCAACAATCAAACCACCCGTCAACATCTTGAACAGCCTGTCTCTCATCAAACGCGAATCCCCGTTTTTGACCGGCAAATACATAAAAATTGCGGTCGGAGAAAAGATGTTTCTTGCGCCGGTTTGCGCTCCAAAGATGATACACTACGCGCTCGATCTTCCGTTAACAACCGTCTTGACAAGCTTCCGGGCGACAAAATTTCCGCCTCATGTTTGAGCTAACCCTCCGCAAATAAAGCCGCATGGGACGCTGAGCCATCAAGCGACTCTGCCAATGGTTCGGCGCATCGCGAAGGTGCCGTCGGCGAAGTTACAAAGCCAGCTAGCTGAGCGTGATTTGAACGCGAGGGAAACCGTTTGGAAATCGTCTTTGTCGAGGGACTAACGACGCTGAAACTCGATCTCGTGTTGACGCTCGCGCTCGCGGCGGTCTTTCTCTTTGCGGGATACGTATTGCAGCGTCGACTCGGTTTTCTGTCGCGTTCAAGCATCCCGGCTCCGGCGATTGGAGGATTGCTGTTTGCGGGTCTGGCGCTCGCGTGGCGGCTGGGCGGGGCGGGCGGCATCGTGCTCGATACCTCGTTGCGCTCTCCGCTCCAGACGGCCTTCTTCACCACCATCGGACTCGGCGCGACGTTGACGCTGCTGCGCGCGGGTGGTTGGCGGATGGGCTTCTTCTGGCTCATCGCGTCGGCGACGGCGATAGTGCAAAACGTCGCCGGTGTCGCGCTGGCAATCGCACTGGGCGCGCCCGCCGCGCTCGGCATCATCTGTGGTTCGCTGACGCTGACCGGCGGCCCCGCCACCGGACTCGCCTTCACCGAAACATTCGAGCAGTTGGGCATCGGCGGCGCGGGCGCGTTGATTATCGCTTCGGCGACGTTCGGCATCTTCGTGTCGAGCATCGTCGGCAACCCGACCGCGACCGCGTTGATCAAGCATTTCAAACTTGCGCCGTCGCGGAGCATCGTTGACGATGACGCATACGGTCGCAGCGAAGCAGGCGAAGCGCGCGAGAACATCATCGGGGGTATCGCCGACGAAGCGGGCGAGAGAAGCGCCGCCGCACCGTACGCGACCGCCGCCGACCGCACGCATCAACGACATCTGAGCGGATACGAACTGCTCCGCAATCTCGCCATCATCCTCGCCGTTATGGGCGTCGGCGCGCTGCTGAGCATGGGGCTTGCCGGATTGAGCGCGCGTCTGCCGCCGAGCATCGCGCCGTTTCTCAAGCTGCCGGGGTACATCGGCGCGATGATCGTCGCCGCCGTCGTGCGCAATCTGGACGACGCGCACGGCTGGCTGCGCATTGAGCCGCGCGCGGTCGAAGCTCTGGGCACAATCGCGCTCGCGCTTTTTCTGGTCATCGCGCTGATGGATCTGAAACTGTGGCAACTCGCCGGACTCGCCGTGCCGATGCTCGTCATCCTCGCCATGCAGATCGTGTTGATGATCGCTTACGCCGTGCTCGTCACGTTCGTTTTGATGGGACGCGATTACGAAGCGGCGGTGACGGCGAGCGGCCACGTCGGTTTCGGACTCGGTATCACGCCCAACGCGGTCGCCAACATGGAAGCCCTCACCGCACGTTACGCGCCCGCGCCGCGCAGCTTTCTCATCGTGCCCGTCGTCGGCGCGTTCTTTATTGATTTTTCAAATTCGCTCATCATCAATATTTCAATTTCGACGCTGGCGCTGCTCGGACTTCGGTGAGCGTTTAAGAGACGAGTTGAGTAAGACGGTTATCAGGGGCTAGCAAGACAGCGCTTGCGGGAGGGGATGTGATGAAGTCAGGTTTGATTCGTTGGTTGGTCGTCGCGTGTTTGACGAGCGTGCTTGCGCCGTCGCTGACGACACATGGGAATGGTCGCGGCGGGGGCAACGTCACGAAGCGCGCCGGGTCGTCGTCGTCGTCCGTGTCGTCCGCGCAGAGATTGCAGACGCTCGTTGACGCGGCGGCGGCGGCGGCCTTGAAGCGTTTTGCCGACAAGGGGCTGCGGAAGGAAAATCTCGCGGTGACGCTGATTGATTTGCGCGACCCGCAACATCCGGTGCAGGCGGATTTTCGCGGCGAAGAACCGATTTATCCAGCGAGCGTGGTCAAGTTGTTTTATCTGGCGGCGGCACATCGCTGGCTCGAAGACGGACGTTTGAAAGAAACAGAGGAACTACGGCGCGCGATGAAAGACATGATCGTCGATTCCTCGAACGACGCCACGCACTTCATCGTCGATGCCTTGACCGACACGTCGAACGGTAAAGAACTCCCGCCGAACGAGATGGAAAAATGGGCGGGCAAACGTCAAGCCGTCGACCGCTATTTCGCAAAACTCGGCTATCGCGGCCTCAACGTCGTGCAGAAGCCGTGGTGCGAAGGCCCGTACGGACGCGAGCGCGTTTTCCTCGGCGCGAATTTCGAGAACCGCAACAAGTTGACGACCAACGCGACCGCGCGGCTGCTTTCCGAAATCGTCGCCGGACGCGCCGTGACGACCGCGCGTAGCGCAAAAATGTTGGAGCTGATGAAGCGCGACTTTACCGCCAAGAGCGATGACCCGGAAGATCAGGCGCACGGGTTCACCGGCATTGCGCTCGAAGGCGACCATCGCGACGCGCGTCTCTGGTCGAAGGCCGGTTGGACGAGCGCCACGCGCCACGATGCCGCCTACATCGAACTCCCCGGCGGCGCGCGCTTCATCCTCGTCACCTTTACCACCGACCACGCCAAGGAACGCGAAGTGATTCCAACCGTCGCGCGCGTGGTTCTCGAAGGCTTGAAGGCGAAATAAGCCGCGCGCCGCAACCAAACGCACGGCTGGTTATCGACGGCTCCGGGCGCGCTTAAATCTTCTGTGCAAGCACGGCGGTTTTCGTCCAGCCGATGGGGTCGAGCGGGTGGAATTTATGGCGCGTGATGACTCGGAAATAGCGGTTGGTGTTTTCGACGACCTCGCCGGGGGGATGGGTCTTGAAGCGAAACATGACTTCAAGTAATCTGCTCGCGACGGATGGTTTGACGGGCAAATGAAACAGGTAGCCGCCGGGGGCCAGCACTCGCGCCAGTTCTCCGAAACCTTCGCGCAAGGGGACGTACTCAAGCACGCCGCTCGTCACCACGAATTGAAACGAGTTGTCGGGGAAGGGTAGCGCGAGCACGTTGGCCTGCACGAAGTCAACGTCGTGACCGTGCTCGAAGTCAACATTGCCGACCGCGCGCCGCGCAATGGCGAGCGAGGATAACGAGAGGTCAACCGCCGTGATGCGCGCCGGTACAGCGAGCACGCGCAGCAGCGCGAGCGTCAAGAGTCCGGTGCCGCACCCGGCGTCCAGAACCCTCGCGCCGGAGGGCAGCGGCAACGGGTTATCGTTCAAGTATCGCTCGATCGAGTGGCCGTAGCGATTGATCCTGAACATCAGATTGTAGAGATGCGCAAAGCGGTCGTAGAGCGACTCTGCGGCGCGTTCCTGTTGAATTTTTGCCACCTCGCGCAAATCGGTTAGTTTCGCGCACGGATACGCCCGGCAATACCCGGATCGATTAAATCCGCGAGGGGCGTTTTGACCGTACGTAGGTAGAATAACAAAAAAGTGTCGGCTATAAAATCGCTCAGAACTGGCGAACCGGCGGTGCGGTGCGGACAGTTTTAGTTGCGAGTCAAAGGAGTTATCCCGTGTCAGTGTTCGAGAATGACCGAGACGTTCTATCGTGGTATGAGAATCAGCCGCGCGCTATCACCAAAGAGTTTATTGATAGCGTGCCGTGGAAAGAGGTTTCAAATTACGAGTTGCGGGATAAGTTCCTGCCCGTGCTTTTTTACATGCGGGATGTCGAGAGTTTTACCGAACTGTACTATCAGGAATTGCTGCGCACGCCAACGGGCAAAGACCCCGTGATACGCAAGTTCATGGACAAGTGGAACGACGAGGAAGCGGAGCACGGTAAACTGCTCAATCGTTTTCTCAACGAGGCGGGCATCCCGACGAGCGAAAAGTGGATCGCCGAGGCACGCGCCAAAATCCCCTTCAAATACACCGTGGAGTTCTTCGTCGGCCCGTACATCACGAATTGCTTCGGCAGGTACTTTACCGGCGCGCACATGGTCTGGGGAACGATCAACGAATTCACGACGCTGCAAGCTTACCGCCGTCTGTGGCTCGCGGCGGAGCATCCCGTTCTGGAGCGCGTGCTCCGCGCCATCGCGCAGGAAGAATCGATTCACGCCTATTTCTATTGGAGCATCGCGCGGCTCGAACTCAAACGCTCGAACTTTTCGCAAAAGCTCGCGCAGTTCATCATCAACCGTTTCTGGGCGCCCGTCGGCAACGGCGCGAAGCCAAAGACCGAAGCTGACTACGTGATCGCGACGCTTTTCGGCGGCGACGACGGCGTTAATTTCTTCGACCGCAACGTCAATCAGCGTCTCCAACAACTGCCCGGCTTCTCCGAGTCAAAAGTCGCGACGCAACGAATCGCCAGCGTCACCATCTGAAACGGAGCACCCCACCACCATCGTCAGCGGTCAATAGTCGACAACAAAGCCTTCAGGATGTCTGATGATGCCGGCGGAGTGCCGAACGCTCTCCGGCGTTTCGTCAACCGGCGGGAGAATGGTATTGTACTTATCGAATACAAGTTTCCGCGCTTTGCACAATTTTAACTTTGACGGGTAAGAAGATGGGTTCTAAAAAGAAGTCCGTGGGGACTAATCAATATCTTCCGTTCATCATCATCGCCGGGGTGTTGGTGGTCGCGCTCGTCGGGGGCGCGTGGCTGTTTTCGCGTGGGGACGAGTCCGCCGCGATTCCGGGCGGCGCGCTCACTGCGCCGCCCGCGACAGCCAAATCCACCACGCTGCCGCCGTCCACTACTCCGGCACGACGCAGCAGCAGCAGCGGCGTGCCGGGAGCACAGCCGCCACACACGCGCGGCAGCGCCGACGCCGTCGTCACGCTCGAAGAGTTTGGCGACTTTGAGTGCCCGCCGTGCGGACAACTCTATCCCGAGCTAAAAAAGATCAAGGCGGACTTTGGCCCGCGTTTGCGCGTGGTGTTCCGTCAGATGCCGCTCGTGGCGATGCACAAGAATGCGCTTGAAGCCGCACGCGCTTCCGAAGCCGCCGCCAAACAAAATCGCTTCTGGGAAATGCACGATCTGCTTTACGAGAAGCAGAGCGAGTGGGCGGGCAAGCCGAACGGTCGCGAGATTTTTGTCGGCTACGCGCGCACGCTCGCGCTCGATGTTGACCGTTTCCAACGCGACATGGACGCCCTAGACGTTAACTCGCGCATCCGCTCCGATGTCGAACGCGCCGACTCGCTCGGCATTACCGGCACCCCAACGGTTCTGCTCAACGGCCAAAAAGTTCCGGTCGACCAGATGCTGCCGACCAGTCTGCGTGCGGCGATTGAGACGGCGGCGGGCAGCAGCCGCAGCAATAGTGGCAATCCGTGAGCGTCGGAAGCCTGCGCAAAGATGAAGTCAGCGGAGCGGAATCCGCCGCGACGGACGAACGCGCGCGACGCAAGGGCAAGTCAATCTATCTGGTGGCTGCGCTCGTCTCGCTCGTCGGGCTGGCCGATGCGATTTATCTGACGGTCGAGCATCTCGCGGGGCGGAGCGTGCAGTGTACGGTCACCGCCGGATGCTCGAAGGTTCTCGCCAGCAGTTACGCGACGGTCGGCCCGGCGCCGCTTGCCGCACTCGGCGCGCTCGCCTATTTCACAACCTTCAGCCTCGCCACGCTCGCGGCCTTCGGCTACGCGCGCACGCGCACGCTGTTAACCGTCGTCGTTTCGTTGATGTTCGCGATGACGCTCTGGCTGGTTTACCTCCAGGCCTTCGTGATTCAAGCCTTCTGCCAGTTCTGTTTGCTCTCAGCCGCGACGACGACGACCCTGTTGATTCTCGTCATCGCCGGACGCTACTCCGCCACTTCAAACTGAAAGTTCATTGTCGTGCACTATTCGTTGACGCGTCGTATGATAAGGCGTAGGATTTGCGCGCCAAATGAAGCGGCCTGCCGTTCCCATAAACTCCATCTGGTTGAAGCGAACACTGTCGCCCCGACACCAGATGCGTCATTTTTCATAGCTATCTTCCTGACTCAACACCTCCGGGACATCTCTGAACTCTCGGAAAAGTAGCCCATACAACCTTGTCACAAGGAGAATAATAGATGCGCCTCTCTCGACTGATTTTGAGCGCACTCATCACCGCAGTCCTTGCCTGCTCAGGCGGCGGATGCACAAATAACTCACCGCCTCCGCCCGCGACAAATTCGACTCCGGCTTTGTCGACGACGGCCTCTACAACGGATGCCTCCGTTGCGCCCACGCCGCCGCCGGGAACGCTTACCGCCGCGATACCCCACGATGCTAATTTCAGCGACAACCCGCAGACGCTTCAAAGTGTCCAGCACGATTTCGACGTGTTCTCGTGGCAATCGTTCGTCGCGCTCAACTGGCCGGCGCTCCCTGACGGCTCGCCCGACACCAACAAGGTGCTCGGCGCGGACGGCGACAACGTGACCGTCTGGGATAGCTACAAAGAACCCTACGAGGTATTTCTTCCGGATGGCGCGACACCAGCCCCGTGGGGACAGCGGCAACTGCCGGAGCAGTGCCGTAACCTCGGCGCTTCGGGCGGCAAGCTTTTGCAGATGACGCAAAAAGTCTCGGACGATGTGCTCGACGTTTCCGGTCAGCCTTTCAACACGGGACCACTCGTCGATCAGCAGAACGGGCGTTACGCACGCTACGAGATTCGTATCAACCGCGATACCTTCGACTACATCGTGCAAAATACGCTCTACAACAAGGAAGGACAGCAGACTTTCACTTCGATGGTCAACTTTCCTTCGGGCGTCAATGTCAGCCCGACGAATCCTAATACGCCGGTCGGCTCGATCATCATCAAGGCGGCTTGGAAGGTCATTGGCCCGGCGCCGGGGGATGTGCCGGGACGTTTCCACAAGGTTCAGGCTTACGTCTACACGCGCGCCACAGACAACCCGCCGACGAAGCCTTCGTGCGAGTTGAAGACGATGGGTCTGGTTGGCTTCCACATCGCGCACAAAACCAAATCGGCTCCGCAGTGGGTCTGGTCGACATTCGAGCAGGTTGATAATGTTCGCGTCGGCCACAACGCACCCCCTGGGACGCGCGCCAACTTCTTCGACCCCAACTCGAAATATCCGGTCAACACGCCGCCGCCGCGTCCGTGGAACCCGGACGCGGTGCTCCTACCCGAACAGCGTAGCCAGATTACGCGCATCATTCCGATTGACGATGCGACCGCCGCGCTCAACGCGCAGTGGCAGGGTTGGCTGCGTAGCGTCAACAAAGATTCTGTGTGGCAGTATTACGAACTCGTCAGCACGCAATGGCCGACGCAGCCGCAGAACTCTCTGACCGGCCCGAAGGCGGCGGGCGAACCCGCTCCGCCCTTCCTCGCCAACACGACGCTCGAAACATACATTCAAGGCAAGACGCCCAACGTCTCTTCGAGTTGCATCATGTGCCACAACAATGCGACGACGACCAACAGCAAGTTTTCCGACTTTACGTATCTGCTCGAACGCGCGCACAAGAAAGGAGGCGGGAAGTAATGAGCAGCAACTCCGAACTCGATAATTTCGTCGGCCTGTCGGCGCTGCTGACCGGCTTCGCCGCCTCTACCCTTAACCCTCCGCTCAGTCCGCAGCCCGTCGCCGTCGAGTACCTTGCTTTCATGCGCAAGCCGGAGGCGGATGTTGACCCCGCCACCCTTGAGCGGTTGCTGGCGACATATCAAGCCATCGCACTGCTTCCTCCAGCCGAGCAGCCGGCACAGGTGCAGGCGCAAGTCCTCACCGACCCGCAGATTGGGCCGCTGGCGCGCAACATCATCCGCATGTGGTATCTGTCCATCTGGTACGACGGCTATCAGAGCGGCGGGGTTTCCGGTTTCTCGCCCGGCACGGTCGTTTCGTCGAACGCCTATACGAAGGGTTTGGCGTGGGACGTGATGCAGGCTCACCCAATGGGCTACAGCGAAATGCACTACGGTTACTGGGCTGACCCGCCCGAGGCGCCGGACGACTCGACCGGCCCGGGCGCCGTCGAGGAAGGGAGCACAGCATGAGCGAACAAAAAAAATACGATGTGGTGATCGTCGGCGCAGGGATAAGCGGAGGACTCGCTGCTTACAAACTGGCGCAGGCGGGCAAGCGTGTGCTCGTGCTCGACGGCGGGCCGGGCGTGCCGCCCAATCGCGGCGACTACATGGAAAGATTCTACCTCGCGATGGCGAAGACACCCGAGTCGCCCTATCCGACCAACTCCGAACTGCCGAACGACCCGCGCCCGGTCGTTCTCGAAATCGGCTCTTGGCAGGCGCGTCCGCCGACCGGTTACCTCGTGCAGAACGGACCGCTTCCGTTCAGTTCGACGTATGAGCGCGTCGGCGGTGGAACGACGTGGCACTGGATGGGGACTTCGCTCCGGCTGCTCCCGAACGATTTTCGCATCCAGTCGGCATACGGTCACGGCGTCGACTGGCCGTACGGCTACGACGAGTTGCAGGACTGGTATTGTCGCGCCGAGTGGGAGATCGGCATCGCGGCGGACGTTGAGCACCAGCAGTATCACGGCCTAAAGTTCTGGAACCCTGACGACCCGGCGCGTCAACAGCCCTACGAATATCCGATGCCTGAAATTCTTCAGGCATACCAAGACAAGGTCATCGCGCGACGGCTCGGAGACATCACTCTGGAAGGGCAGTCGGTGAGCGTCAGCCCGACGCCACAAGCGCGCAACTCCATCCCCTTCGACGAACGGCGGGTCTGCGCGGGCAATACCAACTGTATTCCAATTTGTCCGATTCAAGCGAAGTACGACGCCTCGATCCATATCGGCAAGGCGCAGAATGCGGGCGCGGAGTTCTGGTTCCAGACGGTCGTCTATTCGCTCGACGTTGACGCGCAGTCGGGACGCATCTCCGGCGTTAACTACAAAAAGTATGAAACACCGAACGGCCCCGCAACCGAAACGGGAACCGTCAGCGCCGCCATTTACATCATGGCGGCGCACGCCATCGAAACGCCGAAAATCCTGTTGAACTCTGCGACCAACGAACTGCCCGACGGCGTCGCCAACTCCAGCGGACAAGTCGGACGCAATCTGATGGATCACCCGACCCAGTTGAGTTGGGCGTTAATGCCGGAACCGGTCTGGCCTTATCGCGGGCCGCTTTCAACATCCGGCATCGAGAGCCTGCGCGACGGCGATTTCCGCTCCGAGCACGCGCCCTTCCGCATGGAGATCGGCAACGAGGGTTGGAACTGGGCGATGAACGACCCGTGGGGCAGCGTCAACGCTCTGGTCGCGGGTGGCGAATTTGGCGCTGGGCTGCGGCGCACGCTCAACGGGCTGTTCATCCGTCAGTTTCGTTTCGGCTCGCTCGTCGAGCAGATGCCGCTCTCGACGAATCGCATCGTGCCCTCCAAAGAATATACGGACAATCTGGGCATCCCGCGCCCCGAAATCACATACGACCTCGACCCCTACACGCGCGCGGGCTATGCGGCGGCGCGCAAGGTCGCCGCGCAACTCTTCGCGCAGATGGGCGCGACCGATTTCACCTCGCCCAACATGAGCAGCGCCAGTCTCTTCTTCTATGAGGATGAGCCGTACATTTTGAACGGCGCGGGGCACGTCATGGGCACATACCGGATGGGAACAGACCCGAAGCGGTTCGTCTGTGACGCTAACCAGCAGGCGTTTGACCACTCGAACCTCTTCCTCTTGGGGAGCGGCGTGTTCCCGAGCGTCGGCACCGCCAACCCGACGCTCACCATCGCCGCAACGACCCTCAAGGCCGTTGACAACATCATCAAGTCAGTCTTGAAGTGAGAACGGAGAAGCACCCTATGGTCACGCTAATCGCCAGATGGTACGTCAAAGAGGGACAGCAGGCGGCGGCTGTTGGCGCGCTGCAAGCCCTCGCTAAGGAGGTTTTGAATTCCGAGCCGGACACGCTCATGTATCTTGTTCACACGCCCGACACGACCCAGGCTTCGCTGCCTCCACCGACCGACACGGAAATATTTTTTGTCGAAGCCTACAAGGACATGCAAGCCTTCTTCGCGCACCTCAACGGGGCGGCATTCACCAATTTCGTCAAGCAGTACGGTGACTTGTTCCAAACCGCCACCGGCACGGACGCCGGCGGTTCGACCGTCAGCATTCCCTTCGTGCAGGTCGAGTTTCTCGACAGACAGGCGGGCTTCGTTCGCGCGCCAGGCACGACGGGCGTCGAGCCTTAACCAATAGAGCGAATTTTCGTTTGGATGAAAGGTCGGCTCGGAATCGCCCGCGATACAAGGCGATTCCGAGCCGAGTCGGTCATGCTCGCAACCCAAAATAGTTCGGCCAGCCCCGCTCACCTATAGCGGTTTGCAATTGGGTGAATGCCGGGAGCGCCAGCGTCGCGCTGGCAAGCGTGCTTGGAGCACGTTCAATGGTTCGCGTTCTCCGAACGCTCAATGCGAGCGGGACGCTCGCGCTCCCAGGCGATGCCGCTCTTTTATGTGCTACATGCAATTGCAACTTGCTATAAGTTGGACGGGGCTGGCCGAATTTTTAAGTGTGAAGGTGCGCCGTCGATCTATTTCGGATTCGGTCGCGCTTCGGGCAAGTCCCGAACGATGGGGTGAACGACGTGTGGTTTGACTCTGGTCGCCGCACGCTTCCGGGTCGGGCGTGCGCTGAGAATGTCTGCGGTCTTGTCTGATGCGCTCGTCGAGACGGCGGGCGGCGGACAGACCGGGGCGTGTGGGTTAGCATCGCAGAAGTTCGCGATTGAGCCGGAGAGTTGGAGGCTGAAGTCGGTCGAGAGCGGGTTGATGCCGGATTCCTTCGCACCGTTCGGTGCCAGATAGTTGCCGAAGGGCACGGTGCAATCAACATTCTGGAACCATTTCATCCAGTAGGCGCTGCCGCGTTTGGGCGGATTCGCTTGAAACGCCGGGCTGAGCATGGCATAGCTCGGATGCTGCGCCGTCATGTGGCAACTCATGCAAGAGCTGATCGGGTTATCGACGGGGCCGTTAAGCCGTCCATTCCATCCGAGGTGCGTGGGCGGTAGTTCGTTGGGATCGTCGTTGATGACAGTCTCTTTGAGTTGGGGGTTGATGTGAGTTTTGTCGGGAGCTTTGGTGAAGCTGATCTGCGTGTAATCGTCGCCCCGGTTCGTCGTATCGTTGCCCCACATCAGGCCGACCGGGATTAGGTTCTCCCATTCGTTCTGACGATTGAGCGCGCCGTTGTACTGAAATGTCCCGAAGAGCCAACCCGTCGGAGCCGCCGGATCGTCGGTGCGTACCGCGATGTCCATCTGGATCAGCGACACCTGCTTGAGGACGCGTGGGTTGCTCGTGTCACCCGGATTCTGCGGGTTGCACGGAGCCTTGTAGCAGCTATCGACGTAAGCCTGCCACTGTTTCGGATTGGCGAGGCTGGCAACCTGCGCCGGAGGCACGTCAACGAAAAGCAGCTTGAAGATGACCGTGCCGATCGGAAATCCGTTCGGCCTGCTGCTCTTGGACGGGTCGGGGTTGGAGTGGTCAGCCCAGACTTGGCCGATGGTATAGCCGCCGAGGTCGTTGAAGAATCCGACGGCTACGGTCTGCCCATTGACGTAGGTTTGCGAAGAGGCAAGCTGCTGTTTCTGTACCTGCGCCTCCTTCGTCAGCCCGTGGATGCCCTCACGCCCCGCCGGGCCATAATCCTGCCAGGGCATGTGATACCACGCGCGCGTCTTGTTATGCTCGACGCGAAAATCAACCTCTGTATTCCCCTCGAAACAATAGTCGCGCACCTTCATCATGTAGCCCTTCCAGTCGTCTTTGAATTTCATCGAAAGGAAAGAGGGGAGCGGCGTGGTGGGCTTCTGCGCGGGATAGTTTTGGCTGAGCACGAAGAGCGGGCCGCTGTAGATGCTCGGTGGCGGGATGAATTGCGGGTTGGCATCCGGGAAACGGGGCTGTGGCGGCAACTGCTGCGCGAATCCATGTCTCGCTGTCGCTGGTTCAAGCTTGCCTGCTCCGACATAGCGCGCGACAAGCACATAACCAAACGACACGAGAGCAATGCACACCAACAGACGCTTAACGATGGAAACAGACGTACTTTGGTTGAACATAGCGTTCTCCTTAGCTAATTGGGGTTGGAAAACGGCAGACGGTTGACCACCGTCTTGTCTAACTTCAAGGCAAAGCGAAAAAAAAAATGAAATTTCGGAGTGAGCTGTAATCTGGGGCCGTGCCGACGGTTGTTTAGTCGAAGACTCGTCCTAAACGTACGGCGCACATTCTAGTCTTACTTGGTTGAAATAGCTATTCATTTGTTAGTTGACCTATTCGGTGGTTTCGCTTTCAATCGCATAAACGATGGTTAGCCCGTGCTCGTCGCGTTCGTCGCCGATGCGCTTCATGCCGAGCTTTTCGACGAGGCGGATTGACGCAAGATTGGCTTCGTCAATCGTCGCCACGGCACGCGGCAACTTCAACTCGGCGAAACCATATTCGATGAGACGACGCGCGATTTCAGTCGCGTCGCCGCGACCCCAGTGCGGCTCGCTGTGGAGGTAGACGATCTCAAAATCGGACGACGTTGGACGTGGCTTGATTTCGGCGTGGCCGACGTAATGCGCGTCGGATTTTTCGCAGACCGCCCAGATATCGAACGCCTTCGGAATGTAGACGTGAGTGAAGATGCGCTCGAATTGCCGGTGTGCTTGCGGTAGTGCCAGCACGCCGTCGCCAACGTACCGCATCACGTCCGGGTCGGTTGTGAGCGAGACGCGGCGCGGTCGCCCGGCATGTAAGCGCGAAAAAGCAGCCGTGCGGTTTCGAGTCGATTCACCATCCGCACACGCTTCTTAACGAAATTCTTCCAACTCGCAACGCAGAATCTCGGCGACGCTCCACGCCTGCGCGATGCAGCCGCGCGGGGTGTGCGGCGGGTCGGCGTCGAAGATTTCGGCGACCTGTCCGAGTCCGGCTTCCGACAAGTGTTCGCGGAAGCCGCTCAACATTCCACGCGCCCGCGCGACGCTCTCCGGCGTTCGTTCGTGAATTTTCAAATACGCGGTGATGAACGGGCCGATGAGCCACGCCCAAACCGTACCCTGATGATAACCGCCATCGCGCGCGTGCGAGTCTCCGGCGTAACATGCGCAGTAATCCTTGTCGTCGCGCGCGAGCGAGCGCAACCCGTACGGCGTCAAAAGTTCGCGCTCTGCTTTTGCGACGACGAGCCGCGCGCGTTCGCCTGAGATGAGCGCGTGCGGAAGACTGACGGCGAAGATTTGATTCGGGCGCAGAGCGGGGTCGGGCACGCCGTCGCTGCCGACGCAATCGTAGAGGCAGCTTGCATCCTCGTTCCAAAACTGTTCGTTGAAGCTTGCGTGCACTGTGTCGGCCAGCGTGCGACAGTGGACGTAGGCGGGTTCGTCGCCGAAGAGTTGCGCTAGCTCTTCGACCGTGCGCAGGGCGTTGTACCAGAGGGCTTCGATTTCGACGGGCTTGCCGCGTCGCGGCGTGACCACCCAATCCCCGATGCGCGCATCCATCCAGGTTAGTTGGACGCCGTCGGCTCCGGCGTGCAACAGCCCGTCAGAGCCGACGCGAATATTGTAGTAAGTGCCGCGTTCGTGCCAGTCGATAATTTGTTTGAGCTTGTCGAAGAGGTGTTGGCGAACGAACTGTTCGTCGCGCGTGCGGCGCAAGTATTCGCCAATCGCGTGGACGAACCAGAGCGTGCCGTCAACCGTGTTGTATTCGGGTTGGTCGCCCGCGTCGGGAAAACGATTCGGTATCAGTCCACGATCGAGATGCGCGGCGAAGGCGAGCAGGATTTCGCGCGCGGTGTTGAAGCGGTGCGTGGCGAGCGCGAGTCCGGTGAGTGAAATCATCGTGTCGCGTCCCCAGTCAGTGAACCAGGGGTAACCCGCGATGATGGTGTGGAGGTTCTCGCCGCGCCGGACGATGAACTGGTCGGCGGCGACACAGAGCGCGCCGACAAATTCGTCGCCGTCAACGGCCAGTTCGACCGCGATGCGGCTGCGACGCTCGCGCTCACGTCGCTCGAACACGTCCGCATCGCGTACGTCGCGCCGTTCGGTTGAAGCGATGATGTCGAAGCGGGCTTCGCCGGTGGCTTCAAAATGGAGTGTGCAGGGGTTGAAGAGGTCTTCGGTGAAATCGAAGCCCCGCGCCTGTTCTTCCGCGAGTTCAAAATTCTTGTACCACGCGCCATCGACGACGATGCGGGCGGCGTCGTGTGCGAGCAGGAGATGGTAGGGCGCGGTCTGCGACGAGATGCGTAAGAGTCGCTGTTCAAATTCGAGCGGGAAGCGCGCGTCAGGGTTGGCGTGCGCCATCGAATGATAATCGCGGAAGGCTAAGAGCGGTCGTATTTCAAATTCGATGCGTTGCCCGGCGTTGGGGCGGATGCGGTATCGGATGACGGTCGTGTTTTCATCGTAAAGCATGAAGACGGTCTTTTCGACCTCGACACCGGCGGAGCGAAAAGTTGAGATGGGGAAGGGAGCCAGACAGAATCCCGTCTGGAGCGTGTAGCCTTGCGGGTGGATGGATTGTGGATAGCGGTTGGTTGCGAGTTCGTAACGCGCGCCGTCGACGACAAGGGTTTCTTCGAGTTTGGAGAGGAGCACGGCGCGCTCGGTCGGCGGTCGTATCGCCGCGACGAGCAGTCCGTGATAGCGGCGCGTGTTCATGCCCGCAATCGTTGACGAGGCGAAGCCTCCAAGCCCGTTTGTCTCAAGCCATTCGCGGCTCGTACTGGCCGCGATGTCGCGACAGACGGTCGCGTCGAAATCAATCATGGGGAGCCACTCCTTTCGCATGGTGTTTGTACCACACAATGATTTGGGGGCTGCAAGAAAAAGAGGGCGCGGGCGTTCAAGAGGCGTCCGGGACGTAAATTCAGGGGAGGAGCGAAGATGAACAGAATGCAATGGTCGCTGATTTGCGGGGCGTGCTTGTTGGCCGTCACCGCCGTCGTCTTTTTTTCAGACCCGGCGGCGGCGCAACGTCGTGCCGTGCCGCCGCCTCAGCAGAAGCCGGTCGTCGTGCCCGTCCAGCGCGTAGATTTTGAAGTGGAAGTGCTTGTTGAGGGCCGACCGCTCGAACAGTATTTAGCGCGGCAAACGCGTTACGTCGAGGCACAAAGGAATGCGGAGTACGAGTTGCGAATCAGGAATCCGCTGCCCGTGCGCGTCGCGGTCGCGGTGGCGGTCGATGGGTTGAATTCGATTGACGCGCGTCGCACGTCGAGTTGGTCGGCGAGCAAGTGGGTCGTCGCACCCTACCAGACCATGACCGTCAGCGGCTGGCAGATGAGCGCCGCGCGCGCGCGCCGTTTCTACTTCACCTCTGAACCGGATTCCTACGCCGCCAAGCGCGGCCACACCGCCGACATCGGCAACATCACCGCCGTCTTTTACCGCGAGCAGCACGACGAGACGCGCGAAGTGACGCCGCGTTATCGCGATGAGAAAGGGCGTTCAGGCGAAGAGCGCCGGAGCGATTCCGCGCAGTCCGCGCCGCGTCCGAGCGCGGAGGGGGCGCGCGAACAACAAAATCGCGCGGCCACGCCCGCGCCCAACGATGATTACGCGGCGACGGGCATCGGTCGCTCGGTACAACATGACGTGCGCTTCGTCAACATGAATCTCGATTCGCGTCCGGTGGGACAGGTGGTTATCCGCTACGAATATCATCCCGCGCTCGTCAGACTCGGCGTCCTGCCACGCACGCGCACCGAACCAGACCCGCTGCGCAGGCGCGAGCGCGCCAGAGGTTTCGACGATCCGCGCTTCAGCCCCGAACCGTAAACGTCTTTCTCGTCGTTCGCTGAAAGACGCTGGTGATGCTCATCAAAACAGAAGTGATGAGCTAGCGTCGCGGGCGCAAATCTTCCGTATAGAGTTGTCGATAAGCGCGGTAGTTCGCCATCACTTTGGCCGCGTAATCCTTCGATTCCGAGAAACCGATTTCGGAAGTGAAGACGCCCGCATCAACGTGCCCCGCGCGCTTCACCCATCGCGCGACGTTGTCCTCGCCGCCGTTGTACGAAGCCGCGACCGCTTCCGGCAAGTTTGGAAACATGCCCGTCAGTTCGTCGAGATACTCGCTGGCGAGGAGTATCGAAACCTCCGGACGATAGAGGTCGTCTTCGCGCAGTCGTTCGAGTTTGACGCGCGGCGCATACTTCGCCGCGACATCCGCGACAAACTGCATCAACCCGCGCGCAGCAGCATTCGACCGCGCACGCGGATTAAAGTTGCTCTCCTGCCGCATGATCGAAAGCATCAAACGCGGGTCAACCCGGCGACTGCGAACCGCGCGCAAAATCGTTTCGCGATACGGCACCGGATACGAAGCCGCGACGGAGTTGGTCTGGCTGCGGACACGCGCGGCGCGCTCATCGCCGACCTTTCCAGATGCTCCGCCAAGCGCCATCAGACGACTCGTCGCGAGTCCGCCGTAATAAGAACTTACGCTGTCGGGTATCGACTGATAGCCGCGCGCGGCCTGTTCCTTGTGCCCCGCGCGTTCAAGACTGTAGGCGCGCAGATAGGCGACCTCACCCGGCGTCGTGCCCACGCCGGACTTGAGCGACATGCGACCGAGTTCGTCGGCGGTGCGCACGGCGGATGCCCAGTCGCCGCCCGCCACTTCGAGCCGCAGACGCGCAAAGATAGCGTTGGTTTCAGCAGGCATTCCCCGGAATCGTTCACGCGTGCGCGCAATCCATGACAGGGCTTCGGCGGGGCGTCCGGCTTCGCGCCAACTATCAATGGCATTCAAATAAGCATTTTCGACGCGCTCGCCCGTCGGATATTTCGACGCATACGCGCCGTAACGCGCCGCCGCTTCTGCCGCTCGTCCGAGTCGTAATAGTGTCGCTGCGACATAGTAAAACCCGTCGCGCCCCGCCGGATCGTTCGTGTAGCGGTCGCCGAGCCGCTCAAACACCGGCAGAGCCTCTTCGTATCGCCGCTCCTGAAAAAGGGAACGCCCGATGCCGAAATGAGCCGCCGGGACTTTCGTATCGTTCGGGTAACGCGTGATAACCGCTTGCCAGTGTTCGCGCGCCTCGGCGAACGCGCGGTTCGCATGATAGAGGGTGGCGCGACTCAGGTGCTCGTCGGCGCTCAAGCGCGGAAGTTGGCCGCCGTCGCGTCCGGTTTGATCCGCGCGGCGCGTGTTCGACAAGCCGCTCTCCTGTGGCTCTTCGGCGGGGAGCAGCGTCGGCGCGGGGGCGAACGAAAGGTTGATCGGCGGCGGGGCGGTGGTGGGCGTCTGCTCGGCACTCGTACACGCGGGTGTGAAACTCAGCATCGAGGCGTAAATGAAAGCGATATGAAGTAATGGTGTCATCATAAATCGGCGTAATCCCGAAGGTGGTTTGGACGTTGAAGCGAGAGGCGACGGGATGAAGCAAGCGGTTTCTTCGGTCTTGCGTTTAGACATCGCGAGGCCCCATGGCGGGAGAGTGCCGGATGTGAGCGGCTAGTGGGTCGTGTCGCAGTCCAACGCACCGCTCGAACAATTTGATGCGACACGGCGCGTCTCCGCGCGCCAAGAGTCTTGAAGATTTTATGTCGCCGCGTCCGGCTCAGATTGCTCGTCGCGGGCGGCGGCGTCTTCGATGATTTCGTAACTTGAGACGATCTCCGCCGTCGGTCGGAGCGTCGCGGCGACGCTGCAATACTTATTGTCCGTCATCTGGGAGGGTTAAAACCCTCGCCTTTCAGGCGAAGGCTTTCAGCACGTCTTTCAAGGCGGAAAACATTAAGTCTTGCAGCCATGCTCAACGCTCCCATGTTCGTTGACTGACGTTGGATAAAG
>JBGTHJ010000163.1:0-2926 GCA_041746175.1 Pyrinomonadaceae bacterium
CTATCAACGCCAGCCGCCTCCCGCGCCTGATTCTCTTAAGAGCGTGTCCAAAAAGCCATGTGCCGAAGCTCCGTGAGGAGCGGAATGTTTATAGCCCATCGCGTGACATGAGGTCGCTGAAGCTCCGTGAGGAGCGACATATTAGGCGCTGCCGCCCCTCCGGGGCTTGAAAGAACAAGGGGAGAGCGGCGCGGGCGACAAACATTCCGCCCCTCACGGGGCTTTTGAGACACGCTCTAAGCAAATAAGGGAAAATCCCTACCGACTTCGCGCCCTTTTCCCGATATTCAGGCTTTCTCTTCCATGAGATAAACCCTACGTCCTTCATCAGAGTGTCGCGCGCCGGTCGGGCGGAGGCGAAAGCTTCCAACCTCCGGCACACGTAACAGGTGACAGGACAAACAGGGGGACAAGGGCGGGCCTCGCGTACCCGCCCTTTTATTCTCACGCGACTTTCACCAGCCCGACGGGAAGCAGCGCGCAGCCTGTTTCAATGTTTCACTTAGTCTCCACGCTTTCCCGGTCATGGCTTCCGGAGCATGGTCATACTATGTCAAAAGATGGAGACGGTGCCCGCCCCGACAGCCGGGGGAAGGAGCGTAAGCCGCTCGTGCTGGTCGTTGACGACCACGAGGACACGCGCTTTCTGCTCAAGACCATCCTTGACATCCGCGGGGCCGAGGTGTTGGAGGCTTCCGATGGCGAAGAGGCGATTGAAATGGCGGAGCGCGAGCGTCCCGACCTCGTACTGATGGACGCCGGGCTGCCGCGCCTCGACGGCCTCGCGGCCACGCGCCGGATGCGCGAATGCGCTTCGCTCTGCCGCGTGAAGATAATTTTCCTGTCCGGCCAATCCCAATCCGCCTTTCGTGCCGTGGCGTTCGAGGCCGGTTGCGACGATTTTCTGGTCAAGCCTTTTGACCTCAATCAACTCGACGGCGTCCTCGACAAGCATCTCCCTCAGTGATGTTAAGCCGTGATATGGGATATCAATTCCAGACGGAGATTTCGACGATGAGTGCTTCGCATCACAACCGACACATACTATTCGGACTGGTCGAACTGGACGCGGCGGGGATGGTGCTCTATTCACGGCTTGAAAACGGGAACGGTCGGAGCGACTTGACGGGCTATAACTTCTTCTCCGAGGTCGCGCCGTTTAAGAACGTGGAAGAGTTCCGGCGCCGGCTCGACGAATTCAGGGAGGGTTCGCAGCAGGCGGACGCCATGGATTTCAACTGTCACTACGAAGACGGCCCCGTGCGCGTGAGAGTCCTACTAGCGCGCATCCGCGACCGGTCGGAGCGCGCCGCGACAAAATCCATCCTCCTGCACATCAGAAAGGCGTCGTGACATTGACCCCTGTCCCATCGGCTTCCGCGGAGGAATTTGCCGACGCGCGTCTTAAAGCGTAGGCAGTCGAACAGAGGTTCGGACATCGGAGGTGTATATTGCGTGGCATCGAACACCGACGGAGTTACACGCCCGAGGAGATAGCTGGGGGGCCGCGCGGCGTCGGCATTGCATCCGGCGAACTGGCGTTGACGGAAGAGCTGTCAGGCATCTTGCGCCCGTCGAAAAGTGTCGAGCATGTCTCCGCGAACGGCTCGTCAAGAAACCTGCTTTTAACGACTCTACCCGATGAAGTTCTTGCGCGTCTGCTGCCGCATCTCGAACGAGTCGCCCTGCGCGCCGGCGCGGATGTCTACGGAGCGAAAGCAGAAGCCAATCTCGCGTACTTCCCGGAGAGCGCCGTCGTTACGCAGCTCCATTTTTTTTCCGACGGGGCCGTCGTCGAGGCCGCCATGTTCGGCAGAGAAGGTTTGGTCGGACTCTCCACGATACTCGACTCCACCCCGCCGTGGCGTTGGATGAGAATCCTCATTCCGGGCGACGCCTTTCGGGTGAGGGTGGAAGTGCTCAATGACGAGTTCGGTCGCGGCGAGGCGCTGCAACAACTGCTGCTGGCTTACACGAGCGAGCGCCTCTCGCAGTTGTCCCAGAGGGCCGTTTGCAACGGTCGCCACAAAGTAGAGGAACGGTTCTGCACCTGGCTGCTGATGGTTCACGACCGGGCCGAGCATGACGAGTTGCCCCTCACGCACGAACTGATCGCGCGGTGCCTCGGCGCGCGGCGCGCGGGCGTCACACACATCGCCCACGCTCTGCGCCAGCAGGGCGTCATCGCGTACAGTCGCGGTCGCGTCCGCATCACGGCGCGGCGGGCGCTGGAGTCCGCCGCCTGTGAATGTTACCCCGCTCTCAGGCTGCGTTGAACGAAGAATTGCGGAAACACGCACGAAGTAATCGTGTTATGGGTTGCGCCCTGATTGCGTGCGGTCTTCGGCCAACACGCGCGACTGCGTTAAGACCTCAAACTAAAAACGAGTCCCCGGCGACATGTATGTCGCCGGCTCCGCCTCGGCGCGACAAAAATGTCGGCCCCAGCCCTGTCTTCCGTGCGCCCTCCGCAAGATTTAGCAAATTGTTCAACTGAAAACAAAGCATCCCCGTGTTATGAATTGCATGGCAGGTCGTTTGCTATGTGGATGAGGAGCATGGCTGAAGCTTTCATAAACACAGGGTGGGGAACGACCTGCTAAAAAAAGCCTCGCTCAGGCTCGACAGTTGAACGGGTTGAGCCGGCGCATCGGAGCCGAACAACTCTGCTGACGTTACTCCACGAACACAGGCAGCCACAAATGCCCAAAGTGGTCGGAGAGAAAACGCACTGGTGCGCGAAGATTGAGTGGCTGTGCACAATATCGTATAGATTCGATGGCTCCACGAATGTCTTTCTCGCGGGGTCGGGCGGATTAGAGTTTGGAGTGGCTGGTGGGTGTTGAAATACCCTGAAAATGGTGTAAGCTTGCGCCATTCAGAACCAAGAGATGAACGGTGGCGACTATTCGCGTAGAAGGTTCGT
>JBGTHJ010000164.1:0-2859 GCA_041746175.1 Pyrinomonadaceae bacterium
CGCGCCGATGACGCCGCGAATCTGTTCATCAGCGCGGGCGCGTGCGGCGGCGGTCGTGCCGCGATGGTCGTCGCCCTCACCTTCGCGCAGTCGGGAAGTTTCCTCGCGAGCGACCGCGCGGAGTCGTGCGACCTGCTCATCGGTCAGTTGAAGCTTTGACTTCAAATCCGGCGCGAACGATTCTTCGGCGAAGAAGGCATCGAGGACGGGCAGCGTGACGGGCGTCTGCTCCGCGTCGGGGTTTGTCGCTGCCGCGACCGGCGACGGCGCGACGAGGGGCGATGCGCCGGGCGAGGCACCCGGCGCGCCCGTGTTCGACGTGTTCGCGGGTTGATTGACGCACCCGCCGAGGCTCAAAACAATCGACAGCAGGCCGACCGCGCCCGTGCTCCGCCAAAATTTCATCATCCGCAAACCGCTCCTTTTCGTTGTCGATTGATCTATTGCCCGACCGCAACGCATTGCATCGGACCGCGCACGTCAGGCCGCGTGGAGAGTTTTCAACAAACACACATTGCAACAGGCGTGCCTTCTCAATCGCTCGACCCGGCGATGGGTTTTTCCGAATGTCTGCCGCCGCGCGCCGCATCGCTCGCACCATAAACGGACGCCCGGCGTATCGCGAATGGTCATCACGGAGCCGGGGCGTGGCCGTTGAGCAGCGGATACGGATTGACGGGCGTGCCGTCCCAGTGTCGTTTGGGGTCGGAGATGAGCGAGACTTCAAAGTGGAGGTGGTAGTTGCCGGGGGTCGCGTTGCCCGTGTCGCCGACGTAGCCGAGCACGTCGCCGCGCCGCGCGTACGCTTGTTCGCGCAACCCTTCGGCATAGCCTTCGAGATGCGCGTAGTAGTAAACCATCCGCTCGTCCGCGCTCAGTTGATAGATGGTGATGCCGCCCTTCTCGCTGTTGAAAAGTTTGACGATGCGCCCGTCGGCGCAGGCCACGACGGGCGTGCCGCGCGCGGCGATGATGTCGAGGGCGTTGTGCGTCCGGCCTTCGGAGCGGGCTTCGGCGTAGGTGTCGCGCAGTTCGGACGCGCTGACCCCGGCGACGGGAATCAGTAGCCGGTTCGAGTTTGACGCCCCCGGCGGCGGCTGATTCGGCGCGGGCATCGCGGCGACGGGCGACGGTGCGACGGTGCGCGGCGTTGGGTTCGGGGAGGCGACGGTCTCAACCACGGGCGGCGCGTCGATGGGTGTCACCACCGTCGGGGTTCGTCGCGCGCTGAGCGTCCAGACGAGCACGGCTAACGCGGACAAAAGCAGTGTCGCCAGCAGGAAGACGCGAAGACGTGGATTGAGTGCCATACAAAGTTATCCGCCGGTTAAACCGCGAATCAATGCCCGTCTATTGTGCTTTGCAATCGGGTGAATCCTGGGAGCGCCAGCGTCCCGCTGGTCAGCGTGTTTGAGCCTGGGAGCGCCAGCGTCCCGCTGGTCAGCGTGATCCAGCACGCTCAAAGCGAGCCGGAGGCTCGCGCTCCCAGGGGGCGACTCTCTTTTAGGTGCTACATGCTATTGCAACCCGCTATAAAATATGCGTCGCGCGTGGCCGGTTAAAGCCGGGGCGCGGCTCAAGAGTGGCGCGCGATGCGCCTTTTCTGATATTACATTAGGCCACATCACACGCGCACACGAGGAGGAAAGAAAACCGTGTCAGATATGTTTGACGACCGCCGGAAGGCGCTCGAAGACGATTATTTTCGCCGCCGCGATCAGGAGACGCTCGACAAGATGCGCGACGAACTCGCCGCCGAGTTGACCGCCAAAAACCTCGCCGAAGGAGCGATGAACTGTCCCCGCTGCGACGGCGGCAAGCTCTCCGAAATCACCCACGACGGCGTCAAGATCGACCGCTGCAACAACTGCGGGGGCGTCTGGCTCGACGCCGGAGAGCTTGAGCAACTGACTAAAGGCGGCGGCGACGCGGCGGGCAACTGGCTCACCCGCTTGTGGGCGGGCAGCGCCGATAACAAGTAAACGGCGGCGACCGTTCGGCAGAGACCGACCACGTTTGAGCCATCCGTGAGAACAGACGAACCGTTTATGGATTCAACCATCCGTGCGCCGCGCGGCGCGACGCTCAACTGCAAGGGCTGGCATCAGGAAGCGGCGTTGCGCTGCCTGATGAACAACCTCGACCCCGCCGTCGCCGAACGTCCCGAAGACCTCGTTGTCTACGGCGGGGCGGGCAAGGCGGCGCGCAACTGGCCCGCCTTTCACGCCATCGTGCGCGAGTTGAAAGCGATCGAGAACGACGAAACGCTGCTCGTGCAATCGGGCAAGCCGGTCGCGGTCTTTCGCACGCACGAATACGCCCCGCGCGTGCTCATCGCCAACTCGAACCTCGTCGGCGCGTGGGCGACGTGGGACAAGTTCAACGAACTCGAACGGCGCGGCCTGATGATGTACGGGCAGATGACCGCCGGGAGTTGGATATACATCGGCACGCAGGGCATCGTGCAGGGCACGTTCGAGACGTTCGCGGCGATGGCCGACCGCCATTTCGACGGCACGCTCGCGGGACGCTTCGTCGTCTCGGGCGGGATGGGCGGGATGGGCGGCGCGCAACCGCTCGCGGCGGCCTTGAACGGTGCGGTCTTTCTCGGCATCGACGTTGACCGCGCGCGGATCGAACGTCGCGTCCAGACGGGCTACTGCGACCGTCTCGCGCCGACGCTCGACGAGGCGCTGCGCGTCTGCGAAGAAGCGCTTGCGGCGCGGCGCGCCATCTCGGTCGGACTCGTCGGCAACTGCGCCGAGGTGTTGCCCGAACTCGTCCGGCGCGGCGTCAAAGTCGATGCCGTGACCGACCAGACGAGCGCGCACGACCCTCTGAACGGCTACGTGCCCGAAG
>JBGTHJ010000165.1:0-17424 GCA_041746175.1 Pyrinomonadaceae bacterium
AGGACAAGCAGGGTATCCTGGAACTGTTTTCATCTCAGGCTCGCCTGCAGCGTTTGATTGAACTGCTGGAGCTGGAGATTGAAAAGCGCCAGCTGGATCGCTCGATTCAAACACGGGTCAAGCGTCAGATGGAGAAGGCCCAGAAAGAGTACTACCTCAACGAGCAGATCAAAGCGATTCACAAAGAGCTTGGCCGCAAGGACGAAAAGGCCGAGATGGAAGACCTCCGCAAGCGCATCGAAGAAGCGGGCATGACCGAGGAAGCGAAAGAAAAAGCGATGCAGGAATTGCACCGCCTCGAAGCGATGCCGCCGATGTCCGCCGAAGGCACGGTTTCGCGCACCTACATCGACTGGCTGCTGAGCGTCCCGTGGAAACAGAAGTCGAAGGAGATCAAAGACCTTCAAAAAGCCGAAGAGATTCTGCACGAAGACCATCACGGTCTGGAGAAAATCAAAGAGCGCATCCTCGAACATCTCGCCGTCCGCCAACTGGTGAAGAATCCGAAGGGTTCGATCCTGTGCTTCGTCGGCCCGCCGGGGGTGGGCAAAACCAGCCTCGGCAAATCCATCGCCCGCGCGACGGGGCGGAAGTTCGTCCGGCTTAGTCTCGGCGGCGTGCGCGACGAGGCCGAGATACGCGGCCACCGCCGCACATACATCGGCGCGTTGCCCGGCCAGATCATCCAGATGATGAAAAAGGCGGGCGCGGTCAACCCGTGTATCCTGCTCGACGAAGTTGATAAGCTCGGCGCAGACTTTCGCGGCGACCCGTCGGCGGCGCTACACGAAGTGCTCGACCCCGAACAGAACAACACGTTTCAGGATCACTACCTCGACGTTGAATACGACCTCTCGAAGGTCTTCTTCATCGCAACGGCCAACGTCCTCCACACGATTCCCGCACCGCTCCAAGACCGTCTGGAGATTCTTCGTCTCTCGGGCTATACCGAGCGCGAGAAGTTGGAGATCGCCAAGCGCCATCTCGTCGCCAAACAAGCCGAAGGCAGCGGGCTGCGCGCCGAACAGGTCGAGTTCACCAGCGACGGCATTCTGGAAATCATCCGCTCGTACACGCGCGAGGCGGGGGTGCGCAGTCTCGAACGCGAAATCGGTTCGTGCTGTCGCAAGGTGGCGCGCAAGCTCGTCGCCGACAACGCGGGCGGGGACTTCAAGGAGGTCGTCACGCCGGAGCGCGTACGCGAGATGCTCGGTCCCATCAAATTCAGACAGATGGGACAAGCCGCCTCGAACGAAATCGGACTCGCGGTCGGACTCGCCTGGACGGAGGTGGGCGGCGAAGTCTTACAGATCGAAGCGACGCTGACCAACGGTCGCGGCGGCGTCCAACTGACGGGCAAACTCGGCGAGGTGATGCAAGAGTCGGCGCAGGCCGCGCTGACCTGCATCAAGGCACGCGCCGAACGCCTCGGCACCAGCCTCGACCACATCCGCAAACGCGACCTGCACGTCCACATTCCCGAAGGCGCAATTCCGAAAGATGGCCCGTCGGCGGGCGTCACGCTGGCGACCGCGATGGTTTCCGCGCTGACGCGCGTCCCCGTCCGCCGCGATGTCGCGATGACCGGCGAGATTACGCTGCGCGGCAAGGTGCTGCCCGTCGGCGGCATCAAGGAAAAATTGATGGCGGCGCACCGCTTCGGCATCACGACCGTCATCGTGCCCAAAGACAACGAGAAGGACCTCGTCGAAGTGCCCGCCGAAGTCCTCGCCGACATGAGCGTGCAATTCGCCGAGAAGATCGACGACGTGCTCTTGCTCGCGCTCGAAGATTCATGCCCGACCGACGCCGGTACGGAAGATGCGAGCCATCCGCCGGTGTGGACGACCGACCCGTCGTCACAACAACCGCCCACGATGGCCGACTAGCCGCTCCGTCTCGCGTGCACACGCGAGACGCGCGAGACGCCTCCGCAGCCGTTCGTCTGCCACGAACCGTCGATGACCCAGCTAGAATCTCCGCATCATTTTGCACGGACCGCTTCGCTCCTCGCTCCGAAGCGACCATGCGTTTGTGCGCGACCGCGCTTCGGAGCGAGTTAGTCTTTCAATCCCCGCCCAACGAACACGCAACGGCTAATCCCCGCTGTGTAGCAAGGAGAGCACACGCATGAGCACCAAATTTGAGAGTGCCGAACTCATACTCAAACTATACGAACTTCGCCGCGAAGAAGAGATGCGCAAAGCCCGCGCCTGGCTGATCGGGTTTAACCCGTCGAGCGTCGAGGAAATTTTCAACGCCTACACGGGCGAGCACAGCGCACACCTGCGGATGGTCACGACCTACTGGGACATGGCATGTTCGCTCGTCAATCACGGCGTCATCGACGAGGAGATGTTCAACGATGCCAACGCAGAACACGTTTTCATCTTCGCCAAAATCCATCCCTTCATCGAAGAGATTCGCGCCAAAACGGGGCCGAAGTATCTGCCGCATCTCGAACAACTCGTGATGCGTGTGCCCGACGCCGAAAAGCGTATGGCGCACCTCCGCGAGATGTCGCGGACGATGGCGGCAGGCGGACGCCGCGCCACCGATGAAGCCGCCAGTCAAGCCCAGGCGGGAGATTAAGGACGGTGACCCGGTGACGCGGCGACGGGTGAGAGGATAAGAGCCGTCGTTTTGTCGTCTAACCTGTCGCCCGTCGCCGCGTCACCGGGTCACTTGTTTATGAAAGTCACCAGCACGGAGTTCATCAAAAGCGCGTTCGAGGAAGACCACTGGCCGCGCGCGTCGCTGCCGGAGATAGCCTTTCTCGGTCGGTCAAACGTCGGCAAATCGAGTTTGATAAATTCGCTGCTCGGCGTGCGCGGGCTGGCGCGCACATCTTCGACGCCCGGACGCACACAGGCGCTGAACTTCTTTTTGATAAACAAGCGATTCCATTTCGTCGACCTGCCGGGTTACGGGTTCGCGCGGGTGCCGCGCAAGATACGCGAATCATGGGGCGAGATTGTCACAAACTACCTTGCCAAGCGCGACTCGCTTATGTTATCAATTCAAATCGTAGATTCGCGCCACGAACCCACTAAATTGGATTTACAGCTTCGCGCCTGGCTTCAACACCAGGCGAAGCCGTTCCTAACCGTTGCTACGAAATCCGACAAGCTCTCGCAAAACGAATTGCGGAAGAATCTGGATCGTGCCGGGCAGATGCTCGGGGGTGGGAGACTCATAGCCTACTCGGCGGTCACCGGACGCGGTCGCGATCAAGTGTGGCGGGCAATCGAAGAGGCCTTAAGTGTCCCACAAATCCCCCTTTGAAATCTCGAAAGTATAACGAGGCGACCGTGCGGGAGCACCCTGCATCCAACGCGATGATCGTGTAAAACCCGTAAGCAGTTGAGAGAATTTTGCCGGACGCCGGTTGTCCCGGCTAGCGCGCCCCCGCCGCGCTGGAACCACACAGCCACGCGCCACCCTGAACGCGCAAGAAGCCAGAAGAGGCATCATTTCCCGACACCAACCGAATAACTTTAATTTAATTGAAAGCACCGCGCGGCATCCTGTGCCGACGATAGATGCGAGAGCAAGGCGCGGCGCACACATCGTGCGCCGCGTAGAGAAGAACCGAAATGTCACAACGTACACCACGCACACGCACTTCCAGCAACCGAGATAACGTCGTCCCGCCGCAGGCGGATGTCGAAACAGACAACGGTAAAGCGGTCGCCGCGGCGACCGCCGAAGCCCCGTCGCCCGACATCGACGATGAGAGAGATGAACTGGGCGCGCCCGCCAACTCGTTCGGCGAAGGCCGCCCCGGAGAAGGTTTCAATCTGGCGACGCTCAAGGAGATGTCGATCTCCAAACTGACGCAGATTGCCAAAGACCTCGACGTGCCCGGCGCCACCGGGATGCGCAAGCAGGAACTGATCTTCAAAGTCCTCGCCGCGCAGACCGAGAAGAGCGGACTGATCTTCTCGGAGGGGGTGCTGGAGACCCTCCCCGACGGTTTCGGTTTCCTGCGCGCCCCCGAATACAACTACCTGCCCGGCCCCGACGACATCTACGTCAGCCCTTCGCAGATTCGCAAATTCGACCTCCGCACGGGCGACACGGTTTCCGGTCAGATTCGCCCGCCCAAAGAGGGCGAGCGTTATTTCGCGCTCATCAAGGTCGAAGCCATCAACTTTGAGGCGCCCGACATGGCGCGCGAGAAAGTTTTCTTCGACAACCTGACGCCGCTCTACCCGGACGAGCGTCTGCGAATGGAAGCCACCGCCGACAATCTGGTCGCGCGCGTCATCGATCTCGTGACGCCCATCGGCAAGGGTCAGCGCGGGCTGATCGTCGCCCCGCCGCGCACCGGCAAGACGATGATGCTGCAAACCATCGCCAACTCGATCACGCAGAATCACCCGGAAGTGACGCTCATCGTCCTGCTCATCGACGAGCGTCCCGAAGAGGTCACGGACATGCAACGCTCGGTCAACGGCGAGGTCATCTCCTCGACGTTCGACGAACCGCCGACGCGGCACGTCCAAGTCGCCGACATGGTGATCGAAAAAGCCAAACGACTCGTCGAACACAAGCGCGACGTGGTGATCCTGCTCGATTCGCTGACGCGTCTGGCACGCGCGCACAATGCGGTCGTCCCGCCGTCGGGCAAGATTCTCTCCGGCGGTATCGACGCCAACGCGCTCCAACGCCCGAAACGCTTTTTCGGCGCGGCGCGCAACATCGAAGAGGGCGGCAGTCTGACCATCATCGCAACCGCCCTGATCGACACCGGCTCGCGTATGGACGACGTGATTTTTGAAGAGTTCAAGGGTACGGGCAACTCCGAAATCCACCTCGACCGCCGCCTCGTCGACAAGCGACTATTCCCGGCCATCGACCTCCAACGCTCCGGCACGCGCAAAGAGGAACTGCTCATCTCGAAGGAAGACCTCAACCGCGTCTGGGTGATGCGGCGCGTCCTGAATCCGCTCTCGCCCGTCGAGCAGATGGAAGTCGTGCTCGAGCGTCTCAGCAAAGCCAAATCGAACGCCGATTTTCTCGCGTCAATGCAGACCTAAAGAGCGGAGACAGGTGACCCGCGCCCGGATAAAATCTCCCGCTATCCGGTCAGCGGTCACCCGTCTCGCCTCTCATCATTCTTGACAAAACCACGGCTTGTTCGCATAGTAGTGCCTCCAAAGTTCTATTGATTATTTGTTCGTGAGACGTTCCGCGTGGGACGCCCGGTGAGCCGAGTTTGCGCGTCGCGATTCTATCGACGGAAGCGGTGCCTTACGCCAAAACGGGCGGCCTCGGCGATGTCGCGGGCGCGCTGCCGAAGGCGTTGCGCGCAACGGGCGACGTGGACGTGATGCTCGTCCATCCGCTCTACGAAAAGACCGACTGGAATCTTGTCCGTGAGAAGGTCTTTGACAATCTGGAAGTCGAGTGGCTGGGCGGCACGCGCCGCATCAACGTCTTTTACAGCGAAGCCAACGGCGCGCCGGCCTTTCTCATCGACGCGCCGGAATATTTCAAACGTCCGGGCATCTACGGCTACCGCGACGACCACGAGCGGTTCGCCTTTTTTTGTCGCGCCGCGCTCGCTCTGTTCGGTCGGCTCGGCACGCCGCCTGACATCGTTCACGGCAACGATTGGCCGTGCGGGTTCGCGTCCGTCTGGCTCCAGTCGGGTCGCGAGTGGGGTGGTTTTCTGGCGCGCACGCGCACGCTCTTTTCGATTCACAATCTGGCCTATCAGGGCGCGTTCGACCCGCACGAACTCTGGCGACTCGGATTCCGGGACGGCTCCGAACGCGACGCCTTCATGCTCGACGGCGCGGCTTCGGCTCTCAAAGCCGGACTGTGGGCGAGCGATGCGCTCTCGACCGTCAGTCGTCGCTACGCGCTGGAGATTCAAACCCCCGAACACGGCTACGGCCTCGACTGGCTCTTGCGGATGCGACGCGAGCGGCTCATCGGCGTCACCAACGGCGTCGATTACGAGGTGTGGAATCCGGCGACCGATCCGCACCTCGCGGCTCCTTATTCGGCGGATGATCTCGCGGGCAAGCGCGCGTGCAAGCAAGACCTCCTGCGTCGCTTCGGGTTGACGGAAGATTTGGAGCGACCGGTCATCGGCTGGATTTCGCGGCTCGTCGCGCAGAAGGGTTTCGACCTCGTCAAGGAAGCCGCCGGACAGATTCTCCAGACGGGCGCGGCGCTGGTCGCGCTCGGTTCGGGGGCGCGCGAGTACGAAGATTTTTTGCAGGACTTGCACAACCATGCGCCGCACCGCGTCGGCATCTTCAAAGGTTTTAGCGAACCGCTGGCGCACCAGATCGAAGCGGGCGCGGACATCTTTCTGATGCCTTCGCTTTACGAACCGTGCGGGCTGAATCAGATGTACAGTATGCGCTACGGGACGGTTCCGGTGGTACGCGCGACGGGCGGACTCGACGATACGGTGCGGAATTTTGACCGCGTGCGGGGCACGGGCAACGGCTTCAAGTTCGCGCGCTACTCGTCGCGCGCGATGATGCAGAGCATCTACGAGGCTCTCTATTGTTACGCCGAACCTGACGTGTGGCGACGGGTTCAATTGGAGGGCATGAACGCCGATAATTCGTGGGAAGCGGCGGCTCGCCGGTACGTTGAAATTTATCGCGCAGTGGCCGGACTGTAGACCGACACCGCGAGACGTGTCGGTTTCTTTGCCGACGATTTTTACAGCTGTGGTCAGGTTGGAGAAGCGAGTTTTCCGCCACGAATATTTGAGCACGAGAAGGAGCAATATAGATGAGCGAACATGTTAGCGAAGTGAGCGACAAAAGTTTTGAGAGCGATGTTCTCAAAGCCGAACAACCCGTGCTGGTTGATTTCTGGGCGGCATGGTGCGCGCCGTGCCGGATGCTCGCGCCGACCGTCGATCAGGTGGCCGAGAAGTTCAACGGCAGCGCGCGTGTCGTCAAGTTGAATGTTGACGACAACCCGGAGACTTCGCAGCGCTATGGCATCAAGGGCATCCCGACGCTGATTCTTTTCAAGAACGGCAAGGAAGAGGAGCGCGTGGTGGGCGCGACATCGAAAGATGCTATTTCGCGGATGATCGAAAAGCACGTCAGCAGCGCGGCCAACAGCAACGCTTGAGCGTCAAAGAGCGAAGTGGCGTGGGCGCGTCCGGCGGAGGGACGGTGCAGACGCGCTCGCGCCACTTGTTGTGCGTTACTTCTGGACGAAGCGGTTCATCATCGCTCTCCCGGCTCGTCCCCGTGCATCGACGAGCGACCTATTTTGCCGGCAGATGAAACCAAAACCCATCAACAGAAGTCGCGCCAAGCGCAGTCGCTCATTCGAGGAACGCCTCGCCCTACAGCGTCTCAAGGCGCTCGAAGAGGCGAAGTTTCGCACGCGTCAAGTGCAGGGCAAGCTACGCCGCTTCGTCAACATCCGGTTTCGCAAAGGAGAGGTCGTGGCCGCGCTCGCCCTCCGGCGCGGCGAGTGTAATCGCTGCGGAGCGTGCTGCGAAATCCTTTTCAAGTGCCCGTTCCTCAAGAAGCAGGACGACGGCACGACCGCCTGCGGCATCTACGAAGACCGCCCGAACCAGTGCCGCCTCTACCCGATAGAAAAGCGTGATTTGGCAGAGGTGCGCGGCCAGTGTAGTTTCTATTTCATCGAGAAACCGATCCGTCTGGAAAAGGCCAGTTGAAAAACCCGTGACGGGCGACGAGTGACAGGTGACAAGTTTCGACCGCTTTTTCTACCTGTCATCGGTCACTCGTCATCTGTCAGGCGAAGGCTATGTCTAAAATCATCGTCATCATTGGCGCGCAGTGGGGCGACGAGGGTAAAGGCAAGATCGTCGACCTGCTCGCCGAACGCTTCGACGTGGTGGCGCGCTATCAGGGCGGGCACAACGCGGGGCACTCCGTCCGCGTCGGCGAGACGTCCTACGTCCTGCACCTGATTCCTTCCGGCATCCTCCATGCGGGCAAGACGTGCGTGCTCGGTAACGGGATGGTGATTGACCCGAAAGCCTTTTTTCACGAAGCCGACCGCCTCACCGAACAGGGCTTGGAGGTGACGCCGGAGCGCGTGCTCGTCAGTTCGCGGGCGCATTTGATACTTCCCTACCACCGCGCGCTTGACCACACCAGCGAGGAGCGTCTCGGCAACGAACGCGTCGGCACAACGCTCCGCGGCATCGGACCCGCTTACGAAGACAAGGCCGGACGACGCGGCATTCGCGCCGCCGATGCGATGAACTCCGCGGTGCTTCGCTCGCGGATCGAGCGCAATCTGGAAGACGCCAATCGCATCATCGTCGCCTACGGCGGCGCGCCGCTCGACACGAACGAAGTGTTCGACGAAACGTCGCGGCTCGTCGAACGACTCGCGCCCTTTATCGCCGACACGACGCTCTACATCAACCGCGCCGCCCGCGAAGGCCGCGCGATTTTGATCGAAGGCGCGCAGGCGACGCTCCTCGATGTCGATCACGGCACGTATCCGTTCGTCACCTCTTCGAGCACGACCGCCGGCGGCGCATCCATCGGCACGGGACTCGCGCCGCACCGCATCACGGGCGTCCTCGGCATCGTCCGCACCTACACGACGCGCGTCGGCGAAGGCCCGTTTCCGACCGAGATGCTCGACGCCGAATCCGCGATGGGTCAACTCATCCGCGAACGCGGGCGCGAATACGGCGCATCGACCGGACGCCCGCGACGCTGCGGGTGGTTCGACGCCTTCGCCACACGCTACGCCGCCGAGATCAACGGCTTCACCGCCGTCGCGCTCACCAAGCTCGACGTGCTCGACACGCTCTCCGAAATCAAAGTCTGCACGGGCTATCGTCTCGACGGCCAGACGCTCGAATCCCTTCCCGCCGTCTCGCAGGATTTACGCCGCGTCGAACCCGTCTACGAAACGCTCCCCGGCTGGAACTCCCCGACCGAAGGCGCGACCGACCTCGACGCGCTGCCCCCCGCCGCGCGCGCCTACGTCGATTTTATTTCAGACCAGATCGGCGTCCCCATCGGACTCGTCTCGACCGGCCCCGAACGCGACCAAACCATCATCCTCCGCGACTCGGTTCTCGGCCAGTGGCTCGCCGACTGAACAGCGTGTCCAGCCGCCGCGCGCCGCTTGATAGCCGCGCGCGGCGCATGTAATATACGAAACATCAGGCGTTAACCACCCTTCGGGGCCGATAGCTCAGTCGGTAGAGCAACTGGCTTTTAACCAGTGGGTCGCAGGTTCGAGTCCTGCTCGGCTCATCAACAAACGCAAGTAGGAAACGGGAGGCCACATGCCTCCCGTTTTTGCTGTCGGCAGCCGCCACCACTCGTGACCAAGCTCGAACAGCGAATGAAGCACCGGCACGTCTCGATGTTCGACCAGATCAGGCTCGGAATGCTTGCGCGCCGACACCATACCGTGACGAGTCTCGTTTATATCTGGATTCGTGATGTGGGGTGGCGAATGCCCCGCAGAACAGCAGAGAGTTGGACTGCCGGGAAATGAGAGGAGCAGGAATGAGCACACGCACGTTGGATGTGGAACAGGCGGTTTCTGAGCGGTATGGCAAGGCGGCGCAGTTGCGCGAGGCGGCGTTGTGTTGCCCGGTCGAATACGACCCGAAGTTTTTGAGCGTCATCCCCGATGAGATCAAAGAGCGCGACTACGGTTGCGGCGACCCGTCGGCCTTCGTGCGCGAGGGCGACCGCGTGCTCGATTTGGGTTCGGGCGGCGGCAAGATTTGCTACATAGCGGCGCAGATCGTTGGCGCGGAGGGAGGCGTCATCGGCGTCGATGCGAACGAAGAGATGCTGTCGCTGGCCGAGCAGCACCGGCACCGCATCGGCGAGAGCATCGGCTATCACAACGTCGAGTTTCGCAAGGGGCGGATACAGGATTTGCGTCTCGATCTGTCGCTGGTGGATGCGTATCTCGCCGCCAATCCGGTCGCGTCGGCGGCAGACCTCGCGCGCTTTGAGGCGTACTGCTCCGGGATTAAGGAAGAGAGTCCGCTCGTCGCGGATGAATCGGTCGATGTCGTGCTCTCGAACTGCGTGCTCAACCTCGTCCGCCACGAAGACAAGGAGCAGCTATTCGACGAGATGTTTCGCGTCGTGCGACGCGGCGGTCGGGTGTGCATCAGCGACATCGTGAGCGATGAAGACGTGCTGGTCGAGATGCAGCGCGACGCGGGATTGTGGTCGGGCTGCATCTCCGGAGCGTATCGTGAAGACGCTTTTCTCGATGCGTTCGACCGCGCGGGCTTCTACGGTATGGAAATCGTCAAGCGCGACGAAACGCCGTGGCAGACGATTCAGGGCATCGAGTTTCGCGCGATCACGGTGGTCGCGCGCAAGGGCAAGCAGGGAGACTGCCGCGAACGTAAGCAGACGGTGATTTATCGCGGCCCGTGGCGCAAAGTCATCGACGACGACGGGCATGTGCTGGAGCGCGGGAGGAGAATGGCGGTCTGCGACAAGACCTTTCAGATTTACAACCGCGAGCCTTACGCGCGCGACATCATCGGGGTCGAGCCGCTCGAACCGATCCCGCTCGCAGAGGCGACCGTCTACGATTGCACGCGCACCGCTCTGCGCCACCCGCGCGAAACCAAAGGGTTAGACTATGATGTCACCACCCTGCCGGACGCCGCCGCCGCGTGCTGTGAGCCGGGCGGCAGTTGTTGACGGGCGAAGCAGAATAGATGAGGAACAGCAGATCATGAACATAAAGACTTTGATGGCGCTCGGAATGTTGACGTTCTCTTTGGCCTGCGCATCGGGAGCAAGCAGCGGCGACGGCACCACACCGCAGCAATCCGCGAACACCGCGCAGCAATCCGCGCAGACGCCTGCGGGAACGACCCCGGTGAAAGTCGGCGATGTGTCGCCCGACTTCACGCTCGAAGACCAGAACGGGCAACAGGTCAAACTTTCCGAGGCGCGCGGAGAAACTCCGGTCGTGCTCGTCTTCTATCGTGGCTATTGGTGACCGTACTGCGCCCGGCAGTTAGCCGGATTGCGAACGCTGTTGCAGCCGAACGAGGCGGTCAAGCTTTACGCCATCAGCGTTGACCCGCACGACAGAAGTATCGAGCTTGCCAAAAAGATTGCACAGGACGGAGGGGGCGCGGTCAACTTCCCGCTGCTCTCCGACCCCGGCGCCAGAGTGATCGACGCTTACAGGCTGCGCGACCCGGCTTATGCCGGGCAGAAGACGGACGGCATTCCGCACCCGGCGGTGTATGTTATCGACAAGGCGGGGCGCGTGACGTGGTCGTTGGTCGAAGCCGATTACAAAGATCGTCCGGCCAACGACGACATCCGCGCCGCGCTCGACGCTTTGAAATAACCGACGACTTGCCGGGGGCACAACCGGCGCGCGTGCGCGTTCTAACGCCACAGACGGAGATAGTAGGAGAGCAGTTTTTTGTACGAGGCGATTTGGGCGAGCACGGCGTCGAGACCCGCTTTTTGATTGACCTGCGTCAGCGTCGGATAGACGTGGATCATGCCGCCGAGCGCGGTGATGGGGAGTCGTTGCTTCATCGCCAGCACGACTTCGTGGATGAGTTCTCCGGCGTGCGGGCCGACAAGATGCGCGCCGACGATCTCGTTGCGGCGCGCGGTGCAGATGAATTTGACGAATCCTTTGGTGTCGTCTTCAGCCTGCGCGCGGTCGTTTTCGGCGAATTCCGTGCGGTAAATTTTGATGCCGTCCGCGCCGTACTTCGCGCGCGCCTCTTGTTCCGTCAGCCCGACGCGCGCCACTTCAGGTTCGGTAAACGTCGTCCACGGCACGACGCGGAAATCCACTTTTTGCATCAACGGCCAGAACAGAAAAGCGTTGCGCACGACCACCGAGGCTTCGTAGGCGGCCATGTGCGTGAAGGGGAAATGGCCGGTCACGTCGCCCGCCGCGAAGATGTGTGACGCGGAGGTTCGCAGGTAGGCGTCCGTCTCGATGCGCTCTTTGTCGTAGCGGACTCCGGCGGCTTCGAGATTCAGCCCGTCGATGTTGGGGCGACGCCCGGTCGCAACAAGTATCTCTGCGGCGTGCAAGTCGCGCCGCTCGCCGTCCTCCTCAATCGTCAGCGTCTTACCCTCGCCCGAACGCGCCGCGCGCACGGCTTTGGCGTTGAGCAGAATCTCCACACCTTCAGCCCGCAGAAAGCGTTCGATGACGGCGGAAGATTCTTCGTCTTCTTTCGACAACAGGCGCTCGCCCATCTCGACGACCGTGACGCGGCTGCCGAAACGCGCGAACGACTGCCCCAACTCAAGACCGATGGGGCCGCCGCCGAGGACGATCAGCGACGCGGGGAGTTGCTGGAGGTGAAAAACCTCTTCGTTGGTGATGTAGCCGGTTTCGGCCAAACCTTCAACGGGCGGCGGGGCGGGGCGCGAGCCGGTCGAGATACAGAAGCGTTTGGCCTTGATGGTGCGGGTTGTCGGGTTGCCGTCTTGTTCCGTCGCAATCTCCAATTCGTGTGGCGAGACGAAGCGCGGCGTGCCGAAGATGACATCGATGCCGAGTGCGCGAAATACTTCCGCGTCATCGCGCTCGCCGACGGTTTTAATCACGCGCTGGACGCGTTCGGTGATCGAGGCGAAGCGTTCATCTTTGAATTGGAGCGCGGCGGGAGCGAAGCCAAAATCAGCGGCGCGTCCGACGGCGGCGGCGAAGCGCGCCGAGGCGATCAGACTCTTCGACGGCACGCAGCCCGTATAGAGACAGTCGCCGCCGAGCGCCTTCTTCTCGACGAGCGCGACCCGCGCGCCGAGATGCGCCGCACCCGACGCGACGACCAACCCGCCGGAGCCGCCGCCGATCACGATGATGTCGTAGGCGTTCAACTCTCTTTGTGTACGCGGGGTGGCAACTTGTTTTCCTTCTCTTCGCGTCGAGACTCGACGCGGCACTCGCCGCTCATTCAAGTCGGCACGCCCAGAAGACGCGGCAGCACGTACTTCATCAACACGACGTAGCCGATAAATATTAACGGCAGCAATATCCAATCAGACATTTCGATAACGCTTTCCCCCTTCGCTCATTTTCATTGGCCGTCCCGATAATACAATTTTGCGTCGGCATAATCGACCGCCGCGCGCCCGACTCACTGACAAGCGGGCATCGTCCATTACACTCTTCTCGACAAAGACGTTTCGGCAGTGCGCGCCGTGCGACTGCGCCGCGTTGCCGCTCTCGCGTAACCGCCCGCGTATCAACCGCACTGATTTCAACGTGCTCGCATTTCAGGAGGCGAGCCGTTCCTTGTTCGCTTCGCACCAGCGGTGGGCGGTTCGAGCATTCACGGCTATTGACTTGCCGCCTGTTTTGGAATAAAAGCCATCAGTTGATTTTGACCCCGCGAGGAAACTGCATGAACACTGATTGGCAACCAACGAACGACGAACAACACGCCCCCCCACAAGACCAACCCCAACAGACGCCCGACGCGCAGACGGAGACGAACGTGCTCGCCATCGACATCGGCGGGACGGGACTCAAGGCGGCAATTCTTAATTCCAACGGCGAGATGTTGAGCGAGCGCGTCCGCGTCAAGACGCCGCACCCGTGCCTGCCCGACAAGATGCTGGATTTGCTGACCGAACTCGTCAAGCCGCTGTCGCCGTATGCGTGCGTCTCGGTCGGCTTTCCCGGCGTCGTCCGGCGCGGCAAAATCGTCACCGCGCCCAATCTCGGAACCGACATCCTCAAAGGTCTCGACCTCGCGGGCGAACTCGAAAAGCGTCTGGGCAAACCCGTCCGCGTCGTCAACGATGCCGACATGCAGGGCTTGGGAGCCATCGCGGGCGACGGCGTCGAGATGGTCATCACGCTCGGCACGGGCTTCGGCTCGGCCATCTTCGTCGACGGCCAACTCGGACCGCACCTCGAACTCTCGCACAGCCCCTTCCGCAAAGAGGAAACCTACGACCAGCAACTCGGCGTCAAGGCGTTGGAAAAAATCGGCAAGAAGAAATGGAACAGCCGCGTGCAAAAGGCCATCGCCAACATGCGCGTACTGACCAATTTCGACAAACTCTACATCGGCGGCGGCAACGCCAAAGAGATCAAATTCGACCTCCCGCCCGACGTTAAAATCGTCTCCAACGAGTTCGGCGTGCGCGGCGGCGCGTGGCTCTGGAAACAGCGCGACGCGACTTAAACGCCAACCGGACAGCGAAAAAGCATTATCCGAAGGCACGCAGCGCAAGGCGGAGAGCATAAGAGGAATTCTCTTTTTGCTCTCCGCCTTGCGCTGCGCGCCAAGCGCGCCGACTTCCCTCTCAGCCGGTGAATTTATAACCGCAACGATGGACGGTGATGATGAAGTGCGGGTCGCCGGGGGTGTCTTCGATCTTCTGTCGAAGCTTGGCGATGTGCATATCGACGGTGCGTGTGAGGGGCAGGCCGTCGTAACCCCAGACGACATCGAGCAGTTGGTCGCGTGTGACGACTTCGCCGCGATGCTCGATGAAGTATTTCAGCATTTTGAATTCGCGCGGCGAGAGTTCGAGCGGCACGCCGGACTTGGTCGCCTCGAAAGCTTTGAAGTTCAAATCAACGTCGCCGAACTCGACGCGCTCGACCGTTTCGGCGGGACGCTGCGCGCGGCGCAGGACGGCTTCGACGCGCGCCATCAGTTCGAGAAAACTGAAGGGCTTGGTGACGTAATCGTCCGCGCCGGTTTTTAGTCCGAGCACCTTGTCGATCTCCTGCCCGCGCGCCGTGAGCATAATGATGGGGGTCGAGTTGCCGCCGCTACGGAGTTGCTTGCACACGTCGAGTCCGCTCATACGCGGCAACATCACGTCGAGGATCACGAGGTCTAACCCTTTCTCCGCCGCGAGGCGCAAGCCCGCCGCGCCGTCGCGCGCCACCTGCACCGCGTAGCCCTCGTAAGTGAACCCGTCGCGCAACGCGACGGCCATCGCCTGATCGTCTTCAACAATCAAAACTTTTCGCATGTCGGTGTTCATCTATCGCCTTTGAGACTGGGTTTCAACCCCAACGAAAGCGGCGGCGCGTCGCCCGCGATTAAGGGCTTCGCGACGGGCGTCTGCTGTTTGCCCGAGACGGCATCGGCGACGGCGGGCAGGTAGATAGTGAAACGGCTGCCGCGTCCCGGCTCGCTCTCGACCGTGACCTTGCCCCGGTGAGCCTTGACGATGTGTTTGACGAGCGAGAGGCCAAGCCCGCTGCCCTTTACGTCGTGCACCAGCCCGGTGCTGACGCGGTAGAATTTCTCGAATATTTTCGCCTGCTCCGGGCGCGGGATGCCCAGCCCGTGATCGCTGACGGCGATGAAGACGAACCCGTCCCTGTGTCCCAACTCGACGAGAATTTCCTTCGCCTCCCCCGAATATTTGACCGCGTTGTCGAACAGGTTCAAGAGCGCCTGCGCGATGGCGTCGGCGTCGATGACGGCGGGCGGGAGCGGCGCATCCGGCGCGTCGTACACAATTTGAAAGCCGTGCTGCTTCAACTGCACGTCGAAAATCCTGAGCGTGTCGGCGACCACTTCGCCGACATCCGCCGTCTCGAAGTGATAAGTCTTGCGGTCGGATTCGATCTTCGAGAAGTCGAGGATGTTGTTGATAAGTTGCGTCAGGCGGCGGCTCTCGGTGTCGATATACTCGCCGTACTCGCGCATCTTCTCGACCTCGCGGACGCGACCGAGTTTCAAAAATTCACCGAAGACGCGAATCGACGAGAGCGGCGTACGCAGTTCGTGCGAGACGTTGGAGACGAAGTCGGTCTTCATCTGCGAGAGCCTCATCTCGCGCGAGGCGACACGCAACGCGAGGACGATGCCGCCCAGCAGCGCGAGCGTCAGCAACCCGGCGAGCGAGAGGCTGAAGTTGAAGTTCCAGTGCGCCCACTGTTCCGGCGTCATGTAGGCGTTGCGCACGCTGAGATGATAGTCGTAGAAGTACGGCAACCCCGTCCAGATGTCGCTCTCCTGCCCTGTGAACGGCTGGGTCGCAAAAATCACCTGTCCCGCGCTGTTGTGCAGGGTGACGATGATGTTTTCCTGCGCCTCGTCGGGGAAGTACTTCGGGAGGGTCGCTCGCACCAACTGCGGCAGCAGATAGTCCTTGAAGTGATTTGTATCGAGCACCATCCCGGTGACGCCGACCACCTTGCCTTCGCGGTTGGTAATCGGCTTGAAGAGGATCGGGTTCGACGTGTCGCGGTTGTCGAATTGCAGCGCCATCGAACTCATCTCGGCGCCTTCCTGACCGAGCAACCGCATCGGTGCAATAGCGATTTGAGCGGCGCGTGCGACCGCCGTTTGCGGGTTGCTGAGACGCGTCTGCGTGTGCGGGTCGAAGAAGGCGACATCCGCATCGCGGTTCTGCTTGAACGATGCGATGAACAGCATCTTCGCGCCTTCGACATCACACTTGCCGAAAAGATACTTGGTGTTTTGCAGACCGTCGCCCGTGACGGCGCCGGCGGGCGTGGTCAGCGTCTCTTCGGCGCTGGTCTTGTAGAAGTATTTGACCTCTTTGCTAACGTCGCCGAGAAAATTTTTGAGATACATCTTTTCGGCCACCGGCGACGCCTTCTCAAGCTTCAACAGCGACCAGTATTGCAGCGCGAGAATGCTCAGCAGCGGCGCCACCACCGCGAAGAATCCCGCCCACAAAACGTGTCGTTTCAGAAATGCGCGTATCTTAAACATCGAATCGTTACCCACCGTCCCGCGACGCTTAACATACACCGAAACGGGGCGTCCGGTCTGTAGCCCGGCAGCCTCTTTTTACAAACCGTTTACATCTTTTACCACTATTTACGCGGCCTTGCTTACGATCGACCCATATCTACTTGTGAAGCTCAGGGGACGAGCACGATTTTTCCGTGCGCGCCGGGTTCGAGCACGGCTTCGTGAGCGCGCGGGGCATCGGCGAGCGGCATCTCGCGTCCGACCACCGGACGCAGCGAGCCGTTTTCCAGACCGGCACGGAGCGCGGCGTGGACGCTCTCAAGCGCCTCCGCCGGAGCGCTCATCAGCGACATCGCGTGGATGCTCGCATCGCGCGACATCGCCGCGCGCGGGTCAATTTCAATCGCGCCCCGACTGCCGATCACGACGACGCGACCGTCGCGCGCGAGCGCTTCGAGGTCTTTCGCGAGGTTCACATTGGCGAGCATCTCAAGGATGACATCGACGCCGCGCCCGCCCGTCAACGTCATCAGCCGTTCGAGATAATCCGGCGCGTGGTGGTCGAGCACCTGATGCGCGCCCTGTTCCGCGACGAGGCGGCGGCCTTCGTCCGTGCCGCCCGTGCCGATGACGACGAGTCCGGCGGCGCGTGCCAGTTGCACCGCGGCGGTTCCGACTCCGCCGCCTGGCATCACGGTGCCGATGGTGGCGAGGGGCACGAGGTCGCCGGCCGCCATGTTGAAGGCCCCGCAGCCGATCTC
>JBGTHJ010000166.1:0-2359 GCA_041746175.1 Pyrinomonadaceae bacterium
CGCAAAGCGACGGCGGCGCGGGCAAACTCCGCGGGCTGCATCGCCATGAACCGCGCCAACCCCTGTGGAGCGTTTCTCGCGTGCGCGTCCCAATCCGGCAGGTCGCGCGGCGCGGCGGTCGTGCCGGAGAGAGCGCCCCCCCCCATCGTCGTCGCCGTCGTCGTCGCGCGTGTTCGCTCCCGGCGAATGTGGCTCAACGCCTCGCGCACGTCGCGGCCAAAGCGTTCGAGTTTGGCGAGCGGCTCCGCCGTCTCGACGTTGTAAATTATGCACGCGCACACGCCTTCCTCCGCGCCATTCCCGAAGACGAGCGCGAAGACGCAATCATCCGCGCAGAAAATTTCGCCCGGCGTGTAGGCGGCTTCGCCCCTCGATTCGTGCTCTGCCGCGCCCTCGCGCTCAAGCTTCGACGCGGCGTCCGCGACGGGCGCGGAGTTCCCCACATGCGTTGTGAGCAATCCAAAAAGACGCCGCCGCATCGTGCGGATGAAAGGCGCGAAGCCACACGCCGCCAGCGCGTCGAGCAGACGCAGACGTTCGCGCTCGTTCGCGTACGTCGCCAGACTGTTGCTTTGAATAAACAGCATCTCGGTGTCCCGGTCTGCGCCCCCCCCTCACGTTATCATCTCAACGCGGCGAGCGGACGCGGCGAGCAATCGGTTACGGCTTGATCGTGATGTCTACCTTTTCGCCCCCGGTGAAATTTTCGGGATAACGACGTTGCCTCGCAATCCTGAGCGCAATCGCTTCGTAAGCACGCGCGCCGGGTTGCGACTTCCACACGCGCGCGCCGATTACACGACCGTTCCGCACCTGCACCAGCACCGGCACGACGTACTCCCCGCGCGGCGCGGACGAAGCGACACTCGCATTTTGCGCATCCGTCGCCGTCGTCGCCGCCGCCGCGTTGACCGTCGCGTTGACCGTCGTCGCCGCCGATGTCCGCGTGTTGGTTGCCGGAGAGTTCGTCGCGGGCGGGTTCGTCGCGGGCGGAGTCAGCGTTTGCGAGTTTGTCGCGGGCGGGTTCGGTGTGGGCGTCGCGGCGTCGCCGAAGGGGTTGAAGAAGACGTGCAGAGTTGTCACCAGACTCAACCCCGCGAGAAAACCGAGCAGCGAACCGAAGACCAGACGCTCGCGCGAGAAGCGTTGGGTGGTCGAGTTAATGGCTTCTTCCACCGCCGTCAGGCGTTGCTCCAGAGGAGCCACCAGTTCGGCGACGGGCGGCAACTGGAGCGGCGCGCTCTGGCGCAACGCGGTCACCGTCGCAGGACTATCGAGTTCCCTCCCCGCGACTTTGATTTCGGCCAGACCTTCACGTCGCGGGGCTTCGATCAAGTCCCAGATGAACTTCCGTCCCTGCCCGTCGATGTTGCGTTCGGGAGGTCTGACGAGCGGGTTGAAATTGTACGATGCGCCGTCGAGCGCGAGCGCGGCGTAGAGCGCTTCGACGCCGCGCAAGGCTCCGAGCCGTGCATCGACGAGTTGGCCGTCCTCGAAGAAAAAGGAGCCGGGAGCATCCGCGTATTCGACTTGCAGCCGACCCGACCTACGTTGCGCGCGCAAGCGTCTGATGAGGTCGGGCAACGGCTGGTCGTCAAGGTGTCCGGTTAAAACTACGAACTGGGTGCGCTCGATATTTTCCACTTCCTCGCTTCCGATGTTGAAAGTTGACCGCGACCCACACAATTTACACCATCGGCTCGATATTCCAATAGCTCTTCACGCGGTTCTGACCGGCGACACTTAACCGCGTCGCGCTCCGGCATTCCGCGCTCGTTCGCGGCTCGACGTTGAAAGCGTGGCTTCCGAAAACTGCGCGCGCCCCGCCGGTGGCTTATCACGCGACGCGCAAGATTCTGCGCGTGCAAGGCGTCGTTCGTCGCCGCCCCGGAGTCGTCAAAGAACTCATTGACGGCTCGACGCGGCAAGCGTTTCGAGTCGTTGCCGCGCCCCGGCGGCTTCGGGGCTGCGCGGGTAGTGGCGGAGAAGCTCGCGCCAGCTCGCGCCGTCGTAGTGAAATCGTTTGGTCGCGTGGTCGAAGACGAAAACAACCCCGTGACGACGATAACGGTCGAGTCCGTTGTAGTTCAAAAAGTAGGCGTGCGGGGGCGCGCCGCCCGCCGCAATCTCGCGCGCGTCGAGCCGTCGTCCGGCTTCGGTCGAAAGTTTTCCCGCCGCTTCCTGGTTCGCGTCGCCGAACAGCAAGAGCACCGCCGGGCGCAGCGGCGAGCGCGCGAACGTCTCAAGAAAGATACGCGCCCGCGCGATCCGGTCGAAGCCGTCCGAGCCGCGAATCAGCCGCACCAGACGCTCGTCGTCGCCCGTCCCCGACGCCGCCACAACGCTCGCCGCCGGCAAC
>JBGTHJ010000167.1:0-14036 GCA_041746175.1 Pyrinomonadaceae bacterium
AGGTTTTCCTTTTGTTTGCGCTCGTTGATGTATTTGATCGCGTCTTCGCTGATCTCGACGGCATAAACTTTTCCCGTTTTTCCGGCACGTTTCGCCGCTCGAACCGTAAACCAGCCCGAACCTGCGCCGAGATCGGCAATCGTTTTACCCCCGGAGATTTTCAAAATGTCCATCACGCGCTCGATCTGTGAATTCTCAGCGCGTTTCTCGCCTTCAAAAATTGAAAGATCACCTTTGTAAGGTTCGCTCGTTGGGCGATTAATATTGTCGTTCGCATTTTGCGGCGTGGCGGTCGGTGTCGGCGAGATTTCCGATTCGGCAAGTTGTGCGCTTTGACAGGAAGAAAACGTAAACGCGAAAAATGTATATAAGAGAATGAGTTTTATAAAAACAGAACCGACTGCAAATTTTTTCATAGATTTATGATGAATCACAAAACTATAAATTTGCAATCAAATTATTCGGACAAAATCAATGAAACGGTTTTTTATTTTTTTCTATAACAGGTTTGCCCAACACTTTTTCAGAAACTGAATTTATAAAATGAGTTAAATACGAACCGTCTTCATATTGACCGCAGGCACAGGTAAAATGCGGCGTAAATGCCAAAGCAAAAATGGTGAGAGAAAATATGACTGATAATGTAACCAAATTTTTTTTGACTTTACTTTTCATAATCTTGTAATTAAAAAACAGATTATCATAATTTCATAGAAGCATTCACTAAATTTTCACTAATCTCATCAATCAGACCGATGTTCAGAGCTTCTTCGGCAGAAACTCTTTTTGCCGTCAAAAACATTTCGAGCGCGTTTGTTTCGCCGATCAGACGCGGCAGTCTTTGCGTTCCGCCCCAGCCGGTGATGATTCCCAAACTCACACCCGGATGTGAAAATTGTGCATTCGGCGCGGCAATTCTTATATCACACGCGAGCGCGAGATCGAGCGCACCGCCCATGCAATAACCGCTGACGGCGGCGATGGTCAGTTGCTTCGCGTCGGAGATTTTTTGCAAGAGACTCTGACCCCGCCACGCAAACTCTTTCGCCGTCGCGGGCGTCAGCGACGCAATCTCACGTATGTTCGCGCCCGCTGCGAAAACATCGTCGGTGCCGGTGAAGATGATGGCTGAAATGTCTGTGCGTCGGGTCAGCGCGGCGATTTCCGCATCGAGAATTTCGAGCGTGGCGACGGAGAGCGCGTTGCGTTGGGTAGGGCGGTTGAAACGAATGATGGCGAGACGTTCGCGAACATCGACGTTGACAGGCGGCGTGCCGTCTTCGTTCTCTGCGCCGCTCTCCGCTTCGGAGGTCATGCGCGCGGGCGGACGTTTTCGCGCAGGAACGTCACGATGTCTTCGGTCGACGTGCCCGGCAGAAACACCTCGGAGACGCCCTGCGCCTTGAGCCGCGCGATGTCCTCCTGCGGGACGATGCCGCCGACCAGAATCAGACAATCGTCCATCCCTTTTTCGTGCAGAAGCGAGATGATGCGCGGGCACAGCGTATTGTGCGCGCCGCTCAAAATCGAGACGCCGACCGCGTCAACGTCTTCTTGCAGCGCCGCCGCCGCGATCATCTCCGGCGTCTGCCGGAGTCCCGTATAGATAACTTCCATCCCCGCATCGCGCAACGCGCGGGCGATGATTTTGGCGCCACGATCATGACCATCCAGACCAGGCTTGGCGACGAGGACGCGAATTTTTCGTGATTGGCTCATTGGCTCATCGGCGCGTTTGCTCGTGGCTGGAATGAGTCAACGAGCAAACGAATAAATTCTAAAAGGCCGGTTCTTCGTACAGCCCGTAAACGTCGCGCAGCGCATCACAGATTTCGCCGAGCGTGGCGTAGGCGCGGACGGCTTCGATGGTTGCGGGCATCGTGTTGTCGTTGGTTTGCGCCGCCTGTTTCAGTTTCTCGAGCGCGCCTGCAACCGCGCCCGCATCGCGCCGGTCGCGCGTCAGTTGGAGGCGCTCCATCTGGCGGTCGCGCACGCCCTCGTCAATGACGAGAATCGGGATTTCAGACTCTTCGCCGCTCATCTGATATTTGTTGACGCCGACGATGGTTTGGTCGCCACGCTCGACCGCCTTTTGATACTGATACGCGGAATCTTGAATCTCGCGTTGCGGGAAACCCTTCTCGACCGCTTCGACCATGCCGCCCATCGCGTCGATCTTGGCGAAATAATCCAGCGCGCCGTCTTCCATCTTCTTCGTCAGCGCTTCGACGAAGTAAGAACCGCCGAGCGGGTCAACCGTGTTCGCGACGCCCGTCTCCTCCGCGATGATTTGCTGCGTGCGCAGAGCGATCAGCGCGGCGCGGTCGGTCGGTAACGCAAGCGCTTCGTCGTAAGCGTCCGTGTGGAGACTCTGAGTTCCGCCGAGCACGCCCGCGAGCGCTTGAATCGCGACGCGGACGATGTTGTTGAGCGGCTGTTGCACGGTGAGCGAAACGCCCGCCGTCTGTGTGTGAAAACGCATTTGCAGCGTCCGCACGTTCTTCGCGCCAAAGCGGTCGCGCATCGTCCGCGACCAGATGCGCCGCGCGGCGCGATACTTGGCGATCTCCTCGAAGAAATCATTGTGCGCGTTGAAGAAGAAGGAGATGCGCGGCACGAACTCATCAACGTCGAGTCCGGCATCGACGCCCCATTGAACATACTCGATGCCGTCGCGCAAAGTGAACGCGAGTTCCTGAAGCGCGGTCGCCCCCGCCTCGCGAATGTGATACCCGCTCACCGAAATCGGGTTGTACTTCGGCACGTGCCGCGTGCAGAACTCGAACGTATCGATGACCAGTTTCATCGCCGGTCGAATCGGATAGATCCATTCCTTCTGTGCGATGTACTCCTTCAGAATGTCGTTCTGTAGCGTCCCGGAAATCTTGCACCAGTCCGCGCCCTGCTTTTCGGCGACGACCAGATACATCGCCAGCAAGACGGACGCGGGTGCGTTGATGGTCTGTGACACGGTGACATCTTCGAGCGGGATGCCGTCGAATAAAACCTCCATGTCGGCGAGCGACGAAACGGCGACCCCGCACTTGCCGACTTCGCCTTCCGAGAGCGGGGAATCGGCGTCGTAACCCATTAGCGCGGGGAGGTCGTAGGCGACCGAGAGTCCGGTCTGTCCCTGCTTCATCAGGTATTTGAAACGCGCGTTGGTCTCTTCCGGTGTGCCGAAGCCCGCGAACTGGCGCATCGTCCACATTCTGCCGCGATAGCCCGTGGGGTGGATGCCACGCGTGTAAGGGAACTCGCCGGGGAAAGCCGTGTCTTGCGCGAAGTCAACGCCGGACACATCTGCGGGCGTGTAGAGACGATTCACGTCGTCGAGCGAAACCGTCTCGAAACGCGTCTTGCGTTCCGGTAGCTTCTTTAACACGGGCGCCAGCGTTTCCTCTTCCCAACGTTCGACGGCGGCGTGCTCCGGCGATGCTGCCTCTTTAATTTCAGACATGGCTCCCTCAAACTCTCCGACCGCGCGGGCGGCATCGTGAAAATTAATTTGATACAGGATTCGTTATTGAGAAGTCAGATATTAGTTGACGCTCAGATGAGTGTCAACCGCATGGTTTGCTACGCGCTAAACGATTTCCTGCAAGAAAGGTTGCGCGGTTGCGAGTCGGAACTTACAACCGCGCACTGACGGGTAGGCGTGTCAAACAAGCAGAGAAAGAGCGGATACCGAATCGGCGGGCGACCAGCGGAAACTCAAAAATTAGGCACAGCCTTCAACAGTAACTTTCACGCTTCTGCGCGGCACTGGTTTCAACGGTAGCTGGCTTCATTGCCAACAGCGCTAGCCACCGGAATCTACTTGACCGGGACGATGATCTCGTCCGCGCGCACCATGTTGAGCTTTGTGCGTGCGGCGGTTTCGACGGCGCGAGGGTCGTTGTGCAAGCGTCTCAACTCGCGCTCGATTGCCGCGTTCGTGTTGCGCAACGCCTGCACATCCGAGTTCATTCGCTCAAACTTCTCGACGGCGAAACGCTTTTCGGCGTGTGTGCGCATCGTCACCGTCACGCAAAGCGCAAACGTCGTCATGATAATCATACAGAAGACGGCCCACGACGGAACCGTGAATCTGCGACGCCGCGCGCTGGCGCGACCAACCGTCGCGCCCCCGACGACGGGTCGCGAAAGTTCTCGCGCGGCGGGCACAAGCAGTGTCATCGAACGCGCCATCGGACGCTGTGCGGCGAGGCGATTATCAGTCCAGTAAGAATTTGCGGCCTTGTTCAAGAAAACACCTCCGGGTCTATTTATAAATTCGATTTCGGATGGACGCCGACAAGCGACTCCGCGCCCACATTGTGCGCATCAGAAGCCACGAACCGGTTGATGAAGATCGAACGCGAACATTGTCCATCCATACTCATCAGACGCTCGATGTTGTCGGGCGTGAATTCGTCGGCGACATGTGCCAACCGTCCGGTTGTTTTGAAATCAATAACCATGTTTGGTTGTCGCCTGTTTTGACCGCCAACAAACCTTTGTGCAATATGATGTGGCTACGAATAGCGAACGCCACAAGGGAATGTGTACAAACTGTGTTCAATCCTTTGTTGCTCAAGAGTTTAGCAACCAAGTGGCGGGAATTTAACATTTACTCTACAGCCTGTAAAGACTTTTCTTTCCAATGTTTTAAGGGGCTAAGTTCATCATTTACTTGAAGTAAGCGTTGCTAAGCCATTGACATGGCGAACAAATAGCGAACGGAAATCCGCGACGTGGGCACGTCGCCTTGAAAAGAGGATAGAACAACAGGATAGAGGGATAGTGGATGCGTCGCAGGTGTGGAAAACTTCGACTTGCTGTGTCCGTTGGCTAAATCGTCGGGACGAATTCAGTGTCGCGTGAGCGAAGCTTGCCAAGTAAACTGTGCCGGGACAACAAATCGCCAGAACCTGTCGAAAGGAGGTGGTTGTGTCTGCAAATATTGTGAGGTAGAGGCTTAGCCAAAAATTAAATAAAAACAAGCGCGGCTCGCACGTCGCAAATCGCACGAGACCGCGCTGACGAAAGAGTAGTGTGACTGACTTGTTAAGCCTTTAGGCTACGCCCCGTCACGAGGCGATAGACCGCCAGCACGATGATGGCACCAATGACGGCCAATACGAGGCTGATTAGAAAGCCCGGACTGCTGACTTCACCGGTAGCATCTGCACCACTAAAAAACCGGTTTCCGATAAAGCCGCCGATGACGGCGCCGACAATGCCCAGGAGTATAGTAACAATCACGCCCCCAGGGTCTTTGCCCGGCATAATGGCCTTAGCGATCACACCAGCGATCAAACCGAACACGATCCAACTCAGGATTGCTAACATTTTCTTCCTCCGTTTTCAATCTATGTTAATCTTCAAACATACCCTTCGCACAGTCAGCAGTGAACCTGTACGATTTCGATGTGTTTGTTAGGCATCGGCTTGAAATAGGCAAAAGCCGCGCCACGGTCGTCCGACGCTTCGCCGCCGCGTTTTAACGAATCAACTTTTTACTGCGACTTTAAACCAAGTGGCACGTTATTTGTGGTTGACAGGGCCGTGGACGCCGGCGGGTGTCTTAAAACGTACGCTTAAAATTCAAAGGAGATGAAAAGATGGGACTATTCGATAAAATGTTCGGGCGCGGAGCTTCCAAAGCTCAAGAGCACCCCAACGGTCAACAACGCTTCTCTCAACTCAGCGGCAAATACCAGACGGTTTTGAACGCTGCCGACAAGTTACACATACAATTCCATAATGTGCACGTTCAAGACGATAAGCTCTATATCAAGGGTGTCGCCCCGTCCGAGGATGCGAAGAACCAGCTCTGGGATCAGATCAAATTAGTTAACCCCAGCCACGACGACATCACGGTCGAGGTCAGTGTCAATCAGAGTAGCGCGAGTCAGGGCGGTCAATCTTACACCGTCAAGTCGGGCGACACGCTCTCCAAGATCAGCAAGCAGCACTACGGCGACGCTGACGAATACATGCGTATCTTTTACGCCAATCGCGACAAATTGAGCGATCCCGACAAGATTCAGGTCGGTCAGGAACTGGTCGTCCCGCCCGACGACAACTCATAAACAATGACACGCAGCCGGGCGACGCGCTTCGACCGCAATTTTGCGCGCCTTTGAACGGGTGCTGCCCCCCTAACGGTGGGTGAACGGGCGGGTACGGAATGTCCGGTGATTTAACCGCTTTCTGTATCCGCCCGTTGTCCGTTGACCTGTCTCGGTGTTCGGCATAACGACGTGTCGCCTAACTTCATACGGGACTTGAAAACGCTCAACTAAGTACAGCGTAATTTAAGTTGCTTGAGATTTGATGTTCGCGGCTTGAACCTGTTCGTAATGCCGGTTCAGCTTGGTGCGCGCCGATGCGATGGAAAACTGCCACTCGATTTTAATGGCTTTCTCCGCTCGCTCTTTGACAATCGCTGAAACCTCTCGCGCCAGTTCTGCTTTGCTCGCAATGCGCCGATGCAGACATTGCCTGGCGATGGCTGAGAACTCGATCTCGATCATGTTGAGCCACGATGCCTTCTTCGGCGTGTAATAAAACTCGAAGCGTTGTCCGAGGGCAAAGGCTTCTTCCGCCGTGAAGGTCTCGTATAAGGAACTCAGGTTGTGCGTGTTCAGGTTGTCCTGCACCAAGCGGATTTTCTCCGCTGCCGGATACTGCGCCGCCAACTCTTTAAGGAACAGGGCGTATTCGCGTTTGCGTCGATTGAGGGTGTCTCTTCTCTGATTTAGACAGTCCTGTTGAAGTAAAGGGCTGCGAAGCTATCGCGAGCGGCGGGCGGGGGAACTGGCCGGGCGAGAACGTTCTTGAGTTTTGTACGTCGCGACGCGTTTCGAGAGCGTGTTGCGGTGGATGCCGAGCGTGGTGGCGGTGCGTGAGAGGTGCTCTTTGTTTCGCGTGAGGGCCTTCTGGATATAGAGTTTTTCAAATTCGGCGAGAGCCTCGTCGAGCATGATTTGGCCGTCGAGCATTTCGTCGATAAGCGCCTCAAGGCGTGTGCGTATCTGCATAGTCGCTCCAGCGAATTTGATATAAAGTTCGATTGCGGGGGGGATTCCCCGGTTTGACATCCGTTCAAGCGGTCAGTCGCCGGTATTCTGAAATAAAGCGTGCGCGCAACTCCGGCGAGGTGCAAGCGGTCAGAAGTCGCGCGCCTTCCGCGAGGATGGGCGCGGTGCGCGCTTCGGCTACCGAGTCGATGCGCACGGGAAAAGCGGTCAACGCGAGAAAGATGACCGAGCAGAAGGCCACACCCCGCACGAAGCCAAATGCGCCTCCGAGGGCGTAATCGAACCATTCCAGATGCGCGCGTCGCAACCCCCCTCGGAACAATCTCCCGGCGGCGAATCCGGCGACGAGCGCGACGCCCACGATGAGCAAAAATCCGGCGACATTGGCCGCGGCGACCGATTCAACTAACTCGAACCCGCGCACGAAACGCCCGATCAATTCGTAACCGCGCGCCGCGACGATGACGCCGATGACGAGCGCCGCGCCGACCAGAGCCGCGCGAACCAGCCCGCGTAGCGCGCCTGCCACGACCGACGCGCCGACGAGCGCAACTACGACGAAGTCGAAAAAAGTCATCGGTGTAAAGGGTTGCGATTTCCAGCGGACGTTTGGACTACGAATCGCCGACAATCATTTATCTTGCGGCGTCGGTCGTCCGATCACCCTTGCTAAAGGTCGCTGCCTGTCAGCAGCCGGAAGGCTTGAAGATAGCGCGCGGTGGTCGCTTCGGCCACGACGGGCGGGAGCGGCGGCGCGGGCGGTCGTTTATCCCACGCCAGCGTTTCGAGATAGTCGCGAACGAACTGTTTATCGAAAGACGGCGGCGAGTTGCCGGGGCGGTATTCGCCGACCGGCCAGAAGCGCGATGAATCGGGCGTCAGCGCTTCGTCGATCAAGATGATGCGGTCATCCCGGTCGCGTCCGAACTCGAACTTCGTGTCGGCGATGATGATGCCACGGCTGCGCGCATAGGTTTCCGCCTCTCTGTATAGCGCGAGCGACGTGTCGCGCAGGTGGGCGGTCGTCTCTGCACCCATCATGTCGCACATGCGCGTCTCGCTGATGTTCTCGTCGTGACCCTGTGCGGCTTTGGTGGCGGGGGTGAAAATCGGTTCAGACAGTTTGTCGGATTCGACTAGCCCGGCGGGCAGGCGATGTCCGCAGACCTCGCCCGTTGCGCGATAATCCTTCCAACCCGACCCGGCGAGATAGCCGCGCACGACGCACTCCACGGGAAACACCTCTGTGCGACGGACGAGCATCGAGCGTCCGCGCACGACCTCGGCGTGCCTGATGACGCGCTCCGGCATCTGTTCGACGACGTTGGTGATGAGATGGTGCGGCACGATGTGCGCGAGTCGTTCAAACCAGAAGCGCGAGAGCGAGGTGAGCACTTCGCCTTTGCGTGCGATGTGCGTGGGGAGAATGCAGTCGAAGGCGGAGATGCGGTCGGTGGCGACGATGAGCAGGCGCGCGTCATCGACTTCGTACACGTCACGGACTTTGCCGCGCTGCACGAGCGTGAGAGCGTCGAGAGATGTTTGGGTTACGGGCTGTGAGACGGTCATGTCGGTTAGCTCGACGGCGATTTCTGCAACGGCAATAAATCGAGCGTCCGGGGCGTGCCGCGATTGTGCTCGCCCGCATCGTTTCTTGTCAAGGAAGCGTCGGCGACTGGCGGCGCGTGATTGACCCGTTATCGACAGGCGACAAGCGACTAACCATCAACTAGCCGGCGACGGTCTATCGTCCGTCACCGACTCGTCGAACTTCTGAATCCGACGCCTGGCGGAGTTGGCGAATTTGCGAAGCGTGATTGTGCGCGTGGGCGGCGTAGATTCTCAGCCAGTCTTCGACGGTGTAGCGACCGCTGTGGGTGTGCGTGCCTTCGCGCTTCCAGTCGTCTTCGGCGAGCGCGGCGATGATTTGGGCAGAGGTCGCGCGGGCGGCACGCAGGGCTTCGAGCGCGGGCGCGATGGGACGTTCGTTGTAGTGCAGGCGGCGCGCGAACTCTTCCTCGTCATAGCCCTCGATCGTCGGATGGTCTTGGGTCAGCAACTTTCTCAAACGTATCGCGCCGGTCATTTCGCTGTCGGCGAGGTGGTGCACGATTTCGCACGCGCTCCATTTGCCTTCCAGCGGGTGCGCCGTCAGACCTTGTTCAGGGAATCCGTCGAGGCTGCCGACCACTTCTTTGTAGCCCGCTCCGTACTTGGTGATGAGTGTCTGTCGTTCGTCGTGGGTCATGTTTGTCCTTTCGGTTTGCGCGTCTCTGCGCGTCGCCGCCGGTCGTCGGGCGGACGGAAATCTCGGGGGCGAATGGTTGAAAATTTGTTCGTCTACATATCACATCGGCGTCGCCATTTGAAGGGTGAGCGCGGGGGCGGGGCTTGTCATGATACCGCACCGGGACAACTTAACACTTGTATTCATTCGGATTGTCCTGCTATATTCGTTAACAGTTCGGACGCCCTCGCGTCCCTCAAGCGAGCCGGGAGATCGGAATTCCGTTCGCTTTCCCGATTGAAAAGTCACTGATGACAACACCTGTTTCCAGTAAATTCGGATCAAAAGACGTGGACGAAGAGAGACCCGAAGCGGGCGACCGCAGGATGAATCTGCTCGTTATCGAAGACGACGAGAAGATTCTCGAAGCCATCACCGAATATTTTTCGCGTGCGGGCTACAACGTCCAGACGGCGGTTGACGGCGTGGCGGGCGTGCAGGCGGCGCTCGGTGACCGTCCGGATGCCATCGTGCTCGACCTGATGCTGCCGAAGATGGACGGGTTGGCGGTGTGCCGGGAGTTGCGTGAGAAGGCTCCGTATATCCCGATTTTGATGCTAACGGCGAAGGACGACGTGGTCGACAAAGTTCTCGGTCTTGAGATGGGCGCGGACGATTACATCACCAAGCCCTTCTCGTTGCGCGAACTCGAAGCCCGTATCAAGAGCGTTTTGCGGCGCGTCCGTTCAGCGTCGCGCACCGAGGGGACGGGCGAGGAAGCGCCGATTGTGCGCGGTCGTTTGCGTATCGACCCGGCCAAGCGCGAGGTCAGCGTCGGCGACCGGCAGGTTGAATTGACTCCGAAAGAGTTCGAGTTGTTGCGGCTTTTCGCGTCCAATCCGGGGCGCGTCTTCCCGCGCAAATATCTTTTGGAGAAAATCTGGGACTACTCCTATGAAGGCTACGACCGCACGATTGATTCTCACATCAACCGGCTGCGTGCCAAGATTGAAGACAACCCCGAAAACCCGCAGTTGGTTTTGACGGTCTGGGGCATCGGCTACAAATTCAGCGACGAACGCCAGTAGTCGCTCGCGTTCTTTCTTTCCACCAACACATGCGGTTCGAGCAGTAACCGTCCGACGTGCGGGCAATAACGCCCCGCTTGGGGCGGCTTGAAGACGCCGCACACGAGACGGCGGGCCAAATAATCCGCGCCCGCGCCTCACCTCATCCGCAGGGCTTTCCCGCCCATCAAACACCAGCCACCAACGAGGTTTTTTCAGACAGCTTTACCGGGTGCAAAATTATGCGAAACTCAACAGCCACAATCTCCGGGCGGATGCGTCTCGGTTTCGCTCTAGCCAGAGGCGCAGCGGTCGCTCTCTGTCTGCCGGGGACGCCCCGCGCGCAACGTCGCGCCAAGGACTCTCCAATCGAGGTGACGGGCGTCGTCGCGGCGCGGACATCGAACACGGCATCGGTGGTTTCAATCTCCGCCGACAGTTCGCTGACGCGCGCGCAGACTTGGCAAGACGAACAGGGTTTTCACGTCGTCCTGTACAAGGGGCGCACCTCTTTGCCGCCGGGACGCGGTTACAAAGTGCAGCGCATCGGCGACTCGTTGGAGATCATCGTGCCGGTCAAACGCGGCAGCAAGGTCACCGTGCAGCCCGGCTCGAACCGTCTCGACCTCGTCGTCAACGGACAACTCGATGAAGAGGCGAGGGCGAGCGCGCCGCTTCCGGTTTCGACGCCACCGCCGGCTTCGCGCGAGACGGCGCGCGTGCGCGAACGTCTGCCGCGAAAGGTTGATGACAGCCGCGCTATCGCGCCCATTGCCGCCCCGCTCAAGACGCAGACGCGCAATGCGAGCATGGTGTCGAATGATTCAGCAAGGAGGTCGTCGCTTCCAGCGAAGTCGGAGTCGCCGTTGCCGCTGACGGCTTTTGAACCGCTGCCGACGCGACCTGAGTCGTCCGGGTCGGCTCAAGTGAATTCTTCTGATGCGTCGTCCGCGAGCGCGTTTCACGTCGGCGACGGGGCGTCTCCTTATTCTTCGGACGGGCTGAACACCGCGTCACTCAGTACGACCCTCGAACCGCCGCTCGTGACGCAGACGCAAACCAGTACGGGCACGCCGATGGGGATGCCGAAGCCCGCAACGCCGCCGGGCATCTTCTCGTTGATGGGCGCGTTGGTGGTGGTGGTCGCGTTGGGCGTCGCGGTGTTTCTGTTCGTCGCGCGTCGGCGTCGTGTCCCGGCAAACATCGCCGGAGAAGAACTGACTTTGAAGACGGCGCTGGTCGTCGCGGGCACCGAAGCACCGGGCACGTTCGATTTCCTCAAGCGTCGCCAGGGCGATGGCGCAAGCGTTAATGTTGAAAAAACCAACGGCCATTCGTCGAACGCAATCGCCAACGGCAACGGCAACGGCAACGGCAAGGGGCACGCGGTCGCGCTTGAGAAAGTCGAACGGCGGGCGGAGGTGCGTTCGCACGTTTCGAGTTTGCCGGCGGTGATATTCGGCGCGTATCGCATCGATCAAGAGGTGAGCAAACTCGTGTCGGGCGAGGCGCACAGCATCGACACGGTGGCGTCGCGTGCGGTGGACGACCGGCGCGCGGTCGAGGCGTCGCTCGTCAAGATGCTTCGCGCGCACGACCTCGGCGAAGACAACCACCGGCGGGCACGGCTCGCGCTCGAAGAGTATGGATTCGTCGCGCGGCAGAGTGCGACGCTGTTGCTATCGTCCGATACCTACGACCGGGTTTCGGCGGCGCGCGTGCTCGGCGAGATCAGGTCGGAGTCGGCGTTGCCGTTCCTGCTCGAAGCTCTCTACGACACAGACGCGCTGGTGCGGACGGAAGTCGTTTCCAGCCTCGGCGCGCTCGGTTTGCCGTCGGCCATTGGCGCGCTCATCGACATGGCGCGCAGGCATCCGGAAATCCCGCCCGCGATGATCTGCCCGGCGCTCAATGCGTGCTCGGTCGAAGCGGTTGAAATGAAGTGGAATGGCTCGCACGAGAGCCGGACGTTCGCGCTCGGCGGTCACGGGTTCACGGGCGACATCATCGACCTCGACCCGGTCGGGGCGGTTGAGCAACTACCCGAATGGCTCGAAGACGAAACGCTCGCCGATTCGCTCGAACGACTCGAAAGCGTGGATGTCGAAGCGCGTATTGCCGCCGCGCAATCGCTCGCGCAGTTTCAGGTACAGCGCGCGGTCGATGCGCTGTCGGCGATGGCGTTGAACGACGCATCTCCGGCGGTGCGTGCCGCTGCCATCACCAGTCTGGGGATCATCAATCACGAGTCGGTGTTCGTGGCGGTCTTGACCGCGCTGGCCGACGAATCGCGCGAGGTTTGCGCGGCGGCGGCGCGTGCCCTCTCGCGTCTGAGTTTCGAGCGCGCCGACGCCTACGCGCGCGTTATCGAAACGGCTGACCCCGTAACGCTGCGTTGCGTGGCGCACGCGTGTGTCGCTTCGGGGATGGCAGAGCGGGCGATTGATCGGCTGGCGAGCGATGATCGTCGTCAGGCGTATGAAGCCTTCTCGATGGTGACGCTGCTCGTCAAAGCCGACGAGACGAAACCCGTCTTCCACGCCATTGAGAATCACCCGGATGTCGACGTGCGTTTGGTCGCGGTTCGTCTTGCCGGGCTGACACAGCACCCGGAACTGGTTTCGTATCTTCGCCAACTCGCGAAGAACGGCAGCGTCCCGGAAAGTGTCCGCGCGGCGATTCTCGAAACAGTTTACAAATCCCACCATTCGACGCTCCACGATAATTTGACGGGCGCGGAAATGGTTTGATGAGAAATGACTTGATGACAAGAGCACCCGGCTTATTGCATAATAACGCTTCCGTCTCTTGCATTTAACCTTTACGACTGCGATGCCCCAAACACAAAATCCGTCCCCGCTTCCAAGTGCCATGCGACGCTCAATCATCGCTTCGATAGCCTTTGTTTCCGCGCTCCTGTTTTTCGCGGGCGTTGAGGCGGACGCGCAAAGACGGGCGCGTCGTCCGTCGCCTGCGCCTCAGACGGGTGCTGCGTCGTCGACTGCTGCGCCCACGCCCGATGCGTCCAAACCGAAGCCGAAAGCCAAACTGACCCCGCTTTCGAGCGCCGATGCGGGGCAAGGCTCGCGTGTCACCATCACTTCGACCGACGCGCTCAACAACTATTCGGCCTATCGTAGCGGCGACCGCTTTTACGTGTCGATTCCAAACGCCGACGCGGGCGCGGTGCGCGACAGCGTGCGGGGCAAAGGCTTCTCCGACACCAAAGTGCAGAAGCGCGGCGACGAAGTTGTCCTTTCGTTCAAGTTGCAGCCCGGCGCATCGGCGCGCGTCAATCAACGCTTCAATCGTCTCGACGTAGTTTTCACTGCTCCCGGCGATGCGGGCGCGCCGACGGCAACGACAAACAGCCAGCAGTCGAACGTCTCGACGCCGCCGCGCACGACTAACACGAACGCTCCCGTCGTCGTCAACACGCCGACGCCCGCGAACGTCAACATCGCCGTGCGCCCGACCCCATCGGCGACGCCCGCGCCCACCCTCGCGACCAACGAGTTCCCAATTGGCGGCGGTCTAACCGACACCGTGTTACCGCCGAGCGTCACGGCTTCGCCCGTCGCGACCCCCCCCCCGCCCACCGTCGAACAGATAGCGCAGGCGCAACCGCCCGCGCCCATCGTGCCTGTTACGAACGCGCCCGGAGCGACGACGAACGCGCCCGCGTCCGGCACCTCGCTGAGCGTCACGCTGCTG
>JBGTHJ010000168.1:0-7021 GCA_041746175.1 Pyrinomonadaceae bacterium
GCGCCGCATCATCGAAGCCTCGGCGATGGTCGGTTTTCCGTTCGACGAATTGCGGCGCGGCATCGGCGCGTTGCGCGCGGGCGAACAGCAACCCGCCGCGATGCACGACGCCTCCGGCGCGCGACAAACCGGACAAGCGCCGCGCCAGAACAACTTCTCCGCGCCGCTGCGCAACGTCGCCTTGAGCATCACGACCGAGGTTGTGCGACGCGAGCGTCCGGCGTCGAACGTCGTCGGCATCCTCGAAGGCTCAGACCCGCAACTCAAGCGCGAGGTCATCGTCATCGGCGCGCATTACGACCATCTCGGTCACGGCGGGCAGGGGAGTCTCGCGGCGCGCGAGGGCGAGATTCATCACGGCGCGGACGACAACGCTTCCGGCACGGCGGGGTTGCTCGAACTCGCGCGCCACTTCACGCAGCAGCGACCGCGACCCCGCCGCACCATCGCCTTCATCGCCTTCGCGGGCGAAGAAGAGGGCTTGCTCGGCTCGCACTTCTACGTCAACAACGCCGCGCTGCCGCTCGCGCAGACGGTCGCGATGATTAACATGGACATGATCGGGCGGCTCCGCGAAGACCGCCTGCTGATCGGCGGCGCGGGTACGGCAACCGAATGGAAGAAGTGGATCGAACAGGCCAACAACGCGGGCACGCCCGGCGCGGCCTCCGGCGCGGGCTTCGCGCTCTCGCTCAACGACGACGGTTTCGGACCGAGCGACCACTCATCTTTTTACGCGCGACAAACCCCCGTGCTCTTCTTCTTCACCGGCACGCACGACGATTACCATAAACCATCCGACACCGCCGACCGCGTCAACTACGAAGGCGAAGCGCGCATCCTCCAACTCGTCGCGCGCATCACGGAGTCGATTGATGCGTCCGATGCGCGCCCGACCTACGCCGTCGCGCGCAGCGAAGGCATGGGGCGCGCGGTCGGCTTCCGCGTCTACCTCGGCACCGTCCCGAACTACGCCGAGACGACCGACGGCATGAAGCTCGACGCCGTCCGCGACGATTCTCCGGCGTCAAAAGCCGGGCTGCTCGCGGGCGACGTGATCGTCAAACTCGCAGGCCGCGAGATACGCAACGTCTACGACTATACGCACGCGCTCTCCGAGATGAAGGCCGCGCAGGAATACGATGTCGAGGTCGTCCGCGAAGGCCGTCGCCTCCGACTAAAAATCACCCCCGCGTCGCGAAAGTAAGACAGTCCGAAGTCTATAGCAAGTTGCAATTGCATGTAGCACCTAAAAGAGCGGCATCGCCTGGGAGCGCGAGCGTCCCGCGCACAATGAGCGTTCGGAGAACGCGAACCATTGAACGTGCTCCGAGCACGCTTGCCAGCGGGACGCTCGCGCTCCCGGCACTCACCCAATTGCAAACCGCTATAAAAGCCCGGAGTCGAAAGTCGGGGAATAGGTGTTCCTAACTTTGGACTCCGGGCTTTTGAATTTCGGTTTATGAGTCTACCAACGTGGCTCGCCACCACCACCACCACCACCGCCGCCGCCGCCGTAGCCGTAGCCGCCACACTGTCAAGAGGCAAGCGCAATCACCGTTGACGCGCGAGAGCAGGAACGCTCAAAACATGTCGAAGTATGTCGCCACCCGTCGGGCAAAATCAAGATAAAGTTTTGGTCGAACCGAAACTCAAGGCTATAATTCGCGGCGTGAGAAGAATCATCTTTCGCCCTTTGCCAACGCGCTCATGCTGACCCACATTCGAGAGACCTCACGATGACAACGACTCCGGTGAAACACTTCTTTATCAGCTACAACAAAGCGGATCGCCAGTGGGCGGAATGGATCGCGTGGCAGTTGGAGCAAGAAAACTATACGACCGTGCTCCAAGCGTGGGACTTTCGCCCCGGTTCAAATTTCGGTTTCGACATGCAGCAAGCGACCGCGCACGCCGAACGCACCATCGCCGTCCTCTCGCCCGATTACCTCGACTCCAGATTCACCCAACCCGAATGGTTTGCCGCCTTCGCCAAAGACCCGACGGGCGAACACGGCACGCTGCTTCCCGTGCGCGTCCGCGAGTGCAAGCTAGAAGGGCTGCTCCCGCAAATCGTCCGCATCGACCTCGTCGGCGTGCCGGAAGAAGACGCCAAAAACGCTCTCCTCGCGGGAGTACGAAGAGAACGCGCCAAGCCAACTGCCGCGCCTGAATTCCCTCGGCGTGCGCTCCAACGCTCCGTCATAAAAAACCCGGGCTTCCCCGGCACGCTGCCGAACATCTGGAACATCCCGCACAACCGCAACCCGAACTTCACCGGACGCGTTGAACTGCTCGATGCGCTCCGTTCCGAACTCGCATCGGGACGCGCCGCCGCACTGACTACTCAGGCCATATACGGCTTAGGCGGCGTCGGCAAAACCCAAACCGCCATCGAGTATGCCTACCGGCATCAAACAGACTACGACGTTGTCTGGTGGGTGCGCTCCGAAGAACCCGCGACGCTCGCCGCCGACTACGCCGCCCTCGCCGCCGAGTTGGGTCTGCCCGAAAAGAACGAGCCGCAACAAAATCTCATCGTCCGAGCCGTCCGCGACTGGCTCGGCCACAACACCGGCTGGCTGCTCATCTTCGACAACGCCACAGACCGCGCCGTCATTCGCGGCTATCTCCCCCAATCAAACACCGGCCACGTCATTATCACTTCACGCAGCGCACACTGGCAGGGCGTGGCAAGTCCCCTGCACGTCAAGGTGATGGAGCGCGCCGAAGCCGTCGATTTCCTCTTAAACAGAACCGCGCAAGCCGACCGCCAGACAGCCGCGCTGCTCGCCGAGGCGCTGGGTTATCTCCCGCTCGCGCTCGAACAAGCCGGGGCATACATTGAAGAGACAGGCAGCACGCTCGCTGAATACCTCGACTTGCTTAAACCCTACTGGTCAAAGCTGATGCAACGCGGCACGACCGCCACGGACTATCAAGCGACCGTCGCGACGACATGGGATATTTCATTTCAGCAAGTGAGAGAGAAAACGACCGCCGCCGAAGACTTCATGAACCTCTGCGCCTTCTTCGCCCCCGACGACATCCCCATCAAAATCATCACCGACGGCGCGAAGCGTCTACCCGAAACTCTCGCCGCCGCCGTCGCCGACCCACTCGCACTGGATGAAATTGTCGCCGCACTCCGCCGCTACTCGCTGGCCGAAGTGGACAACGACGCCATCTCTTTTCATCGTCTCGTGCAGGCTGTGCTGCGCGAACGTCTGGATGAGGCTGCGAAAAAACAATGGGCTGAAGCCGCCGTGAATATCGTGAATGATGCTTTCCCCTTTGACAGTGATGACGTGCGAACATGGCTTGAATGCTCAAGCCTGTTGCCACACGCATCGACGACAATGGAGTACGCGGAACAATTTCAGGTGGCTCTTGGAGCGGTGGGGCGTCTTTTAAATCAGTCGGGCTTATATTTCAAGGGGCGAGCGGAATTTGCTAAAGCGAAGATTGTATTTGAAAAGACACTAGCGATTGGCGAGACAGCCTACGGTGCAAATCATCCTGTGGTGGCTACGCGTCTAAATAATCTTGGCCTCGTCTTGAAAGCCCTCGGAGATTTAGAAGGTGCACGGGCGCACTACGAGCGGGCGTTGGCGATTGACGAGACAGCCTACGGTGCAAATCATCCTGAAGTGGCTACGGATTTAAATAATCTTGGCCTCGTCTTGCAAGCCCTCGGAGATTTAGAAGGTGCACGGGCGCACTTGGAGCGGGCGTTGGCGATATTGCGTGAGTTTCTTGTTGAAGAACATCCTTCGGTAGTAACCGTGCGAAACAATGTGGCGAGACTCGATAGGCGATAGGGCAAGAAAGTTTAGGGTGATGTTCTATAAGGCAAGTCAACTGGTTGGAGGTCGAACCAAACTAAACCCGGCTCAAGTTTGCCCGGACGGCGCGAGAGTCGGGTGAGACAGGGCGAAAGATGCCTCAGACACGGTCGGAGTCGTTCCAGACAACGTGAAAGCTCGCTCTGGCAGGGTGAAAGTCGCTTCACGCAGGGGTGAAGGGTGCTGAGACGGGGTCAGAAGTGGGCTGAGATGGTGTGAGCTATTACCTGTGCGGTGAAGTTCGGGGCGCGAAGCGTGGTTATTGTTGGTGGTTTGTCGTTGTAAGTGTTGATGGTTTGTCGTGGAGGCATGGGGGCGGTTGGCGGGGGTGGGCGGGTTAAATGTGCGTGAAGTTGTTGAAGGGTGGAGGTTTTTAATCTTGAAATGCGGGGGGCGTTGGCGCAGAATGTGGGGGCCATGGAATTGTTGTGTTTGGAGGGAAGCCCATCCGGTCGTGACGCTTGTTCGTGACCCTTGACGCGCGTGTCGGTTAGCCGCGCAGTTGCCGTCTCCTCATTCCTGTTCGGGTCGCTGAAGGCGACGCATCCAGAAGTTAAATGATCGGGCAAACCATTTCGCACTACCGGATTCTGAGCCAGATTGGTGAAGGCGGGATGGGGGTCGTCTATCTGGCGGAAGACACGCATCTGGGGCGGCGCGTCGCGATGAAGTTTCCCAACGCCACGTCGGACGAGAAGCATTATCGCGCGCGGTTTCTGCGCGAGGCGCGTTCGGTGTCGGCTCTGAGTCATCCGCACATCGCGGCGATCTACGATTACGGCGAGACGGCGGACGGCCACCCCTTCATCATCATGGAACTGGTCACGGGCAAGACGCTGAGCGACCTGCTGCTCGCCAGCGAATTGACCATCACGCGGGCGGTCGAGATCATCGAAGACGTGGCGAAGGCGCTCGCCGAAGCGCACCGGCGCGGCATCATCCACCGCGACATCAAACCATCGAACATCATCATCAACGAGCGCGGCGAAGTCAAAGTGCTCGACTTCGGGCTGGCGAAGCAGTTGAACGAAGAGAACGGCCACGCCTCGACGCCCGAATCCGAGACGCTGCTGGCGACCCAGACACGCAGCGACGTGGTCATCGGCACGCCGCTCTATCTCTCGCCCGAACAGGCGCGTGGTGAGCGCGTCGATGCGCGCAGCGACCTGTTCACGCTCGGCGCGTTGATGTACGAGTGCGTCGCGGGGCGTCCGGCGTTTTCGGGTCGCAACGTCATCGAAATCGGCGGCGAGGTGCTCCACGTCAACCCGCCGCCGCCGTCGCGCTTCAACGGTCGCATCCCTGCTGAACTCGACCGCATCACGCTCAAACTACTCGCCAAAAAACCCGTTGAGCGTTACTCGTCGGCGGAAGAACTAATCGACGATCTCAACTCGTTTCAGACCGGAATGCCGGTCGCCGCCGACAACGTCCGCACGCGGCGTCTGGTGAATCGTGCGAAGGCGCCGTCGAGCGCTCTACAGACGCTTTCGGCGAACCTGCGGCGTCCGCGTCTGTCCATCGCTTCGGTCGTCGCGCTGACGCTGATGGTGAGTATGCTCGTCATCTTCGTCGTGCGTTGGAAACCCGCGCCGTACAAACCGTCCGAGGCGGCGCGGGCGAAGTACGAAGAGGGCGTCAACGAGTTGCGCGACGGAGCCTACTACCGCGCGAGCACCGCGCTTCAGGAGGCGGTCGGTTTGGACGATAAATACGCGCTGGCACACGCGCGTCTGGCCGAAGCGTGGATGGAATTGGACTACTGGGACAAGGCCAGAGAGGAGTTGCTGCGCGCACGCCAACTCGTTCCCGACCCTTCATCGCTCGACGAGTTCGACGCTCTCTATCTCGATGCGATTACTTCGACCGTCACGCGCGAGTTCGCCAAGGCCATCGAAAACTATCAGGAGATTGCCCGACGCAAGCCCGACGACCCGCGCGTCTATCTCGATCTCGGTCGCGCCTATGAGAAGAACGACCAGACGCAAGCCGCGTTGGAAAGTTATTCCAAAGCCTCGAATTTCGATCCGCCGTACCCGACCGCGTTTCTGCGGCAAGGCGTGTTGGCCGGACGCAGCCAGAAGTTTGCCACCGCCGTCGTCCTCTTCGACAAGGCTGAAGAACTCTACGAGCAGAACAACAACCGTGAAGGGCAGACCGAAGTGTTCTACCAGCGCGGGGCGATGTTGACCCTCAGCAACCGCGTCGCCGAAGCCCGCGCGGCGTTGGAGCGCGCCCTCGAACTATCGCTCGTCACGAAAAACCTGTTCCAGCGCATCAACACGCTGTTGCAGTTGAGCTACGTCGCGTTCAGCGAAGGGCGGACGCCGCAGGCGCAGCAGTACGCGCGCGAGGCGGTCGAACTCGCGCAGTCGAACGGGATGGAAAGCGTCAGCGCGCGTGGGCTGGTAAATTTGGGCGCCCCGCTGTTCGTGCGGGGTGGCGAGCAAGACCTCGTCGAAGCGAAAAACTATTTTACACAGGCGCTCACGCTCGCGCGCCGCAACCGCTCGCTCGCCAACGAAGCGTTGGCATCGTTCATGCTCGCCAGCCTTCTCATCCAACAGGGCGACACCGACGAAGGATTGACCTACGCCGCACAGTCTCTGAAGTTTTATCGTGAGCGAAACTATCCCAAACTGGCCGCCCTCTCGCTCATCCTGATCGGTCGCGCGAGTTATTCAAAAGCCGACTACGACGAAGCGATGCGAGCGTTCAAGGAACAACTCGAACTCGCGAGAGCGGTCGGGGATAAGTCGCAGATTGCGCTTTCGCACAGCGGCATGGGCACGGTCGAGATGTTTCGCGAACATTACCCGGAGGCGATTCGTCATTTCGCCGAAAGCCACGCGATCAACACGTCTCTCAACAGCACTCTCAACAGCACTCTGGACATCGGCTTCGACCTTTTGAATCTCGGCTCGACGCAGTGGCCGCTCGGTCGTTACGACGAGGCGCGCATCTCGCTCGACCGCGCGCTCGACATCGCGCGGTCGAGCGACAATCAGGAGTTGTTGATGTGGATTCATCTGGCCGACGCGCGCATCGCGCTCAGCCAGCGACGCTTCGACGATGCCAAAACCAGCAGTCAACAGGCTATCGCCCTCGTCTCGACAAAAAAAGACGCGCTCGTGATGGCGCGTCTCACGCTCGGACTCGCGCAGACCTACTCCGGC
>JBGTHJ010000169.1:0-11211 GCA_041746175.1 Pyrinomonadaceae bacterium
GACACGCGACTACGCTGGACGCCGCCGCGCCCCGTGCGGTTCAAGGCGGAAAACGGCGTCGTCGAATTTTCGTGTAACAAGATGCGCTGGCGATTCGCCGAAGGCGCGCACGCGGTCTTGCAGTCGCTCGACGCGCGCCGCGTCTGCACGCTCGCCGAACTGTGCGCGACCGCCGCTCCACATCTCACGGAGTTGACCGTCCGCGCGCTGCTCTGCGAATTACTGCTGCACGGGCTGGTCGCCGTCGAAGAAATTACAGACGAAGGGGGGAAAGAGTAAAAGGCGAAACGGGTAGACGGGAAACGCCGGTGCGCGGGCGCGCGTGTTTTCCTTTTGGCTGCTTACGCTCTTGATCCCTCGCTCTTTCCGTATCCGGGATGCCACAATCTTTCTTCTGTTCCGAACTCTCACGCGCCGCCGCCGAAAAGACTTTCGGGACGGCTTCGACCGGCGGCGTCTGGCTGCTGCTCGAATACGCGGGCGCGTGGGGGCCGAAGGTTCTCGACGAAAGCGCGCTCGCGCCCGAAGTCAAAGCCTTCTTCAACCAGACCTTGAGCATCGTCCCGAAATCCCGCGTGCTCTTTATCAAGCGTGGGCGGATGGGCGGCGATACGGTGTCGTTCTTCGTCGTCCGCTGCCGCGAGCGCGAGCCGTTCATCGTGCGCTTCGAGGTCGAATCATACGCGCGGCTGACCGAGATCGACATCGCCTCGGTCGCGGCGGGACGCACGCTCTCCGGCGGCACGCATAGTCGCGACCCGCTATTTCTCGTCTGCACGCACGGCAAACGCGACAAGTGTTGCGCGAAGTTCGGGACGCCCGTCTACAGCCACTTGCGCGAAGTCGTGGGCGAACAGGTGTGGCAGTCGTCGCACGTCGGCGGAGACCGGTTCGCCGCCAACCTCGTCTGTTTTCCGCACGGACTTTTTTACGCGCACACGACCGAAGACGCGAGCCGCCGCATCGTCGGCGAGTACGCCGCGCAACGACTCGTCACTAACAATTATCGCGGACGCGGCTGCTACGCGAACCACGTCCAGGCCGCCGAGTATTTCACGCGCACCGAGTCAGGCGCAGTCGGCATCGACGAGTTGCGTTTTCTCGACTCTGCGCCGATGGGCGACAAGCTTTGGCGCGTCAGATTCGCGAGCGCGGGCGGGGGAAAAATTTACGAGGCGACTGTTAGTTGTCACCTGTCGGAATTTCAAAACCACACCAGTTGTCAGGCCGACGAACAAAAGAGCGTGCCCCAGTTTGCGCTCGACGACTTCCGCATCGTCGGCTGACGCCGAAATAGTTCTTGACTTTTCGCGTGGCTATAATAGATTCATGCGTCGCCAATTTGATCCGTCCACCTCGTCGCGGCAGCAGTCCCCGGAAACACATCGAGCACAGCATGCAGACATACGATCTCTTCGTTATCGGGTCGGGTCCGGCGGGGCAGCGCGCCGCGATTCAGGGCGCGAAGTTCGGCAAGCGTGTCGCTCTCGTCGAGCGGCGCGAGGTGGTCGGCGGCGCGCAGATCAACACCGGCACGATCCCCTCGAAGTCGATGCGCGAAGCCGTCATGCATCTCTCCGGTTATCAATACCAGAGCATCTACGGCATGAACTATCGCGTCAAAGAGAACATCACCATCGCCGACCTCTCGTTCCGCGTCCAGCAGGTAATCAAGACCGAGGTCGACGTGACGATGGCGCAACTCTCGCGCAACGGCATCGAGACGATGAACGGCACGGCCAGCTTCATCGACCCGCATCATGTGCGCGTCACGAACTCGCGCGGGCAGTCGGATTACGAAGCCGCGCACATCCTCGTCGCGACCGGCACGCGCCCCGCCGAATCGCCGCTCGTCCCGCTGAACAATCGCACCATCATCAACAGCGACCAGATTTTCTCGCTTCCCTCGATTCCGAAAACTCTGATCGTCGTGGGTGGCGGCGTGATCGGCGTCGAGTACGCTTCGATGTTCTCCGCGCTCGGCGTCCGCGTCATCATCATCGAGAAGCAGACGCGACTGCTCGGCTTCGCCGACTCCGAGATGGTCGAGGCGCTCTGCTATCACCTGCGAGACAACCGCGTCACGCTCCGGCTCAACGAGGAAGTCGAGAGCGTCGAAGAGATGGCCGACGGCACGGTGGTCGCCAACCTGAAAAGCAAAAAGCGCGTGTCGGGCGACGCGCTGCTCTACGCCGTCGGGCGCACGGGCAACGTCGATGATTTGAACCTCGCCGCCGCCGGACTCGAATCCGACGCGCGCGGGCGTATCGTCGTCGATGCCGAATACCGCACCGCGCAGCCCCACATCTTCGCCGCCGGAGACGTGATCGGGTTTCCGAGTCTCGCCTCGGTCTCGATGGAGCAGGGACGCATCTCCGCCGGGCACGCCTTCGGCACGGTCTTCCACTCCGACTCCGCCACCTATCCTTACGGCATCTACACGATTCCCGAAATTTCGTTCGTCGGCAAAACCGAAGAGCAACTGACCGATGCCGACGTGCCCTACGAAGTTGGCGTCGCCTTCTACCGCGAGATTGCGCGCGGCCAGATTCGCGGCGACACGACGGGGCGACTCAAGCTCATCTTTCATCGCGAAACGCGCGAGATTCTCGGCGTCCACATCATCGGCGAAGACGCCTCGGAGATTATCCACATCGGGCAGGCCGTGCTCGCGCTCAAAGGCACGGTCGACTACTTCGTCAACACCGTCTTCAACTATCCGACCCTCGCCGAATGCTACAAAGCCGCCGCCTTCAACGGCCTCAACAAGTTGACGAAGTTTAACTGAGATGATTGATCGGCCTCTTAGACTTCTCGCAAAAATATGATGCGCCGGGAGGCGCGACGAACGAATCAGCGAGCCGTCGGGTGGATAAATCAATCGCTTGGGAGGTTCTTTTATGACCAGATCAATCGGCGCGCTGGTGACCGAACACATCGCCGTTGGCCTCGTGGAAGATAACAAAGTGGTCGGCACGATGCGGAGATTTCCCGATGCCGCAAACACGTCTGACGTTTTGAGTGGGATGCCCGTCGATGAGATCGTCCAGCACATCGGGCGCGAGATTGAACTGGCCTGCGAGGGCAGCGACATCGACGCCGTCGGGCTTGGCTTTCCCGGCATCAACCGGCACGGCCTCATCGAAGACTCGCCGAATCTCAAGCAGACGAAAGGCCTCCATCTCGGCGACGCGCTCGCCGCGCTGCTCGGCGGCAAAGGAATATCGAAGCCCATCCACGTCTTGAACGATGCCGCCGCGCTCGCCGCCGGTCTCGCCGCGACGCGCGGGTATCTCGACAAACTCGTCCGCGTCTGGTTTCTCGGCGGCGGCGTCGGGCTGGGGCGTTACCCGCAGGGCGAAGCCGTCTCGGAGAACGGCCACACCGTCGTCACGCTCGACCCGAAGGAGAAGTTTTGCGGCTGCGATGGCGTCGGCCATCTCGAAGGCATCATGGGGCATCGCTCGATGCGACTACGCTTTCTCGATCTCGAACCCGAAGAAGTCTTCGAGCAGGCGCGTGCGGGCGACGAGCGTTGCCGCGACTTCGTCGAACTCTGGCACCGCGCGCTCGCTGCCGCCACCGCCACCAGCATTCACATCGACGGCCCCGGCAAGTTTTTCATCTCAGGCCCCAACGCGCGCCACATCCAAATCAATATCATCGATGCCTATCTCCACGATATGGTCAAGATGAGTCCGCTACAAGGCAGCGCGCTCGAAGTCGTCTCGACCGGCGACGAAACGGCCATCATCGGCGCCGCCGTCAGCGCCGCCCGCGCCGCCAATTCTCGATAGCCCCGCACCGCAGAAAAAAAGAGGCCGCGAGTTCACACGGATTGCGCGGATTAGACTCAAAGATTGTCCGAATCCACGTTTCATCCGCGCTTATTCGCGGCTGTTTCTGATGTCGCCATTCGGCAGCCGTGCGCGCCGTCATGCGCTCGCTCAATGAGGCGCGCTCACCACTTGATGATGCTCCGACGGCGCGGCTTGATCGGCGTTCGCAACTCCAGCAGGTGCCGGTGCTTCAGATTTATCAGCGAACTCAACGACTGGTGATGCCTGAAGCCAAGCAGACGTGCCGCCGCCGTCACGCTCCCGTGCGCATCCTTCAACGCGCGCTCGATAAACTGCGCTTCGTAGCGTCGCACCTCTTCGGTCAGCGTAAAACCGGCCCACGGATCCGCCGCCGTCGCCCGCCCCGAACGGTGCCGCAAAGCCAACTCCAGCGTCTCTTCGCTGATTACCTCGTCCTTCGACAACATCACCGCCCGCGCGATGATCCCCCGCAACTCGCGCACGTTGCCCCCCACCAGCGGCAGTTTCCGCAGTGCCGCTACCGCTTCATCGCTCAGACGCAACTCCCGTTTCGCACGCGCCCCAAACAGTTCCGCGAAATGACGCGCCAGCGCCGCGATGTCGGCGGGACGCTCCCGCAGCGGCGGCAATTTGATCTCGAACGCCTCGAACCGGTAGTACAAATCCTGTCGAAACTTCCCGCGCGCCACCAACTGCCCCAACTCGCCCCGCGCCGAGGCGACGATGCGCACGTCCGCCGCCTCCGTCGTCGCTGCTCCCGCCGTTGCCACTTCGCCTCGATCCAACAGACGCAACAGTCTCCCTTGACTCACCCAATCAAGTTCGCCGATCTCCTCGACAAACAGCGTCCCCCCCTCCGCCTCGCGCACCACCCCCGCATACACCCGTGCCCTTTCCCCGGCACCCTCTCCGTCCCTCAAACTACGCGCCCTCGACCCCTCATCACGCAAGCTCTCTGCGCCCGCCGGCGGCGGCACGACGACGCTCGATCCGCGCTGCCCACCGCCATGCCCGAACAACTCCGACTCCAAATCCTCGGCATCGATCCCCGCGCAATCGAACGTCACAAACTTACCCGCCCGCCCGCTCCAATCATGAATCGCCTGTGCCAGCGCCTCCTTGCCCACACCCGACTCGCCGCTCACCAGCAACGGCAACTTCGTCCCTGCAAACTGTCGCGCCACCTCGACCAACTCCCGCGTCCCCTGATCCTCGCAGACGAACACCGCCAACCCTTCACCATCCGCACGCGTCTCACCGGCTTCGACCGCCACCGCACCGGTTCCGGTCTGCTTTACCACGACTATCGCCGTCCGCCCCAACTCCACCATCCGCCGCGCGCACTCACGCAACCGCGACGCATGACTCGCATCCTGCGTCCTCTTCAACCACCCGTCCGCCCGCAAATAAAGCTCCTGCCGCTCGGCTGCCGACAACCGCTCGCCATGCTCCTCAAGCATCGTCAGCGCCGCGACCCCGCCATCCTCCAAAGCCCCCGCCGTCTCCGCCACCTCCATCGCGCGCCGCAAGGCATCGCCCGACTCGGCATGGTGACCGAGGCGTGCCAGCACCACGCCCTGCGTAATCAGCGACTCGGCGAGCAGCGATTGCTGACCGCCGTGCTCAAGGACGCTGACGGATTCGCGGATGACGCGTTCGGCTTCCTCGACCCTGCCCTGCGCCAACAAAACACGCGCCCGCGTTTCGTCAACCTGCGCTGTGCTACCTTTATCTTGTAGTTTACTGAAGAGGCGACGCGCCGTGTGAAGATGCTCTTGAGCTTCATCAAAACGTCCGACGGAATAAAGTAGGAAGGCAATGTCATTTTCAGCGCGGGCTTGATAACTTGTGTGTCCTGCTTGTTCAAACTCAAAGATGGCGGCGGTGTATTCAATGATCGCTTGATCTTTGTAATCTTGGCGAGATTCAGCTAAACCAAGAGTGCTTAGTACAAGAGCAAGCAGCCCATGAAATCTGCCTTTTAAGGCGTGATCCGTACTTTCATCGTGAAACATTGAAGCTGCATCGGTTAGAATCTGAAGTGCATCGTGGAATCTACTTGCGGAGAATTCCACTGTCACATGCCGAAGTAAGGCTTTTGCTTTTTGTTCCTTATCATGCGTTCGTGAAAAGGCTTCCTCCATAACCACACGTGCTTCGGCGTATGCGCCTTCACGCCAGTAGCAAATGCCCAACTCGCTCTGCGCGGCGGCGGCGCGGTCGGTTTCACCTATGGTTTGAAACAACCGCATACTTTCGTTGATGAGGTCTTTGGCTTTCTCTTGTGCATCCTTGATTTGGTTAACGCTACCGAGCCAGCCCGTGAGTGTCCCGACGCGTAGCAATGCCTCCGCGCTTGTCCGCTCGTCGAGATTGTTGAGAACCGGTCGGACACCCGTCCCTTGCCACAATTGGCCGAGCGCCTGCCGCGCGGCTTCGTATTGTCCCCTGTGTTCGAGTTCCGCGGCGGCTTGGCAGCGGAGCATGACACGCTCATCATGGGTGAGTTTGGGATCGTCCAACTGGCGGAGTAGTTTTTCAGCTAAAGCCATGTGAGGCATACCTTTCTTTGTGCTTGTAGTGTAATTTGCAAGCACACTTCACCGTCCCACTTCGTGAGAAGAAGGCCGGTAAACCAGCTTGCTGGTTGCATCAATCCACCTTTACTAAAGGAAAAATGAAATGAGGAACTTTGGTCAATCCTGCCGAAAAGCTTTCGCCGTGTCCACACTGGTGCTCGTATTTACCTGTACGGCATTTGCGGGATGGATGCCGTTTCCAGCACCGCCACCACCGCCGCCCGCAGCATCAACAACCGTCGCGTCAGACCCTTTGACCGAATTCGCGGCGAACGTAATGCAAAGTTTGTTGTCGCTGTTCTAGACAGGGGCCAGATACAGTTTCAATCGGGCAGAGCTGCCGTGACAATTCACGCGCGGCACAGTTGAAGTGTGTCCGGCAATAAATATACAACAAGTCTCGTCGGTGGCAAGCAGATTTATCTACTTTGAGGGTAAGATTTTACTCGTTTGTATGAAAGTTAACGGCAAAAGTTGTTGGGGGGTTTAGGTTGACGAGGAAATGGGTGACGCGGACGCTGATGAAAACAGGAAGCAGTTGTTTTTGTTCTGACTCCTGACTATTTTCCCACGACCAACACGTTGTTCATCACGCCGTAGTCATCGGATTCGGTTTCGGGGTTGGCGGGGTCGAGCAGCCAGTTGCCGTCGATGATGAATTTATAGGTGTATCTGCCGGGTTCGAGGTCGATGCGATAGACCCAATCGTCGCCCTCTCTGCCGCAGATGAGTTGCGACTCGTGCCAGTTGTTGAAGCTTCCGGCGAGGACGACGAGTTGGGCGTCCTCGTAGCCTTTGAGTCGAAAGGTCGTGTTGCCTTTGAGGCTCGGCGCGGGGAGTTCGATTCTGGGCGCGGTGTAGTCGCTGCCCTCGAAGCGGAAGGTCAAACTCACGATGCGGCCTTCCGCATCCTTATTGAACCTGTAGGACGTGCCTTCTATCTCGTCGATGAATCTTGATTTGGACTTCGGCAAGAGGCGGCGTTTTTTGACGAGCGAAGGTTTGATCCAGAGGTCGCCTTGATCGATGGTTACGTCGAGCGTCGAGATGGGGATGACGCCGGGTTCGAGTCCGTATCTTCCGACATAACTTTTCAAAGTCGCGGCGGCAATCTTCCGAGCCGTGCCGCTTGCGCCCGGCGGCACGGGCGGTGCGGCGACGGGCGCGGTTTGCGCGAACGCGCGTTCGACGTTCGACGGAAGTTGAATGACGAGTGCGACGAACAGCGTCGCGAAAAAAAGATACTTGCTCACGATTTTAGCCCCGCAAACCTTGCCCGGTTTCACTTCTCGACGGTGCGATAACCGTCGCCGGAAAAATTCAGAATCAACGCCTGCCCACGCGCGAATGGACGCGGATAAAAAGTTAGCTTACCCGCGTCCATTCGTGCGCTTTCGCCGTTCAAGTCTTGACCGCTGTAGCTCGCCTCAATATTGCCAGTTGACGTTGACGAACCCGGTGCCGGTCGTCGGGACGGTGTAGGTGTGGTTGGCGCCCGACTCCCACGTGACCGCGCCGTTGGCGGCGATTTTGACGAACTTGAATTGAATCGTCTGTCCGGCGGGCACGCTGACGTTCAAGAACCAGTTCGGGTAGTTCGGTGCGAGCATCGGCCCGACCGCAGCATCCCATGTCGTCGCCCAGTTGCTGAGTTCGACGGTGTTGCCGGTGAGAAAGATGTGGTCGCCCACCTGCGTCGGCGAAGCGTTGTAGACGGTAAAGGTGACGGGGATGAGCGTGGCCGTCAGCTTCGTGAACTGGATGCCGTTGGAAACCTGACTCGATGAGTTGGTGACGGTGACGTTGTAGTTGCCGCCCGTTACGTTGGGGACGGTGGCGACGATCTTGGTCGGCGTCCAAGAGTTGACGGTCGCGGTCGTTGTGCCGAACTTGACCGTCCCCATCGTCGAGCCGAAGTTCTTGCCGCCGAGCGTGACCTTCATCCCCGTTTGCCCGACGACGGGGCCGACCGAGCCGACCTGCGGCGTCGATGCGCCCTCCGTATACTGCCAGACCGCGACCGTGTTCGCGGGCAGACTGAATGCCGTCACGGGGTTGTTGCCGCCCGTGCCCGCGCTGACCGAGATGCCTGAGCCGCCGAGCAAGTTGGTCAAATAATCGGTGTAGCTGCCCGCCGGGAGCGACGTGTTGAGACCCGTGATGTTGTAGGCCGTCGATGCGCTCTTGTTGATGGCGACGAGGACGACGTTGCCGAAGAACTTGCGCTCGTAGACGTAGACATCGTTGTTCATCCAGCGTTGCTGGTGTCCGCCGTAAGGGATGGCGGTGTTGTTGCGGCGCAGCGTCGAGAGCTTGTTGGTCAGTTTGTAGGCGGTCGTCGTGGTCGAGAAGGCGTTCATCATCGGACGATTGTAGGGGTCGCCGCCGCCCGACGTGTCGTTGTGCAGGTATTGCTCTGTGCCGTAGTAGATGCAGGGGATGCCGCGCGAGGTGAGCGTGAAGGCCATCGCCTGATGGAGCCGGTTGTTGTTGTTGTTGAGCGAAAGAAAGCGCGTCATGTCGTGATTGTCGATGAATGTTACGAGGTCTTCGTCCCACGTAAAATTGGCGGCTTCGGCGGCGAGCACGGCGTCGATTTCGGAGAAGTTGGCGTTCGAGCCGAAGACGTTGCGAATCGCGGTGTTGAGCGGGAAGTCGAGCATCGAGATGCCGCTCTTGTTGGTGTACTTGTACGAGTCGCGGTAGAGCGGGTCGGAAGTGCCGGACTGATACCACTCGCCGAAGATGAAACTGTCGGCGTTGGTGTAAATCGTGTTGGCGAGACTGTACTGCCAGCCCCACGTGATGTGCTTGATGGCATCGATGCGGAAACCATCGACGCCGTGCTGCTGATAGAGTTTGGCCGCGTCTTTCATGTACGTGTCGATCGTCGCGTGCTCCTGGTTGAGATCGGCGAGATTGAAGAGCGTGTAGTACTGCACCTGATAGCGGTCGTCGTAGTTCGAGATGTTGCCGTTGTGATGGTAGTAGCCGTTGGTGTCGTTGGTGTAGTTCCCCATGAATACGCCGTTGTTGTAGAGCGCGCCGAACTCGCCCGCGTTGTCCTGCGTCGAATGGTTGGGCGCGAAATCGACGATGACTTTGATGCCGTTCTGGTGCGCGGCGGCGACGAGGTTGTCGAAAACCGTCCAACCGTTCGACGAGTCGCCGGAGTGCTCTTCGACGCGTTTGAAGTCGCGCCCCTGATAGCCGTGATAAGAGGCGGTCGGGTTGCCGTTGCCGTCGGGGATGTTGGTGTTGAGATTATCGACGTGCGGCGAAATCCAGATGGTCGTCACGCCCATCCCGGCGAGGTACGACATTTTTTGTTGAACCCCGGCGAGGTCGCCGCCCCAGTAGGCGCGCCAGTTCGTTCGGGTCGCGTCGTAGAGGCCGGAACTTTGCGCCGGGTTGTTGTTGTTCGCGTCACCGTCGTGGAAGCGGTCGGTGATGATCTGATAGATGGTTTCGCGTTTGAAATCGGCGGCGCGCGTCGTGGCGAGCGGCGCCGCCATGAGAGCGAAGGCGAGCAGCGCGACGAAGAAACTTTTGCGGTAGGTGTTTTTCATAATTAGCCCTTTTGAGACGAACACATCGAAGGCTGACGAGCGGGGGACGCCCAACCAAAAACGAGGACGACACCGTGCGTTTATCCGGCGAGGTTTGGCAATTCTGTAACAAGCGAGATGCGCCCGACCCCGGTCGTCGTGCACAGCCGCTCGAAAGTCGAATTTGCGGGGGCTACTAATCGACTACAAAATTCTCTGTCGACCCGGTGAGAGCAGGCACATTATGCCAAGTCGGGCGCGGTGTCAAGAGTTTGTTGGATTCTCCAACTAAGTGCTCGCAACGCTCTTGCAAGATTCGAGCAAGTAGGGTTATGTCGAAGCGAGAGAAAAAAAGTCCATGAATCAGACGAAGATCGAGCGTCGTTCGGGCGACCAATCCGCGCGCGGGCTGGCGACGTGTCGCGGCGCGTGTGCCCGCGCGTTCAAGCTTGAGCGGGCGACATCTCCGGCTCTGGTGTTAGCCCTCACGCTCGATCATCAGGATCACGGTGTCGCGGTACGCGCCGCGTTTCCAGTGGCGACGCGGGATGCGCCCGACCTCGGTGTAGCCCGCTTTCAGAAGCATCCTGAGCGATTTGGTGTTATCGGGCATCACTTCGGAGAGGAGCATCCGAAGGTTGAGCACGTCGAAGGCGTAGCGGAGACGGACGCGCGCCGCGTCGGAGCCGTAGCCATGCCCGCGATATTTCTCGACGCCGATGATCGTGCCGCTCGTCGCAACGCGGTCGCGCCAGTTGATTTGGTGGAGACCTGAGACGCCGATGTGCTCGCCCTCCAGCGTCTCGATGGCGAGCATGATGTCGGTCGGATGTTTCGCATCCTGCCGTTGTGCCTTCTCGAAAAACTCCTCTTCGGCGAGCCGCGAGAGGGGCAGGTCGCCGAGCAGCGTCCACTCCGTCGCGTGCGGGTCGTTGAACCAGCGGAGGAAGTTCTCGAAATGCTTCTCTTTATCGAGCGGGACGAGCCGCACCCGGTCACCTTCCCATCCGTATCCCATCGGCGTTCCTCTTCAATCGGTCAGCTGTCAAAACTTCTTCGACGAACCCAATGCGATGAACGCATCGCGGAGCCGCGCGTGTTGGCGGAGCAAGCGCAGGTAGGATAAGCACCTAAGCAAAAGTTATCTGGTATTTTGAACCGACTTGACTGAGCACTTCATCCAACGCTTGGACGAATGCCTTGTACGACTCGTAAGCACCGACGGGCAACCACTCATACTTGATCTTGCGCCACAGTAGTTCA
>JBGTHJ010000170.1:0-2434 GCA_041746175.1 Pyrinomonadaceae bacterium
CGCGCCGGGGACTTACCGCGTGAGCGCGGCGGCGGCGGGTTTTGCGTCGGAAGAGAAGTCGAACCTCGTGACGCTGGCGGGGCAGACGGCGCGGGTTGATTTCGTGTTGCGACCGGCGGGCGTGAGCGTCGAACAGGTGGTCGTGAGCGAGGCGGATGCGCCGCTCGTTGACACGACGCGGACGGTGGTCGGTGGCACGTTGACGCGTGAGGAACTGGAGTCGCTGCCGACGAACACGCGCGCTCCACTCGATTTCGTGTTCACGCTCGGCGGCGTCACCGAAGAACCTCTTTCGGTGCGCGACGTGGCGGAAGACCGCGACCCCGCGACGCGCGCCTCGGCTGAACGCCGCAGCACGACGCCCGAAGAGGCCGGAAGCTTCGCGCTCTCCGGCGGCGCGGCCTACTCGAACAACATCACCATCGACGGCTTCGACAACAACGACGACCGCGCCGCGCGCGAGCGGTTTCAACCCTCGCTCGAAGCAGTCGAAGAAGTGCAGGTGATTACCAATCAGTTCTCGGCGGAGTACGGGCGCGCGTCGGGCGGGCGGGTCAACGTGCGGACGCGCGGCGGGTCGCAGCATTTTCGCGGGCGCGTCTTTTATTTCTTCCGGGACGAAAGTTTGGACAGCAACACTTTCAACGGCAACCGGCGCGGCTTGAAGCGTCTGCCGCTGCAACAACACGACGCGGGATTCACGCTCGGAGGGCCGGTCGTGTTCGGCTCGAAATATTTCGCGCCGCGCAACTTCGACGGACGCGGAAGGACGTTTTTCTTCTTCGCTTACGAGTACGACACGACGCTCGATTCGTCTTTCATCGACGCGCTCGTGCCGGTCGAAAATAATCCGCGATTCGCTCTGCCCGCGCCGACGACGCTCGCCGGGCGGCGCACCGAAACATCGGCCACCGCTCCCAACCCGCGCGCCGAACTCGCGCCGTTTGTCGCAACGGTCAGCACGCCGCTCCGCCGACACATCGCGTCGGCGCGCCTCGACCACACCTTCACCGAGTCGCACAACGGCACGCTGCTTTATCAACTCGGACGCTCGAAGAACCTGCGGCAGTTTGGCGGCGGGCTGCGACTCGCCGAGGCTTTGCAGGGGACGACGCGCGACTCCGACGCGCTCGCCTACACGGACAACCGCGTCTTCTCCGCGCGGCTCGTCAACCAACTGCGCGTGCAGTGGTCGCGGCTGCGTCCGGCGGCGACTGCGGCGAGCGGAGACATTCAAAGCCCCGTCGTGCTGATCGCCGTCAACGACCCGCTCGACGCCGCCGACCCTGCCGACCGTTCCGGGACGCTCGTCGCGGGAGCGTCTTCGAGCGGCGCGAGCACGCGACGCGAGACGCGCGTTCAGATTCAGAACACGCTCAACGTCGTGCGCGGCGCGCACACGCTGAAGTTGGGCGGCGACGTGCAGCGCATCCGCTCGACCTTCGTCGATTTGCTCGACGCCTCGGGCACGTTCAACTTTACGAGCGCGGGCGACTTCCTCGCCGACGCGCCGTCGCGCTTTCGTCAACGATTCGGCGGCGAGTCTGTTCAAAGCAACACTTACGCCGGATTCTTCGTGCACGATGAATGGCGTCTGCGCCCGAACCTGACCGCGAGTTACGGTTTGCGTTACGAACAGGAGACGGTCGTCCGCGACCGCAACAACTTCGCGCCGCGCGCCGCCATCGCCTACGACCCGTCGGGCACGGGGCGCACCGTCGTGCGGCTCGGCGCGGGCGTCTTTTTCAACCGCGCGCTGCTTCGCACCATCGACGACTTTACGCTCGGCAAACAGGTCGTCGAATTCGACACCAACGCGCTGCCCGTCGCCGAACGCCGCGCCTTTATCGCCGCACACCTTCGTTTCCCCGAAACGCTCGCGGCGGATGCGAGCGTCGTGCGGCAGTTCGGCGCGCGTCTGACGGATTTCTCGCGCCGCCTCGACCCCGACCTGCGCATCCCCGAAAGCTTTCAGTTCAACATCGGCTTCGAGCGCGAGGCGGTTCGCGGCGTGGTCTTGGAGGCAAACTATACGTTCAATCGCGGCGCGCATCTGTGGCGCGAGTTCAACGCCAACGCGCCCGTCCTGCCACGCGGCTACACAGACTTCACCGGATATCTGCTGTCGCGCGACTTCGCAAATTTTCGCACGGCGGCGGGCACGCGTCCCATCTACAATACCTCGACGGCGGGCGAAGTCGTCCGCTTTATCGATGCGCCGTCCGATGCGTCGAACCCCGACGCCATCGTCCGCGCGGTCGAGTTCGGACTGCCCGTCACCATCTTCAATCTCAACAGCACGAGTTCGACAACAACGCTCGACGCCGCGCTCGCCGCGCTCGCCGGGTTGCGTCCAGACCCCGCGCGCGGCCAGCTCGAACAACTCGCCGCCATCGGCAACAGCTTCTATCACGGCCTGACGATTGAAGCCCGC
>JBGTHJ010000171.1:0-19523 GCA_041746175.1 Pyrinomonadaceae bacterium
GCCACGCGACGCCCGACCAGCGCGCGCGCGTACAACCCGCCACCCGCCGCCACCACATCGCCGCTGCCCTCGAAACCCGGCACGACCGGCAGTCTCTTTTTCTGCCCGTACAGCCCGCGTAAAAACATCAGGTCGGACGGATTCACCGGAGCGACGCCGACGCGCACCAGTACCTCGCCCGCGCGGGGTTGCGGCACGGGCTTGCTGACGAGCGACAGACTTTCGGGATGTCCGTCGTACAAGAGAAGTTGAAGCGCACGCATCATCGATGGAATGGCGGATGCCGTCGGGTTGCCGGTCATAAAAAGGTGTCCTCGAAAAGGTGTCTTTGAATCAGCCGGGGAATCAGCCGGGTCGGGTTATCGACGACGACCGCTCAACTCTCATCCGTGCTTTTCGTCTCCCAGTCTTTGGCGCGCTCGACGGCGCGGAGCCAGCGTTGATAGAGCCGTCGGCGGAGCGCCTCGTCGATGTCGGGCGCGTAGCGGCGCGCGAGTTTCCAACGCGCGGCGATCTCTTCGCGGCTCGGCCAGAATCCGACCGCGAGACCGGCAAGGTAAGCGGCTCCGGCGGCGGTCGTCTCGGTTATCTCCGGAACCTCGACGGGCACGCCGAGAATGTCCGCTTGAAACTGCATCAGAAAACTGTTGGCGACCGCCCCCCCGTCGGCGCGAATCTCGGTGAGTCGCAGCCCCGAATCGCGCTCCATCGCTTCCAGCACATCGCGCGTCTGGTAGCACATGCTTTCAAGGGCGGCGCGGACGATGTGTGCGCGCGTCGTTCCGCGCGTCAAGCCGATGATCGCGCCGCGCGCGTACGCATCCCAGTGCGGCGCGCCGAGTCCGGTCAGCGCCGGAACAAAATAGACGCCCTCGTTCGACTCCAACGAACGCGCGAGAGCCTCCGTCTCCGACGCGTCGCCGATAATCTGCAAGCCGTCGCGCAGCCACTGCACCGCCGCGCCCGTGATAAAGACCGAGCCTTCCAGTGCATACTCGACCGGCGCGTCGCCGATGCGCCACGCGATGGTGGTCAGAAGTCCTTCGCGGCTCGGCACGGCCTTGTGTCCCGTGTTGAGCATCACGAACGAACCTGTGCCGTAGGTGTTCTTCGCGACGCCTTCGTCGTAGCACGCCTGACCGAACAGCGCGGCCTGCTGGTCGCCCGCGATGCCCGCGATGGGGACGCGTGCGCCGAAGAAGACGCGCGGGTCGGTTTCGGCGCACACGCCCGACGATGGCACAACTTCGGGCAGCATCGCGGCGGGCACGCCGAGCGTCCGCAGAAGTTCTTCGTCCCAATCCAACTCGTAGATGTTGTAGAGCAGCGTCCGCGAAGCGTTGGAATAATCGGTGACGTGCGCGCGCGCTCCCGTGAGTTTCCAGACGAGCCACGAATCGACCGTCCCGAAGACAACTTCGCCGCGTTCGGCACGCTCGCGCAACCCCGCGACGTTATCGAGCAGCCACTTGATTTTCGTCCCCGAAAAATAGGGGTCGATGACGAGTCCGGTCTTGCGCCGGAAAGTTTCTGCAAGGCCGCGCGCGCGGAGTTCGTCGCAGATTCCGGCGGTGCGCCGGTCTTGCCACACGACCGCGCGCGCGACCGGGTCGCCCGTCACGCGATCCCAGAGCACGACCGTCTCGCGCTGGTTCGTGATGCCGACGGCGCGAATCTCGCGCGCGGCGATACGCGCCTGCGCGATGGCTTCGCCGACCACGCGCAGGGTCGTCGTCCAAATCTCGGCGGCGTCGTGTTCGACCCAACCGGGCTGCGGATAATGCTGCGCGAACTCGGAATAAGCGCGCCCCGCGATGTCGCCCGCGCGGTCGAAGATGAGCACGGTCGTCCCCGTCGTCCCCTGATCGATGGCGAGCACGTAGCCGTCGTCGGCCATCTCCGTTGGCACCTCGCGTGGATTTTGTATTCGGCGTCGAAGCTAGTAATATACGGCGTCGGCTCCGATACCGGACACCTATTATCCTTCGACGATGGAATAAACAGAAATACTTTTGGAGCGTGTGGAAATAAGATGAACGACCAGAACGACTTTTTTGACGACGTGATTGACGACGAAGCCGAGTCGCCCGATTCCGAATGGATGGAGGACGACGATGACGAGAGCGAAGACGACGAACCGTTCGAGGTGCGCACCGTCGTGATGACCAAGAACGGGATGGTCGCCCTGCTCTCGCTGAGGATTTCGGCGGCGGGCGGACAGATTGTCCGCGTCGATCCGCGACAAAACATCCCCGCCGCGCAGTCTTACGACGACGCCCCGGTCGCCGCCAGGTGGTTCAGACGCAGCCTCGCCACGAGCCGCAAAAACGGTTGGGACGTGGCCTACGACGGCGAACCGCTGTTCGGCTGATTGTCGATCTCCTGAAAAAGCCTTTCGCGCGAAGACGCAAATGTAAAAACCGGAGTCGCAAAGATGACCCTTCTTTGCGACTCCGGTTTCTTCTTCCGCTGCGTGAAAGACTTTTTCTAACTCCCGGATTCCGATGCGACCCACGCATCGTAGGCGGCGATAAACTCCGGGTCGCGCCGCTTCAAATTCTCGTAATCGATTTTCTTGCTCCGCGTCATCAGCCGGAAGGCGAACGGCAGCGGGGCGAGGTGCATGTAGTCGGCGGCGTGCTCGAACCAGACGAGACTTTCGTAGGCGGCCTGTTGATAGGCGTCGATGACGGGCTTGCGGATGCGTTCAAACTCGACGAGCGCGGAATGCACGTCGCGCCCGTCGGCGAATGTTTGAAAGAGCGCGATGGAATCTTCGAGCGCGAGTTTCGTCCCCGAACCGATCGAGAAGTGCGCGGTGTGGAGCGCGTCGCCCAGGAGCACGACGTTGCGATGGCTCCAGCGACCGTTCTTCACCAGTACGAAATTTATCCACTTCGAGTTGTTCGACATCAGCGCGTGACCGTCGAGGTCAACCCGGAAGACATCCTCAAGATACGCGCGCGTCGCTTCGTCGGACATTTCCGCAAAACCGGCAGCCGCCCACGTCCGCGCGTCGCACTCGACGATAAAGGTGCTCGTCAGCCGGTCAAACTTGTAGGAGTGTGCAGCGAAGACGCCCGCCGTCGATTCGCGGAAGGTCAACGTCAGGCCGTGAAACAGTCGCCGTGTCCCGAACCAGATGTATTTGTTGGGACGGACGGCGAGCGACGGCTCGAAAAATTCTTTGTAACGCTGGCGAGTCTCGCTATTAACGCCGTCAGCCCCGACGACGAGGTCGTGCGTCGCGGCGAGTTCGTCGATGTTCTCGACCGTCGTTTGAAAACGCAGACGGACGCCGAGTTCGGCGCACCGCTCTTGCAGGATGTTCAAAAGTTTGATCCGCGCGATGCCCGAAAACTTGTTGCCGCGAATCGAAGTCTTCGCGTCGCGGTGGACGACATCGACGTTATCCCACGTCTCGAAGCGCTCGGTAATACGCCGGTACGATGCGTCATCCGTGCGCTCAAGATACGAGAGCGTCTTGTCGGAAAAGACCACGCCCCACCCGAACGTATCGCCGGGCGCGTTGCGCTCCACCACCGTGATGTCGTGCGAGGGGTCGTGCTTCTTCATCAACAAAGCGAAGTACAAACCCGCCGGGCCGCCCCCGATGCAAACAATCTTCATACTTTTCAGACGCCGACCCGCAGCCGTCAGCCTGTCGCCGACCGCCGACCGCCCGGCGCTATTCCTTCAACAGTTCTTTCGCGATGACGAGCTTTTGAATTTCGGACGTGCCTTCGTAGATGCGAAGGGCGCGCACCTCTCTGTAGAGTCGTTCGACGATGCTGCCGTGAACGATGCCCTGTCCGCCGTGAATCTGGACTGCTTCGTCGATGATGCGTCCGGCGGCTTCGGTGGCGTAGAGTTTGGCTTCGCTGGCGGCGCGGGTCATGCTGCGACCGCCGCCCGCATCCTTGAGCGACGCGGCGCGATAGACGAGCAAGCGCGCGGCGTCGAGTTCGGTCGCCATCACCGCGAGTTTTTCCTGAATCAACTGGTGCATCGCGAGCGAAACGCCGAACTGCCGCCGCCGCTTCGCGTAAGCGACCGCTTCATCGAGCGCGCGTCGCGCCATCCCGCACGCCGCCGCGCCGACGCTCGCGCGAAAAGTGTCGAGCGTCTGCATCGCGAGACCAAATCCGTCGCCCTCTTCGCCGACGCGGTCTTCGGCGGGCACGCGCAAGTTATCAAACACGACTTCGCCAATCGGGTGCGGCGCCATCAGACGCGTCCGCGCGCGCACCGTAAAGCCCGGCATCCGCGCGCCGACGACGAACGCCGAAAGCTGCGGGCGACCGTCTTCGCGCGTGCCCGTGCGCGCGAAGACGGTGTAGAAATCCGCGACGCCCGCGTTCGAGATAAAGCACTTGTAGCCGTTGATGACGTAGCTGTCGCCGTCGCGTTGCGCGATGGTTTGAATCGACGCGACATCCGAACCCGCCTCCGGTTCGGTCAGCGCGAAAGCGGCGACGGCGCGACCGCTGCGCGCACGCCCGAGCCAGAAATCGCGTACGTGTTCGGGCGCGGCGAGCGCGAGCGCGTACGTGCCGAGTCCCTGCATGACGAACGCCAGATCAGCCAGCGACGACGAGTAAGCGAGCGCCTCGCGGATCAAGCACAACGAACGCGCGTCCATCGTGGCGGCTTCCGTGACGACCGCGAAGCGCAACAGGTCGGCCTGCGCCAGCAGCGCGACGATGCTCCTGAAATGTTCGTCGCTCTCGTCTTCTGCGCCCGCGTGCGGCTCGATCTCGCTCGCCACGAAACCCGCCAAGCCCGCCGCCAGTCGCCGCTGCTCGTCAGTAAAAAAAGGGATCTCTTCGATAAGTCGGTCGCGCATAATTGGTGTGCTTTGCAAATGGGTGAATCCTGAGAGCGCAAGCGTCCCGCTGGCAAGCGTCCCGCGTACGCGTTCAAGTATTCGCGTTCGGCGAACGCTCAAGGCGAGCCGGAGGCTCGCGCTCCCGGACGGGCGGCACTTCTCTTTTAGGTGCTGCGTTCTATTGCAACTCGCTACAAAAGCCGTGACGTTTGACAGAGTAAAGATATGCTCTGCCCGGTCACCCGTCGTCTATCGACTGAATTTCGGTTCTCGTTTCTCGATGAAAGCTTCGTAGGCTTCGCGGTAATCGGGATGCTGCATACAGAGGGCTTGCGCCTGCGCCTCCCATTCGAGAGCGGTTTCGAGACTGACGTGCAACTCTCGATTGAGCATCTCTTTGGTCATCGCGAGCGCGAACGCAGGGCCGCGCGCGAGACGTTCGGCGAGCGTGCGCGTCTCCGCCGCGAGTTCGTCGCCCGCGACGACGCGGTTGTAGAGACCCATCTGCAAAGCCTCTTCAGCCGTCACAAAATCACCCGTGTAGAGCATCTCGGTCGCCTTCGCCAGACCGACCAGACGCGGCAGCAGATGCGCCGCGCCCATGTCCGCCCCCGACAGTCCGACGCGCACGAAGAGAAACGCGATGCGTGCTTCCGCACTCGCGATGCGGAGGTCGGCGGCGAGCGCGATACACGCCCCCGCGCCCGCCGTCGTCCCGTTCAAACTCGCGATGACCGGCTTGCGGAGCGCGCGGATGTTGCCGATCAGCTCGCAGGTCATCCGCGTGAAGTCGAGCAAGCCGTCCATGTCGCGCCCCTGAAGCGCGCCGATGATGTCCTTCACGTCGCCGCCCGAACAAAAGGCGCGACCCGCGCCCGTGACGACTACCACGCGCGCCGCCTTCTCCGTCCGCAACGCGGCAAACGTGTCGGTCAACTCGCGGTAAACTTCAAACGTCAGCGCGTTCAAGCGTTCGGGACGATTCAACGTAATCGTCGCCACACCCTCTCGCAACTCGTAAAGAAAACTCTTCGGTTCAATCATAAATGTCGTGACGGATGACAGGGAACGGACGCGACGTGTGACGGGATGTAACGCTTCTTCTCATTCTCGCCATGCGTCACGCGATGACAGCTATTGCTTCGATTTCGACTTTGGCGTCGTCTTCGAGCAGGCTTTTGACTTCGACGAGCGCCATCGCGGGGAAGTGGCGACCGATGCGCGCGCGCCAGCATTCGCCGACCTCGCGCGTGCGTGCGCGATACTCTCGCTTGTCGGTCACGTAGACGACGAGGCGCGCGATGTGGTCGGGCGTGCCGCCCGCCTCCGCGACGACCGCGACGACGTTCAAGAGCGCACGGTCGAACTGTTCGACGAAATCCGCGCTGACGATCTTCTGGCGCTCGTCCCAACCGATCTGCCCGGCGATAAAAAGCAGTCTGCCGCCCGCCGGGGCCAGCACGCCGTTTGAGTAGCCGCGCGCCGCGCCGAGTGATTCGGGGTTGATGAAAGAAAAGAATTTATCCATCGGTTTACCGGCTCGTTGGTTCGACGAAAATCGCCGGTTCGCTTCTTCATCAGGTCGGTCAGCCGACGAAGAAATGAATCAATAGAAAACGCTTCCGCCATCGATGTTGATGGCTTGGCCGTTGATGCCGCGTCCGTCTTCGGAGGCGAGCAGGAGCGCGATTGCGGCGACCTCTTCGGGCGTCACCAGACGGTTCTGCGGACTCATCTGCTTGAGCACGTCGAGGGCTTCGTCGGCGCTCTTGCCGGTCTTGTTGGTGATGTTTTCGACCGCGCCCCACGTCATATCCGTTTCGACGTAGCCGGGACAAATCGCGTTAACGGTTACGCCTTTGGCCGCCACTTCGAGAGCGACCGAGCGCGTCAGCCCGATGACGCCGTGCTTCGACGCCGCGTAAGCCGCGATGTATGGCGCGCCCGTCTTGCCCGCGACCGAAGCGATGTTGATGATGCGTCCCCAACCGCCGCGCAGCATCGCGGGCAGCGCGGCGCGCGTGCCGTAGAACGTGCCCGATAGATTGACCTCGATGTGGCGATGCCATTGTTCGTCGTCGGTCTTGACCAGTGGCGCGCTCTCGGCGATGCCGGCGTTGTTGACGAGGATGTTCACGGCGCGCCCGAACTGGTCTTCGGCAGCCGCGAACGCGCGCGCGACGCTCTTGGCGTCCGAGACATCGCAGACGGCGTGAAACGTTTGGACGCCGCACTCTCCGGCGATCTCCGCCGCGACGCCCGACACCTCCGCGCCGCTGCGCGCGACCACCGCGACCCGCGCGCCTTCACGCGCAAAAGCAAAAGCGACGGCGCGACCGATGCCGCGTCCGCCACCCGTAATCAGGGCTGTCCGGTTTTCAAGTTTCATCGTGCTGATGTCTTCCGGCGTGGCTCGCGTTTCTCCAAAAATGCGCGGACGCGCTCGCGCGCCTCTTCGGATTGAAAGCAGCGTATCTGGGCTTCGGTCTCGTACTGCAACATCCGTTCGAGTCCGACTTCTTCGCTCATGTAAACCGCGTGCTTGGCCTGTGCGATGCTGGCGCGCGGGGCATCGCGCAGCCGCCCGGCCATTTGGCGCGTGGCCGCCTCAAGTTCGGCGTCCGCGACGACGTGATTGACAAGGCCGAACCGGAGCGCCTGTTGCGCGTCGAAGGCGTCGCCGAGAAAGAACATCTCGCACGCGATGTTGGGCGGCACGAGACGCGGCAAAAAATATGTCCCGCCCCAATCAGGGTGCAGCCCGACTTTGACGAACGACTGGCTAAAGGTCGCCGACTCCGACGCGATGCGGATGTCGCAGCCGAGCGCGAGATTGAAGCCCGCACCGTACGCCGGGCCGTTGACCGAAGCGATGACCGGCTTGGTCATCTGGCGGATGGTGGTCAGCACGCGCCGCCCCGCGTTGAGCAGTCGCGTGAACTCTTCCACGTCCTGCCGCTCCATCAACTCCGACATGTAGGCGACATCCGCGCCCGCGCAAAAGCCGCGCCCCGCGCCCGTTACCACCACGACGCGCGCACGCTGGTCGCTCGCCGCGCGTTCGAGCGCCTCCGCCAAATCGCGCCGCATGTGCCCCGCAAAAGCGTTCAGCTTTTCGGGACGGTCGAGCGTGATGGTCGTGATTCCCGCGTCGTGTCTGACCGTAATGTTGTCGTAAGGCATAAGAAAAACCGTGACGGGTGACAAGCGACGGGCGACGGGAAAGTTATCTTACCTGTCACCCGGCGCTTGTTAACGGTCACGCTCCTTTGAATTGTGGTTTGCGTCGCTCGGTGTAGGCGTCGAGTCCTTCGCGCGCGTCGTCGGATTGGAAAAGTTGTTGTTGGAGTTCACGCTCCAGCGCAAGCGCCGACTCGAACGGAATCTCCGCGCCGGTCTGGACGCTGCGCTTGATGCGACCGACCGCGCGCGAAGCCTTCTCCGGCGGCGTGAACCGGCGCGCGTAGTTTAGTACCTGCGCCGTGAAGTCGTCGCCCGTCGCGGCTTCGTAGACGTGATTGACCAGACCGAGTTCCGCGCCACGCTCGAAGTCGAACAACTCGCCCGTCGTCATCAACTCGATCGCGCGCGACTTGCCGACCATCCGCACCAGACGTTGCGTGCCGCCCGTCCCCGGCAACACGCCGAGCGAAACCTCCGGCAGCCCCATCTTGCCCGCGCCCCGGCGCGCGATGCGGATGTCAGCCGCCATCGCCACCTCAAGCCCGCCCCCGACGCAGTGACCGTTGATCGCCGCGATGACCAGTTTCGGCGTCTGCTCAAGCCGCGACAGCGTTTCGTTCGCGTGCAGACAGAAATAGTATTTGAACTCCGGCGTCACGCTGGAGAGCATTTGGATGTCCGCGCCCGCGCAGAAGAACTTCTCGCCCTGCCCCGTGATGACGATGACGTGGACGCTTTCGTCCATCCGCGCCGCGAGAATCGCGCGGTCGAGTTCCTGCATCATCTCGTAGCTGTAAGTGTTCGCGGGCGGGTCGTTCAGCGTCAGGATAGCGACTCCCTCATCCACGCGATACCGCACGCGACCACCCACCGCTTCCGCCGTCGCGGTCTCCTTCAATTGCGTCTCTGCTTCGGCCATGGATAAGCTCTCCTCAAAAACTTCTAAAATAAAATTTGGGAAAAGTCGGCATTCAAACCCGGTTCGCGCAACACTTGAGCGTCGAATAACAGAAGGTCGCGCGCCCGCGCTTGATTACGTAGTATTGGCCGCGTCGGCGTGGCCGTTTCGATTCAAGGTTGCGGCGCACGCCAGACACTCGGACGCTCGGCCTTCGCGTTCTGAGTCGTGAATTGTAGTTCATCGCGGGTCGTTCCGGCGAGGAAGCCGGAGAGGAAAAGGCGCGCGATGTTATCGACGAGATCGTTGACCGAGAGTTTGCCGTGCGGGTCGTACCAGTTGTAAATCCAGTTCATCATCCCGAAGAGGGCGTAGGTCGCAACCGTCAGATCGAGCTTGCGCGCGGCGTCGGGTTGCTGCGCCTGCACCTCCGCGAGAATGCGTCGGACGAGGCGGGTGTACTGTTGCTTTTTGCCGGAGACGTGCTCGCGCATCTCACCCGCGAGCGAGTCGGCTTCGTGCGAGAGCACTTTCATCTCCGCCATGTTGGCCGCGAAAAATGAGAGATGGTTTTCGATGACGAGCCGGAGCTTTTCGACCGCGCCCGGCGTCTCTTGAAGACGTTGCTGGAGACGTTCGTGGACGTGCCCGAAGCAGTTGTCCTGAATCAGAAAGAGCAACTCGTCTTTCGACTTGCAGTAGTAGTACAGACCGGCGAGGCTGACTTCGGTGGCGCGCGAAATGTCGCGCATCGAGGTCGAGTGAAAGCCCTTTTCGGCGAAGATGCGCGCGGCGGTGCGCAGGATGAACTCCAGCTTCCGATCGTAGCGCGAAAAATCGAGGGGTTGGCTCATTGACTCACCGGCTGGTTGACCCGTTGACGCATCGACTCGTTCCCAAAACTGAGCCAATGAATCAACGGGACAACGAATCACACTCTAAAGTCTGACGTACTCGAACTCGAACGGCTTGCCCTTGATGCCGGATTTGGGGGGCGCGATCCAGTTGGCGATCTTGCCGGGTTCAGTGACGGGGTGCATCAGGCTGCGGACGTATTCGCGGTCGGCCAGCGTCGGCAGCCATTCGTCGCGGTGACTCTCGAACTCCTCCGGCGTGATGATGTTGCCCTCGGTATCGAAGTGATGACCGGCGAACTCGCCGACGTGACGTTGGAAGCGCGTGCTCGGCAGATAGAGTTGAGCCTCGCAGCCCTCTTCGGCGAGGTATTTGTTCCAACGCTCCATCGCGCGCTCGCAATCGCGCACATACTCGCCGCGCAAGACTTCGTTCAAGGCGTTGCGCATCGGCACCTCGCGCGGCTTGAGCTGCCCGTCTTCGACCACCATCAACGTGAAATTCTCGCCCGCCGCGACGTGCTCGTCGTACTGATCCTGTTCCTTGTAGCGTCCTTTCAAACCGGCGGCGAAAAAGTCGGCGGAGTTGGAGCTGATCTCGCCGCCGAAGAGGTCGAGCGAGTAGCTAAACCAGAAGTTGATGTAACGCTGGATGATGTCGAGCGGGATGCCGCCCGCTTCGCGCACGTCGCCGTTTTCTCTTATCAGTTGCGCGGTGCGTTTGACGACCCTGCCGACGCCCGTCTCGCCGACGAAGAGATGATGCGCTTCTTCCGTCAACATAAATTGACAGGTGCGTGCGAGCGGTTCAAAGCCCGATTCGGCGAGCGCGGCGAGTTGGTATTTGCCGTCGCGGTCGGTGAACATCGTGAAACAGAAAAAATTGAGCCAGTCGTCGCACGGCTGATTGAAAGCTTCGAGGATGCGCGGCTTGTCGGGGTTGCCGCTGCGACGCTGCAAGAGTTCGTCGGCTTCGTCGCGCCCGTCGCGCCCGAAGTAGCGTTGGAGCAAGTAGACCATCGCCCACAGGTGCCGGCCTTCCTCGACGTTGACCTGAAAAAGATTGCGCATGTCGTAGAGCGACGGAGACGTTTTGCCGAGTTCGCGTTGCTGCTCGACCGACGCGGGTTCGGTGTCGCCCTGCGTCACGATGATCCGGCGCAAGGCGTTGCGAAATTCGCCGGGCACTTCCTGATACGCGGGCATCCCGTAATTGTCGCCGAAGCCGACTCTGGCGTCCGGGTCGGCGGGCTTCAGGAAAATCCCCCACCGATAATCCGGCATCTTGATGTAATCAAAATGCGCCCACCCCGAAGGCTCGACGCTGATCGCGGTGCGCAGATAAACGTCCTTCTCCTGAAAACCGTCTGGTCCCATCTCGCGCCACCAGTCGAGATAATCCGGCAGCCACTTTTCCAGCGCGCGTTGGAGCCGCTTGTCTTCCGACAGATTGACGTTGTTAGGAATGCGTTCGTACAAATTCATGCTCATATTTAACCTCGGTGACAGTTGAACGAATTTTGCGGAAACCCGCACGAAGTAAGGGTGACAGTAATAACGGAAGGATTGCGCGCTTACTTCGTGCGGGCTTCCGCAACCAGGCACCTCTGCGTATGTCCTAAAGTTTTCTCTCGTCGCCGGTCACCCCTCACGGTTTTACGTTCGCTTGTAATCAAACTGCGCCTGCATCGGCTTGCCGTAATTGGTCAGCGCGCCCTGCGGTCCGACGGCGTTGGGTCGCTGGAAAATCCAGTTTTGCCAGGCGGTCAGGCGTCCGTAGATTTTGGTGTCGAGCGTTTCCGGCCCGGCGAAACGGAGCGACGCTTCCATGCCCGTCAGCGCGTCGGGCGAGAGCGACGTGCGCTCTTCGATGGCGACGCGAATCTCGTCTTCCCAATCCAGATCGTCGGGCGCGAAGGTGACGAGTCCGGCTTCGTCGGCGGCTTCGGTGTCGAACGTCCCCGTGTGTTCGAGCGCGGCTTGCGCCTTTTCCGGTTCGGCGAGAAAACGCGACTGCAAGCGCGTCAGACCGTTGCTCATCGCGAGCGCGCCCGCGTTCAACCCGCTTGCGGCTATCTCGACCTTTTGTTCCGGGTCGTTGAGCATAAACGTCCGGTCAGCCGAGAGCGCGAGTTCCAGAAGGTTTCCGGCGAAGCAACTCCCCGGCTCGATGAGCGCGAAAAAACTCTTCGCCGTCAGGTCGAGCCGACGCAGCACGCGCGACATGTTCAAAATGATTTCGCGCACGAGCCAGTTATCTTTGTGCGTCAACAAAGTTTGATCGACCGCGAGCACGTCCGCGATATTGCCTTCGGTGCGCAGACAGACCAGCCCTATCTCCAGTTCGTTGACGCGCAGGTGAAGCAGCGCATCGTCGAGTTCGCGGTAAGCGCGCAGCGGCCAGTAGTCGTCGCCGAGTCGTTCAATCTCATCGGGGGTCGCCGGCAATCCGGCTTCGGGCGCGCGGACGGTCAAGTCGGCGTAGCGCTTCTCGCGATGCAGTTTCACGCTGACGTACTTGTACTCGCGCCCGGTAGCGCTTATTTCAACATCGAGCGGGTTGAGCTTGATGCCTGTCGGTGGGGTGGTGGCAGACTGCCCGCCGTCCGTGCCCGCGTCCGCGATGCGACGCACGCGCGCCGCGACCTCAGCCTGAAATTTGCTGGTCGGAAAATAATCGTCGATCAAGCCCCACTCTTTGGCGCGCTTGTCGCGCAAACCCTCGGCGAGCGTCGAAAACACGTCGGCGCGGTCGCGGCGCACCTTGCGTTTATCGACCAGGCGCGTCAAGCCGCCCGTTCCCGGCAGCACTCCGAGCAGCGGCACTTCCGGCAAAGACACCGCCGAGTTGCCGTCTTCGACCAGATATATTTCTTCGCACGCGATGGCGAGTTCGTAACCCCCGCCCGACGCCGTGCCGTTCAGCGCGGCGACGTAGCGCTGCCCGGAATGGCGCGACGCATCTTCGATGGCGCACCGCGTCTCGTTCGTGAATTTGCAAAAATTGACCTTGAAGGCGTGAGACGAACTGCCGAGCATGTAAATATTCGCGCCCGCGCAAAACATCCGTGGCTTGACGCTCGTGACCAGCACGGCGCGCACCTCCGGATGCTCGAAACGCAGACGCTGCACGGCATCGGCCAATTCGATGTCAACTCCCAAGTCGTACGAGTTGAGCTTGAGCTTGTAGCCTTCGCCCAGCGTCGCGTCTTCCTGCACATCCATCGAAAGCGTGGCGACCGCGCCGTCTATCGTCAGCTTCCAGTGCTTGTATTGTTCGGGTGTCGTTTCAAAATTGACCATCAAAGTTGACTCCAAATATGCGGACACTATTTCGAGCGAGGTGGTCGCCGTCGCTCGTTGAATTTATAGATCGAATCTGTTTTTCGAACGCTCGTTCGAATTAGATGATAAGCCGGGGCGGGCGCGGGCGTCAAGTCAGGCGAGAGTGGTATCGGGCGGGCAAGTTCGGGCGCGGCTGGCTGGCGAATGAACGCGGGCGTAGTGTAATCTCGTCGGTAAGATGAGTTCGACACGGGTTACGCTTCGCTTCGATGCCGGGACGCTGGTGCTCGACGGCGCCGACGGTTCGTTCGCTGCGCCGACGGCCTTCCGTTGGGACGAGCGCGTGCTGCGCTGGCGCGCTCCGGCGTGGAGTTACCGGCAAGTCATCCGCGAATTAATCGCGCGCAAGGCCGATTACACAGACGACGCGCGCGCCTATCACCAGTTCGATTTCCCGACCAAACTTCTCGTCGAGCCGCGACCGTATCAACAACAAGCCATTCGCGAATGGCAGCAGCACAACCGGTGCGGCGTCGTCATTCTGCCGACGGGGGCGGGCAAAAGTCTCGTCGCGCAAATGGCTATCGAACAGGTGCAACGCTCGACGCTCGTCGTCGTGCCGACGCTTGACTTGATGAATCAGTGGTACGACCTTTTGCTCTCATGTTTTCAGGCCGAGGTCGGACTAATCGGCGGCGGCTACTTCGAGGTCGGCGCGTTGACGGTGACGACGTATGCGTCGGCATTTCGCTTCATGGAGCGGCTCGGCAACAAGTTCGGGCTGATAATTTTCGACGAGTGCCACCACCTGCCGAGCAGCATCTATCGTTACGCGGCAGAGATGTCGATTGCGCCGTTTCGGCTCGGGCTGACCGCGACGCCCGAACGCGCCGACGGAGCCGACCAGTTGCTCGAACAACTCATCGGCCCCATCGTCTACCGGCAAGAGGCGCATCACCTCGCGGGCGAGTATCTGGCGGATTACAGTATCGTGCGTGTCAACGTCCGTCTGACCGCCGAAGAACGCGCGGCGTACGAAAGCGAACGCGCGATCTTCCGGCAATTCCTGCGCGACCAGCGCCTCGACTTGGGTGGCCTGCGCGGTTGGCAGTTGTTCATCATCGCGAGCGCGCGGAGCGAAGCCGGTCGCCGCGCGATGATGGCCTACCGCGAGTCGAAGCGCATCGCGCTCGGAACCGACTCGAAGCTGCGCGTGCTCGGCGAACTGCTACAACGTCACCGGCGCGAGTTGGTGCTGATTTTCACCGCCGAGAACGAGATGGTCTATCGCATCTCGCAAAAATTTCTGATACCCGCCATCACACACGAGACGGGCGTCAAGGAGCGTCGCGAGTGGCTCGAAGCCTTCAACAAGGGCGAGGTGCTCGCGCTCGCCACGTCGAAGGTTTTGAACGAGGGCGTCAACATTCCCGATGCGTCCGTCGCGATTGTGCTGTCCGGCTCAGGCTCATCGCGCGAGCACATCCAGCGTCTCGGTCGCATCCTCCGCAAACGTCCCGACAAGGAAGCAACTCTCTACGAGGTCGTGACGGAAGACACCACCGAGGAACAGATCAGCCGGCGACGCAGCGGCGGCGAACAGTTCCGCGACACCCGTCCCGACTCGACCACGCCGTCGTTTCTGTAAAGCTCGCGGCGCATCTTCGCCGTCAAAACTTTCAACCCCGTGAGAACCGTTCTATGTTGACCGCCGACCTCGCGATAAGCTGGCAACGCGGCGGGCGCATCAGCCCGCATCACGTCGATTCCGCCGACCCGAAATTTATTCAGGAGGCGACCGATTTAATCGGCATCTTCGCCGAGTTCGAGGGACGCACGCGCGCGGAACTCGAACAGGAGTTGCAGGAGTACGTCGGCACGGGGACTGACTACAAAGTGATGCGCGGTCTGATCAAACTGCTGACCGACCGGTGCGACTTCGCGACCGCCGCCGCCGCCGACCCCGCCGCGATTCGTCGCGCGCTGTTCACGGCGGCGCGGGCGGTTCATCCGGTCGTTGGCGACGAAGCGGCGCGTGCGGAAGTGGTTGGCAAAGTCGCCGCCGAACTCGGCTGCACGTCCGAAGTCGTCACGGAAGGTCTCTACGCCGACTTGCCCGGCAATCAAAAGCTCTCGGCCTTCGAGCCGTTATCGCCGCGCGAACTGCTCGACCTTTACAATCTGGCGCAGGCGCAGGCGATTCTCTACCGCTGTCAGGAGATGCGGCTATGGATCGAGCCGCAGAGTCCCGGCGGTTATCGCGAGTTGTTCGGCGCGATCAAGGCGTTTCGACTGATTCACACCATCAAGGGCGACGCGGCGCGCGGCTATGAAGTGCAGCTCAGCGGGCCGGTTTCGATGTTTCATCGCTCGCAGAAGTACGGGGTGCAGATGGCGGTGTTTCTGCCCGCGTTGTTGTTGTGCGAGGGGTGGCGGATGCGCGCCGAAATCGCGTCGAAGCCGGGCGCGTCGAGCCGCGTCTACTTTGAAATGACGAGCGACCAGAAACAACTGCGCTCGCATTACGAATCGACGCCGGGCTACGTGACGCCGACCATCGAACAACTCGCGGAGAGTTGGACGCGCTTTGATAGCCCGTGGACGCTCGAACCCGGCAGGGAAGTGATCGACCTCGGCGACGGCGCGTTCATCCCGGACTTCGTCGTCCGTCACCCCGACGGCGCATACTTCTATCTTGAGATTCTCGGCTTCTGGACGCCCGAACATCTCGACGCGCGTATGAAAGAGTTCGCGCACAGCCGACTCAAAAATTACCTCGTCGCCGCCTGGGACGAACTGCGCGGCACGCGCGACCCGCTCGCGCGCATCCCGCCGCACGCCATCGTCTTCAAGAAGAAACTCGACCCCATGAGCATCATCCTCGCCATCGAAAAACTGAGCGCGGCTGATGGTTGATTTCGCTCATGCATTCGCGCGCGCGGGCGGGAGTCGTGCTTGACAGGCCACGCTCACGGCGCGTAGGGTTCATGGCGTTTCGGCCTTGCCGCAAGCAGGGAGGCGCATCTGTTCTGGTGAACGGCGCGGTCTTCAAAACCGTCTGTGAGACTGTGAGAGCAGGCTCAGGTGGGTTCGATTCCCACACGCCTCCGCCACAATGCAGATGTTAGAGGTCAGGGGCTAGAGGTTGGCCGAAGCCGAAACCCCGGACATCCAACATCAAACAACCAACGGCTGTGCTATGCGAGATTGGATTGCGCTCAACATGACGCCGGGGGTGGGGCCGCGCGCGGCGGCGAAACTTCTGGAGCGTTTCGGCTCGGCGGAGGGCGTCTTCGGGGCGTTGCGCGCGGAGCTTGAACGATTGCGGCTACGGCCTGAGACGGTCGAGAGCATCATGTTGCGCGACCGGCACGAACAGGCCACGACGGAGCTTGAGCGCGTGCGCGCCATCGGCGGCGACGTGCTGCTGCTCGACGACGGGACGTACCCCGCGCTGCTGCGCGAAATCGCCGACCCGCCGATAACTTTGTACGTGCGCGGCGCGTGGGAACAGTGTTTGAACGCACCGTGCGTGGCGGTGGTCGGGTCGCGGCGGTGTTCGACGTACGGGCAGAATGTCGCGGCGCGGCTGGCGCAGGATTTGGCGAGTCGTGGCGTGACGATTGTTTCGGGGCTGGCGCGTGGCATCGACGCTGCGGCGCATCGTGGCGCGCTCGAAGCCGGAGCGCGCACGGTCGCGGTGCTGGGCACGGGGCTTGACGAAGTTTACCCGCGCGACCATCGCAATCTGGCCGACGAAATCCTCGAACGCGGTGGCGCGCTCGTCACGCAGTTTCCGCTCGGGACGCCGCCCGTGCCGGAAAACTTTCCGTATCGCAATCGCATCATTAGCGGGTTGAGTTTGGGCGTGTTGGTGGTTGAAGCGGCGGAGAATTCGGGGTCGTTGATTACCGCGCGGCTCGCGATGGAGCAAGACCGCGAAGTCTTCGCCGTCCCCGGCAACATCACCTCGCGCAACTCGTTCGGGACCAACTATCTCATCAAAGGCGCGGGCGCGAAACTCGTCCAGCAATGGCAAGACGTGGCCGCCGAGTTTCCGCCCGAACTCGCCGCGCAAATCCTGCCGCCCGAAATCGACAAGAAGCGTCGCGGCGCGAAAACGCTCGCCGCCGCCGCCGCGCCCGTCGACCTTTCGGAGAGCGAGCGCGCCGTCTGGCAGTTGCTTTCGGCGGATGAACCTGCTCATATTGACGCGCTCGCGACGACGTGCAACCTCTCGATGCCGGAATTGTCGGGGGCATTGCTCGGTTTGGAAATGCGCGAACTCGTCCGGCAGTTGCCCGGCAGAAGTTTCGTCAAAAAGTTGTGACGGCGCGAGCATGACAAGTTGAACGCAAAATTTCGTGAGGGTGGGTTGAATCGTTTGGTTGAATCTCCGGCGAGTAAAATCGTCCGGCGCGGCATCTAAAAAGGTCTTGAAGCAAGGAGCAAAGTCGCGGGTTGTGCGTTTGCAGTCGATGGATTTTTAATCGCGCACCTGTCACCCGTCGCCTGTTACGGAATACAAAATGGCAAAGAACCTAGTCATCGTCGAATCGCCCGCGAAGGCGAAGACCATCAATAAATATCTCGGCCCGGACTACAAGGTGATGGCCTCCTACGGCCACATCAAGGACTTGCCGGCGAAGGGACTGGGCGTCGATGTCGAGAACAATTTCGAGCCGACCTACGAGGTGACCGACAAGGCCAAGCGCCACGTCACCGAACTGAAGAAGGCGGCCAAGGCGGCTGACGCAATTTACCTCGCCGCTGACCCCGACCGCGAAGGCGAAGCCATTTGCCAGCACCTCGCCGAAGAGATCGTGCCGAAGCGACCCAGAAAGCCTTCGTTCCGCGTGATGTTCAACGAGATCACGAAGCGCGCGGTGCAGGAGGCGTTCGAGCATCCGAAGGAGGTTGACCGCCACCTCGTCGATGCGCAACAGGCGCGGCGGGTGCTCGACCGTCTGGTCGGCTACAAAGTTTCGCCGCTGCTGTGCCGGACGGTGGGCGGGCGTCTGAGCGCGGGGCGCGTGCAGTCGGTCGCGTTGCGGATGGTCGTCGAGCGCGAGCGCGAAATCGAGAAGTTCATCAAGACCGAATACTGGACGGTCGCGGCGAATCTCGCCGCGAAGTTGCCGCCCGCGTTCGATGCGCGGCTCTACAAAATCGGCGAGCAGACCGTTAAGACCGGCGGTTTCGATCAGGATATCAAGAAAAACGAAATCCTCATCGGCAACGAGACGCAGGCCAAAGAGATCGTCGCCGAAGCCGAAGCGCAGAAGTTCGTCGTCGCGGACGTGACGACCAAAGAGCGCAAGCGCAACCCCGTGCCGTCGTTCATCACGTCGAAATTGCAGCAAGAGTCGGCGCGCAAGCTCGGCTTCGCGGTCAAGAAGACGATGATGCTCGCGCAAAAACTTTATGAAGGCGTCGAGATTGGCAGCGAGGGCGCGGTCGGCCTCATCACCTACATGCGAACCGATTCGACACGCGTCTCCGACACCGCGCTCGCCGAAGTGCGCGACTTCATCGGCACGCAGTACGGCGCAAACTACCTGCCCGAAAAGGCGATTCATTACCGCTCAAAAAAGGGCGCGCAGGACGCGCACGAAGCCATCCGCCCGACCGACGTGAGCCGCACGCCGGATGTGATGTCGCGCTATCTGAACAAGGAAGAGTTGAAACTGTACCGGCTCATCTGGCAGCGTTTCGTCGCGTCGCAGATGATGCCCGCCGTCTTCGACCAGACGACCATCGACATCTCAGCCGGACGCTTTCTGTTCCGCGCGACGGGTTCGGTTTTGAAGTTCGACGGCTTCCTGCGCGTCTACGAGGAAGGGCGCGACGAGAAGTCGGACGAAGATGACGAATCGGCGCGCAAGCTGCCGCTCGTCGAGCGCGGCGAGAGTTTGCGACTCAACGGCGTCGCGCCCGAACAGCATTTCACGGAACCGCCGCCGCGCTACACCGAGGCGACGCTCGTCAAGGCTCTCGAAGAGAAGGGCATCGGGCGGCCTTCGACCTACGCATCGATTATGACGACCATCCTCGACCGCGAATACGTCGAGAAGCACGAGGGGCGGTTCAATCCAACCGGACTCGGCACGACCGTCAACGACCTTCTGGTCGCCAGCTTCAATGAACTCTTCAACGAATCGTACACCGCGAAGATGGAGCGTGAGTTGGACGAGATTGAAGAAGGCAAGATGAAGTGGACGGACGCGCTCCACGAGTTCTACGGGAAGTTTGCGAAGGACTTGAAGGTCGCCGAAGTCGAGATGAAGAAGAAGAAGGTCGAGGCGATTCCGACCGACGAGAAGTGCGATAACTGCGGCTCCGGGATGGTCATCAAGTTCGGACGTTTCGGACAGTTCCTCGCCTGCTCGAACTATCCCGAATGCCGCACGACGCGCGAGATCGCCAAGCCGCAGAGCGCGGCGGGCGGTGAAGACGGCGCGGCGTCGAAGGCGGG
>JBGTHJ010000172.1:0-4538 GCA_041746175.1 Pyrinomonadaceae bacterium
CTGGCTCGGCGAGGCGTCGAGCGACGAGAGTTTGCGGCTGCTCGGAAAAATCGTCGCGGCGAGCGGGCGCGGCGCGGCGACGACGCAGGCAATCGTCGCCATCGCGTTGCACGACGACGCGCGCGTCGCATCGATGCTGAGAGACGTGGTGCACGAAGCTCTGCCCGAAGACGTGCGGACGACGGCTCTCGCGTGGCTCGGTCGGATGCCGGAACAACTCGTTTTCCTGTCGGAGATCGTCCGCGACGACAGCGAAAATCTCAGGGTGCGCGAACAGGCGGTCGTCGCCATCGCGCGCAGTCGCGACCCGTCCGCGCTCGCGACGCTGCAACATCTCTACGCGACGGTGAACAGCCGCGACGTGAAAGCGAAAATCATCCGTCTCGCCGCGAAGACCGAGACGAAAGAGGCCGCCGCCGACTTCCTCGTCGGCATCGCGGAAACCGACGCTGACTTCGGACTGCGAGAAGAGGCGCTCGCGACGTTGCGCAAAAAGTTGCGGCGCTCGGCAGGCGACGACAAATAGTGTGCGGTCGCCAAGCGGGTTGAGCGTCGGAAGCCGGAACGATGTCAGTTGGTTTGAGAAAGGAATAATTTCATGATGCGCATATTGAGTGGGTTGACGGCGTTGGCGTTGGGCGTGGTCGTCTTGAGCGCGACGGCGTGCGGGGCAGACGAGCCGGGCGCGGCGGTGGTTGAAGCGGCGGACGCGAGGACGTTCGAGGTCGCGGAGGTCGCAGAGGATACGGAAGTCGCGGTCGAAGACGGCGCGGCGGCGCAGGATGCCGCGACGACCGTGCGCAAGTTTATCGCGGTCGAGGGCGCGACCCTGAAAGAAAAAATGGAGACGGCGACGCGGCGCGGGCGCGCTGAAGTTACGGGTGAAGGACGCTTCTTCTGGACGGCCTACACGTTCGACGTGCGACCGGGCGTCGGCGTCGATGTCGATTTCAAAAACGGTCGCGGTTCGACGTTTATCGGCGGGATAGGCTTCACGCTCGATGCCCGCTACGAGACGCGCGAGGTCGGCGTTTTCCTGTTGCGGCGCGCGGGCGACGGTTCGATTGCGGAGACGCGAGTTTACAATCTCGCACGGCGGCGCGAGTTCGGCGGGCATCCCGTCTACTGGTTGGGACGCGCGGGCAATGATGAGAGTCTCGCTTTTCTCAACGAACTCGCGCTGACGGCGACCACGAACAAAGTCGCCGAACACGCCGCGATGTCGATTGTCATCCACGACGATGCGCGTGTCGCGTCGATCCTGAAAGACCTGATTCGCCGTTCGTCGAATCAGCGGGTGCGCGCGGAGTCGGCGCTGTGGCTCGGTCACTTTTCGGAAGAGGTCTCGTTCCTCGCCGAACTGGCGCGCAACAATAACGAGCAGGAAGAAGTGCGTGCGCACGCCGTGCTCGGCATCGGTGCGAACCGGAAAGCTGCGTCCACGCTCGACCTCTTGCGCGGAATTTATGATTCGACCTCGAACCGCAAGGTCAGAGAACACGTCTTCATCGTTCTCGCGTCGGGCGACGAAGTTGACGAGGGCGACGCGGCGACGCGGATTTTAATCGACATCGCCGACCGCGAAAAGGATGACCATGACCGCAAGCAGGCTATCTTCTGGCTCGGACAAAAAGCCGGACAGCGCAGCCTGCGCTATCTCGGCGACGTGGTTGAACGCTCCGACGGCGAAACCGAAATCCAGAAACAGGCCGTCTTCGCGCTCAGCCAGAAACCGCGCGACGAATCCGTCCCCACCCTCATCCGCATCGCGCGCACGCACCCCAAAGGTGAAGTCCGCAAACAGGCCATCTTCTGGCTCGGACAAATCGACGATCAACGCGCGCTCCAATTCTTCAAAGAAATCCTCACCAACTGATTCGTCACAACTAACCGGCAACAAATGAGCGTCCGTTCCCCGCCGACGGACGCTCATCTGTCATAACCCAAGCGTCCGCGCCGGTCACAAATATTCCTCCTCGGTCAGCGGCCAACGTAGTCGTGAGCGTGACGCACAGGCGACGCGGCTGTTCGCGCCCGTGTGTCCGGCTTGTCTCTCCGGGCGTCAGACGTTAAGCTAAAGATCGGGTTGACGCCTCGCTGTCATGCTTCTCGTGCTCTCCTCTTTGCGCAGCGCCGGGACGAAGTTTACGTCTGGAGCAAACGTCCGCCACTCCCCTTGCAACATCGAACGTCCTCTCTCGTGCGCGCGTCGGGATTCGCGCGGCTCCGGTCGCAGCGGCGGCGGACGGCGACGCACGGTTGAGGTGATTTGAAGATGACGCCCGAAAATTCTCAGAACAACGCGAGCGCTCACGACATCGGGGCAAAGGCCGGACGACTTTTGTTCGTCGGGCTGCCGTTGACGAGACTCGACCGCCACACGCGCGCACTCTTGCGCGAGGTGCAGCCGGGCGGCGTGATTCTGTTCGGGCGCAACGTCGAATCGGCGGCGCAAGTCGCGCTGCTCAACGCGCAGATCCGCGACGCGCTCGGACGCCGCGTTATCATCGGCGTCGATCAGGAGGGCGGGCTGGTTGACCGCTTTCGCGAAATCTGCGAGTCGATGCCTTCGGCCAAAGCGGTGCGCAACGCGGGTCACACGGAACTGGCGCGGAAGTTCGGCGAACTGACCGCCCGCGCGATGAGTCTGCTCGGCTTCAACATGAACTTCGCGCCCGTGCTCGATTTGGGCGGCGGCAACGAGACGAACGGGCTGCGCGGGCGTACCTTCGGCGACAAGCCGGTCGTCGTCTCGCGGCTGGCGGGCGCGTATCTCGACGGCTTGCAGACCGGCGGCATCGTCGGTTGCGGCAAACACTTTCCGGGACTGGGCGGTTCGACCGTCGATTCGCACCGTCGTCTTCCCGTCGTCACGCACACGTGGGAGGAGATTTTCGAGCGCGACCTCGTGCCCTTTCTCGACCTCACGTTTCATCGTCCCGGCGAGCGTCTCCACGCGCTGATGGTGAGCCACGCCGCGTTCCCCGACGTCTCGGAATTTTTGCAGGCGTGGTTCCGCCGCACCTCCGATCTGCCCACGCTCGACGAACTCCATCAACTCCCCGCGACCATCAGCAACAACGTCGTGATGCGTCTGTTGCGCCGCGCGCTCAAGTACAACGGGCTGGTCATCACCGACGACATGGAGATGGGCGCGGTGGTGCAGACGCTCTCGGTCGCCGAAGCGTCGCTGCGCGCTATCGAAGCCGGTTCCGACATGATTCTGATTTGTGAGCAAGCATCCAACTTCGTCGCCGCCCGCGACCTCATCGTCGAAGCCGTCAAGCAAGGTCGCCTGCCAATCCGCGCGCTCGACGCTGCCGGACGACGCATCGACCGCGTGCTCTCACTCGCCAAAGAACCCGAACAGTTCGCCGAACAGGAATTCGCCGTCGTCTCCAAAGACATCGCCGAACTAAAACGCGCCCTCCAGGCCGCCGAAGCCGAAGAGTCGTACTCCCCGCTCTACGGTACGGAAGAAGACTCGGAGCGCCGCTCGTCGAATTTTTAACCGGCGCGCTCGAAAGATTGAATCACCCACGAACCGGCGCGGACGTGCGCGGGTTCGTGCGGTTCGAGTATTCGATGTAATCACTTCGTATCCGCGTCTGGCCGCGTTCATTCGCGGCTGATTGTTCCCGCCTCGATTCTTTCCGGAACTTTTCCCGCCCGTCGTGCGAATCAACAGAGACAGAATGTTGCTGGCCGTTAGTCACATGATGGAAGCGCACAAAATTCCGGCTGACGAAGAACTGTGGCGGCTGATGCTGGCGGGCGACGAAGATGCGTTTACGACGCTCTATCGCCGGCGGCAGGGCGGCATCTATCGCTTCGCGCTCCAGATGAGCGGCTCGACCGCCATTGCCGAAGACGTAACGCAGGAGGTGTTCATGGCGCTCGTCCGCGACTCGCAAAAATTCGACCCGACGCGCGGTACGCTCGCGGCGTATCTCTACGGCATCGCGCGTCACCACGTCCTGCGCTGTCTCCACAAAGACCGCGCGCACGTCCCGCTTGGTGAAGAACACGCCGCCGCCGATGCGCCGCCGGGCGTGCAACTGGCCGCGCCCGGCGACATCCTCGGCGACCTCGCGCGCACGGAGTTGATCGAACGCATCCGGCAAGTGGTGCTCGCGCTGCCCGCGCATTACCGCGAAGTAGTCGTCCTGTGCGAGTTGCACGAGATGAGCTACGTCGAAGCCGCCGCCGTGCTCGGTTGCGCGGTCGGGACGGTGCGCTCGCGTCTGCATCGCGCGCGGGGAATGCTCGTCGATAAACTTCGCGCCGCCCGCGCCATGGATTCATCTTCATCGCCGTCGTCGTCGAGGTCGCCGCGCGGCGTCGATTCGCAGAGGTGCTTCGCATGAACTGTCAGGAATTTGAAACCCGCACGCGCGACATCACGCGCGAACATCCGTTGGACGACGCCACCACGCGCGCACGCGGACTCTCGCACGCGGCAGAATGCACGCGCTGCTCCGCGCGTCTCGCCGACGAACGCGCGCTCGACACGGGGCTGCAAGCCTTCGCCGATGCGT
>JBGTHJ010000173.1:0-20239 GCA_041746175.1 Pyrinomonadaceae bacterium
CGCGGGCGGCGCGGCGGCGGGCGCGACGGCGGGCGGCGCGTTGGAGAATTCGGTCGATACGGGGTTGCCGCAGGACGAGCTTTACGTCTACGAAGATGCATTGAGGAAAGGGCGCACGGTCGTGATCGTCGGAGCCGACGACGAAGAGGAAGCCGAACGACTGCGCGAGAGTTTGGCGGCAGCGGGGGCGGAAAGCGTCGATGCCGCACGCGAAAATTGGTGGATCGGTTTGCGCGACGCAGAGGAAGAACAGTACGCGGGTCAGGGCAACGATTTCAAAACCGACGAGATGCGTTTTCGGCAGGGATTCGAGGCGTCGCTGCATCCATCGGCACGCGGCAAGTCGTACGATGAAGCGGCAGACGTTTTGCGCCACCGTCACAGCGATGCTTACGACGACGAGGCTTTCCGCTTCGGCTACGAACGCGGGTGCGTCTATCTCGGCAATTTGAAGGAGAAGTACAAAGGTTGACCGACACTTTGTTGAGCATCGCGCTGCTCGTCGGCATTCTCGCCGCCAGCGCGCTCATCACCAACTGGTTCGCACGGACGATGTACAATCGCTGCACCGCCTGCGGCACGCTCAATGCGCGCCGGCGCGCGCAGTGCCGCTCGTGCGGCAATTCTTTTCAATAGACCAATATCAGGCACGGTTGAAGAAGGCTCGTGTGAAGTTGCAAAGAGCAGAGGCAGGAGGCGCAAAGACGACTCATTTTTGCACCTTCGATTTAGCTTTTGCGACCATGCGCGAAACATCTCCGTGTCATTCCCTCAAGTTTAGAAATGCAAAGATGGTCAAAGCGTATGTTCCGTTTCCTCGTACAGTTATGCTCCTCGACACTACTTCTAACTATTTTGACGACTAGCACCGCCGCACAAAGTCCGCCGCCGCCCGTGCCGCCCGAATGGTTGACGCACGCCGAGCAGACCGATTATCGCGAGACGCCGCGCTACGATGCGACGATGGATTACGCGCGTCGTCTCGATGCCGCGTCGTCGTGGGTTCGTCTGATCGAGTTCGGGCGTAGCGGTGAGGGGCGCTCGCTGCCGCTCCTCATCGCCGCCAAAGACGGCGCGTTGACCCCGCAGTCGGCGCGCAAAGCGGGCAAGCCCGTCATATTGATTCAGGCGTGCATCCACGCGGGCGAGACGGACGGCAAAGATGCGGGGCTGGCTCTGCTGCGCGACATCGCGATTACGAAGACACGCGAAACTTTACTTGACCGCGTCGTTATTCTCTTCATCCCGATTTACAACACCGACGGGCACGAACGATTCGGCCCCTACAACCGCATCAATCAGAACGGCCCCGCCGAAATGGGTTGGCGGGGCAACGCGACGAACCTCAATCTAAATCGTGATTACTTAAAAGCCGACGCGCCCGAGACGCGCGCCTGGCTGCGTATGTGGAACGAGTGGAGTCCAGACCTCTTCATCGATTGCCACGTTACCGACGGCGCGGATTTTCGTTACAACGTGACATACCAATTTGAACAACATGAGAACGTCGCGCCAGGCGTGCGCGCGTGGTCACAAGCGGCGTTTGATGGGCGGATGATTCCGGCGGCTGAAGCGGCGGGAAATCTGCTTTCGCCATACATGGTTTTCCGGGACAATCGCGACCCGCTGAAGGGAATCGACAGCTTCATCGCTTCGCCGCGCTTTTCAACCGGCTACACGGCGGTCGTGCGGAATCGTCCGGGGCTGCTCATCGAAACGCACATGCTCAAGGAGCATCGCTCGCGTGTGCGCGGAACATACGACGTGCTCCGCGCCGCGCTCGAAGATGTCAACCGCGACCCGGCGACGCTGCTCCGCGTCGTGCGAGAGGCTGACGAAGAGACCAACGCTGCCGGTCGCGCCTACGACCCGGCGCGCAAGATTGCGCTCGGCGTCGGGTTGACGGATACAAGTACGCCGAAGCTTCTCAAGGGCTATGAGTTTCACACAGAGTTGAGCGACGTGTCGGGCGCGGTGCGTGTCGTTTGGGGAACGCAGTCGCGCGACATGAACGTCCGTTTCTTTACGGAAGCCCGTCCCGTCGCGTCGGTTGCGCCGCCTCTGTATTACATCGTGCCGCGACAGTGGACGGAGACGGTCGGGACGCTCGCGGCGCATGGCGTGCGTCTGCAAAAACTCGCGGCGCCGCTCACGTTGGAGGTTGAGAGTTACCGCTTCAGCGAAGTCAGATGGGCCGGCGAATCTTTCGAGGGGCGCGTCATGCCGTCATTCAAAACAACCCTCTTTAGTGAGCGCAGAACTTTCCCTGCGGGTTCGGTGGTCGTGCCGTTGGCTCAGACGAACGCGCGTGTTGCGTTGCATCTGCTCGAACCCGACGCTCCCGACTCGTTCGTCAGGTGGGGGTTCTTCAATCCGATTTTCGAGCAAAAGGAATACGGCGAGAATTACGTGTTGGAGAAACTCGCGCGCGAGATGCTGGCGAAAGATGAAAAACTAAGAAGCGAGTTTGAATCGCGTGTGGCGAATGATGCGAAGTTCGCCGCGAGTGCAAGCGAGCGTCTGAAATTCTTTTACGAACGCTCGCCCTATTGGGACAAGCAATTAAACCTCTATCCGGTCGCGCGCGTGACGACAAAGCTCGAAGCACACCTGATCGACTTCTAACCCGAACCTCTCAAACGTCAGAAAGAGAGACAAACCCATCAGAGTTTGTCTCTCTTTCATGCTTTGGACGGTTTGTGAAAACCGCGCAAGGTTAGACCGTGCGGCGGCCCGTTAGAAGATTAATCAACAACAGGACGAGCGCGACAACAAGAACGATGTGAATCAAATTGCCCGCGACGCCGAACCCGAAACCGAGCAACCACAAGACCAAGAGCACCACCAGAATTGTCCACAACATTATGAGTTCTCCTTTTCATGTGCCCGGAGCGTTCAAAGCCTTGGCTCCGAATTTCTCCAGCAAACCTACCGGTTGGTTTGGAGCGTTGGCTTGAACACATTCGAGCCGAATCGTCGCTCAAGCCTCTCCGAAGTTTTCCTTAAGTCGAATGACAAACAGACCTTTAGGGTCTAGACCGTGCGGCGACCTGTCAATAAGTTGATTAACAGTACGACGAGCGCCACGACAAGAACCAAATGAATGAGGTTACCGGCGACGCCAAATCCGAAGCCGAGCAACCAAAGAACTAACAGCACCACCAGAATCGTCCACAACATTTTTGCCTTCTCCTTTTGAGCGCCTGTTTGAAAATTCAAGCATGTTCGATGCAACCTGCTTGACGTTGCTAATGAGCAACGACTGTGCCATCCAACTATGCTTCTTCGTTGAGACGACGAAAGGCTTGTGAATCGCACATTTTGAGATAGATATTGGGCGCGGGCGAGTGTGGCGTGCTCATTTTGCTCCCCAACTTTGTATTGAAATGTGCCGCAAACCCATTTGCCTGAGTGTTCTAATACAGAGCAATCACATGGCGCGCTTTGTATTTCGGCGGTCGGCAACGACCGGCGGCCAGAACCTGACTTCGGAGCGGTGAAATAAGCCGGAGATATCAGAACAATACATGAACCGTGCCTGCTCATTAACGGTCATACCCGGTCGGTTAATTCCACTAGACTTTGGATGGTTGAGACTGCTAGAGTGTTTAAGTGTTCGGGGTTCACTCATCACGGACACCCCGCTGTTTTGTCGGGTCGCTTCGCAAAATCCGGTCGTGGTCAATCCTACGTCGGCGCGGTGACTCCACAAAAAGTTCCTTAGCATTTCAAATCCCAACAGCATCGACGGTCGTTCCCCAACGCTTTCAACCGAAGGTGCTCAGGAGTTTTATTTTATGGCATTGCCTCGTTTGGCCCCCCGTACGCAAAAAACCAGCCTGACCCTCGCGGGCGCAATCACGCTCATTCTCATGTTGCTCGCGCTGGTGAGCTATCAGGTTTTGAATCGTCCAGCCACGCCGGTCGTTAGAAACATCAACTACACACAATTGCTCGCCCTTGGCGATGGGGCAGCCGCGCTCTCGCTCAGCGTCGAAGGCGAACTGCTGAGAGTGATCGAAAAAAACGGCACGCTCTCGCAAGCGATTGTGACGAATGAACTCGCGCAGAAAGAGATCATCGACACGTTCAAGAAGAGCAACGTGCCGGTCGAGTTTCGTTCGCTGCGTCCGAGCGCCGTCACGACCGCGCTCAACTGGGTCGTGCCGTTGATGACGATCCTGCTGCTCGGCTTTGTCGGCTGGCGCGTCTACGCCAGCATGAGCGGCGGCGGCGGCGACTTTCAGCCAGCCGACGCGAGCGGCAGCCAGAGCGTGACTTTCAAAGACGTGGCCGGGGTTGACGAAGCCAAAGCGGAATTGGCTGAAACCATCGAATTCCTGCGCGACCCTTCGCGCTTCGGTCGTCTGGGGGGACGCGCGCCGCGCGGCCTACTTCTTTCCGGCCCGCCGGGCACCGGCAAGACGCTGCTCGCACGCGCGGCGGCCAACGAAGCGCAGGTGCCATTCCTCGCGGTGTCGGGTTCGAGCTTTCAGGAAAAATTTGCTGGTCTCGGAGCGGCGCGCGTCCGGCGTCTGTTCGCCCGCGCACGCAAGCTCTCGCCCTGCGTTGTTTTCATCGACGAGATTGACGCGCTCGGTCGTCGTCGCGGCAGGAGCAACGATTCCGCCTCCGCCGACCAAGACCAGACGCTCAATCAGATGCTTATCGAGATGGACGGTTTCGACCAACTCGGCGGCGTGGTCGTGATCGCTTCGACCAACCGTCCGGACATTCTCGATCAAGCGCTGACACGCCCCGGCAGATTCGACCGCGAAATCGCGGTCAACCTCGCAGACCTTCGCGGTCGCGAGCAGATTCTCAAAGTACACGCGCGCAAGCTCACGCTCGAACCCGAACTTGACCTCGGTTGGATCGCCCGCGGTACGCCCGGTTTCTCCGGCGCCGACCTCGCCAACCTGCTCAACGAGGCCGCCATTGCCGCGACGCGCGACGGCTCGGCGGCGGTCGCCCGCTCCCACGTCGAATACGCGCGCGACAAAATCCTGATGGGTGCGGAGCGTCATGGGTTTTTGATCGACGAAGATGAGCGCTACGCGACCGCCGTCCACGAAGCGGGACACGTCGCGGTCGGCGTCGATGTCAAAAACGGCGACCCCATCCACAAGGTCTCGATTCTTCCGCGCGGTCGCGCGCTCGGCGTCACGCAGTCGTTGCCCGAACGCGACCGGCTGATGAAGAAGCGCGAATATCTCGAAGATCAAATCGCGATGTTGCTCGGCGGACGCGCTGCCGAACAACTGCTGCTCGATACGATGACGGCGGGAGCCTCCAACGACATCGAACGCGCGGTCGAAATCGCACGCCGCATGGTCGCGGAGTTCGGCATGAGTCCGCTCGGCCCAATTCACCTCGGCAAACCCGACGACTCGCACAGTCAAACCATGCTCGACCGCATCGAACAGGCGACCAACGAAATCATCAAAGCACAGATGACGCGCGCCTGCGAAATTGTCGATGCCCGCCGCGATTCAATCGCGCGCCTCGTCGAAGGTCTCATGGATCGCGACACGCTCGACTCAGACGAAATCAATCACTGCTTCGACATCCGTAAGGATTCGGCGGTCGCGGCTTAAACCACACTCCAATCGACAAAAAGCGGTTGCGGCTCCACCACAGGTCGCAACCGCTTTTCCTTTTCAACGGCGCAAGACATCGTTGACGTTGCGTTGCTGCGAACCAGCGAAACGTTTGAGGAAACAGCCGTCGATTCATCCGTCTGAGGTGTCCGGAGCAAGGCGCGCCACTTTTGTCTTTTTACTTGGGATTAAGTTTTTCACCCGTAAGCTTGCCTACCTCACCCGTTCTCTTGTAATTTTCTTTACCTGATTCGACTAAAAGAGGGACAGATTTGTCACCCACTCGCGCATTCAGAATTTCCTATCCAGAAAAACGATGATTTACCCCGGGGTCGAGCGCATCGAACTGCCCATTCTTCAAGAACTCGTCGCGACGGGCGGCGACGAGGACGTGCGTTTTCTCTACGCGCGGCTCGTCGCATATTTCCCGCAACTCGGCGACGGGGAGGTGCGTTCCCACGGCAACGGTCACCGGCTTCAGTGGCGGCGGATAGTCCAGCGTGCGGGTCGCGCGCTCTCGGACAAGCGCGAGATTGAGCGCGTGCGCGGGCGTTGGACAATCACCTCGAACGGACGCCGCCGCGCGTCTGAAGATGCGACGCGGTTTTCTTTGACCGACGATGCCGCATCATCCGCCGCGACCGTCTCGCCCGCGCTCTCGCACACGGAAGCGCAAGAAATGCTGTTGCGCATCGGGCGCGTGCTCGGTTACTACGCGGAAAGCGAGTTTGATTACTACGACGTGGTTTGGCGTGCAGGTGAAACCAGCCAGCGGCTCAGCCACGTTTTCGAGGTACAGCGCAAAGGCAACATCGACGCCGCGCTCGCCAAACTCAAACGCGCCTACGAAGCCCAACGCTCGAAACCATTTCTCATCGTCGCCAGCGAACGCGACACCAACCGCGCGCTCAAACAGATGAGCCTCGCCCGCACGGGGGCGTTTCACGAGATAGGCCGGGTAACGACGATTCTCAGCTTCGAGCAACTGAACCGACTCCATCGCGCGCTCGTTCCGGTCGGCGACCTGCTCGCGGTTTTCTCCGAGCGATGACAGCCAACACCTCTACGCCTCTACGCAAGCAGTATCTCGACGTTAAGCGACGCCACGGCGACGCGCTCCTGCTGTTTCGCATCGGTGATTTTTACGAAGCCTTTGACGATGACGCGCGCCTGCTCGCACGCGAACTCGACATCGTGCTGACCTCGAAGCCGATGGGTCGAAACGTCCGCGTTCCGCTCGCGGGCATACCGCATCACAGTCTCGAACGGCATCTCGCGACGCTCATCACGCGCGGCCACAAGGTCGCGATTTGTGAACAACTGACCGATGCGCCCGTCAAGGGCGAGACGGGGCGCGGTTTGATCGAACGCGACGTGGTGCGCGTCGTGACGCCCGGGACGGCGCTTGAGCCGGGTCTGCTCCAGAGCAAGGTCAACAACTATCTCGCCGCGTTCGTTAGCGACGGGCGGCGCGCGGGTATCGCTTACGTCGATGTCACGACGGGCGATTTCGCCGCGACCGAAATCGACGCCCGCGCCGCGCTGATCGAACTTGAGAGAATCGCTCCAGCGGAAATCCTCGTCCCCCGCGCGCTCGACATGGGTCACGAAGCGACGTTGCCGGGATTCATCACGCGGCGCGCCGATGCCGAATTCGAGCACGCGAAGGCGCGGCGCACGTTGTTTCAACATTTCGGCGCGCGCACGCTCGCGCCGTTCGGCCTCACCGATTGGCCGCACGCCGCCGCCGCTGCCGGTGCGATCATCGCGTATTTGAAAGAGACGCAATCAGCCGTCGCCGCGCAGTTGACCCGTCTGACGAGTTATCACACCGAAAATTTCATGACGCTCGATTCGCACACCGTTCGCGCTCTCGAAATTTTTGAGAGCGTCGGCGGTGCGCCATCACTTTTACAGACGCTTGACCGGACGCGGACGGCCATGGGCGGGCGACTTCTACGTCGCTGGCTGCGTCAACCGTTGCTCGATCTGACGGAGATTACACGCCGGCAAGAGCATGTCGCGTGGTTCGCCGCGAACGCGAAAGCGCGTGCCGAACTCTTCTCCGCGCTGGATGCTATCCACGACCTCGAACGCTTGTCGTCGCGGGCGCGGGTCGGAGTTGCGAGCGCGTCGGAAGTCGTCGCGCTCGGTCACGGTCTCGATACGATCCCCCGCGCGCGCGCCGTCTTGCAACGCGACGCGAAACTCTTCGGCGCATCGCTCGCCGCGTTGCCCGCGTGCGAGACGGCGGCGAAATTGATTCGTTCGGCCATCGCCGACATTTTGCCGACGCGCGGAGGTCAGCTTGCGTCGATAATTCGCGCGGGGTATTCCAGTGAACTCGATGAACTGCGCGAGTTGTTGATCAACGGAAAAACCTTTCTCGCCAAGATCGAACAGCGCGAACGCGCGCGGACGGGCATCAAGAGTCTGCGCGTCGGCTACAACAAGGTGTTCGGGTATTTCATCGAAGTCACGCGCCCGAACCTGCATCTCGTGCCCGCCGACTACACGCGCAAGCAGACGCTCGCGCAAACCGAACGCTTCGTCACGCTCGAACTCAAAGAATACGAATCGCTCGTGCTCAACGCGCAAGAGCGCATCACCGAACTCGAGACAGGGTTGTTCCGCCGCGTCTGCGCCGAAATCAACAAGAGCCGTGATGAGATTCTCGCTGCCGCCGCGACGCTCGCCTTCCTCGATGCGGTCGCTTCGTTCGCCGAAGTCGCCGACGAGTCGGCTTACGTCCGCCCGATGGTGGTTGACAGCGCGGCTCTCCGAATCAAGGCGGGTCGGCATCCGGTGCTCGAACGGGTGGTCGAAGAAGGGCGCTTCGTCGCCAACGACACCGAACTCGGCGACGGCGACGCTCCGGAAATCGCTTTGATAACAGGGCCGAACATGTCCGGCAAATCAACCTACTTGCGGCAAACCGCGCTCATCGTATTGATGGCGCAGGCGGGAAGTTTCGTCCCCGCGCGCTCCGCGACGGTCGGACTCTGCGACTGCATTTACACACGCATCGGTTTGTACGACCGCATCGGCAGCGGCGAATCGACGTTCATGACCGAGATGGTCGAGACGGCGCAGATACTTCATCACGCCGGCCCCCGCTCGCTGATTCTGCTCGACGAGCTCGGTCGCGGGACATCGACCTACGACGGACTGGCGGTCGCGCGGGCGGTCATCGAATACATCCACAATCACCCGCGTCTCCACTCGAAGACGTTGTTCGCGACGCACTATCATGAATTGACCGAACTCGCCGATGTGTTACCACGTTTGAAAAATCTCCACGTCGAAATCGCCGAGCAGGGAAGCGAACTCGTCTTTCTCTATCGCATCAGCCCCGGCATCGCCGAAAAAAGTTACGGGGTCTACGCCGCCAAACTCGCGGGCTTACCGCGTCCGGTGGTGCGCCGTGCCGGAGAACTCCTCAAGATTTACGAAGCGCAGTCGGTTTCGGAAAACGCGGTCGAACCATCGACGGCGGTCGCGGGAGTTCGCGCCAATGCCCCGACCGCGACGCCTCACGAATCGCGTATCACACAGAAGTTATTGGAAGTCGATCCGGATGTGCTCTCGCCGGTCGAAGCCTTGATGAAACTTTACGAGTTACGACAACTCGCCGGTAGCGACGACGACGACAAGAACATCCGCGCCGTCAAAACCGCCTGAAAAAAAATATCGACGCCTGAGCCGCTTACCGCTAGTTCCAATCAGCGGGGTCGGTATGAATCTGGACGCGCGTGCGTGGAAGTTCAGCTTCGATGGCGCGCAGAACGCGGACGGTTACGGCGTGGGCTTCTTCGAGACTCTGGTCGCGTCTGACTTCAAGATGTAGGTCGATGAATTTGAACGAGCCGGAACGTCGCGTGCGCAGATCGTGAAAGCCGATGATGCCCTCATCGCGAAAGCTTCGGACAACTCTCGCCACCATCTCATCAACTTCCGCCGGGAGCATTTTGTCCATCAACACGTCGATGGCATCTCGCGCTACGCTCACCGCTGACCATAGGATGTAAAGCGAAATCGCGATTGAAATCAGAGGGTCGGCCAGTCGCCAGCCGGTGAAACGGATGACGAGCAGCGCGACGAGCGCGGCAGTGTTCGTGTAAACGTCGGAGGCGTAGTGGACAGCATCGGCGGTGAGTGCGGGTGAGTCGGTAGCACGCGCGATGCGGCGGAGATGTGTGACCAGGCAGAAGCTGATGGCGGCAGCCACGAACATCGCCCCGATGCCGTAAGTCTCGTACTGTGTTTCCGGTTGCTCAAAGATGCGGCGGGTGGCCGCCCAGATTAAAAAGCCGACGGAAGCGATGATGACGGTTGCCTGAAAAAGTCCCGCGAGCGATTCGGCTTTGCCGTGACCGTAGCGATGGTCTTCGTCAGGCGGGCGCGAAGCGGCGCGCACCGCGACGAAGTTGATCGACGACGCGATAATGTCCATCACCGAATCGAGCAGCGATGCCCACACGCTGATTGAGCCGGTCAGCAACCCCGTCGTCGTCTTGAGCGCGACGAGAAAAACGGCGGTCACGATGGAGAGTCGCGCGGCTGAATGTTTGGCGCGCGATTCTTCAGGAGTCGGATGATGTGTGCGATTTTCTCTCGCGAGCGAAGCCATATCTTTTGGAGCGAGGCGCACGACTCTTTGTCGGATTAGTGACCGAGCGCTTCAGGGTGCTCTGAAACTTCTTCCATCACGCGGCTGCGCGTGCGCCACGTGACGACGGCGACTCCGGCAAAAATCAATCCCGCCGCGACGCCGACGCGCGAATGCAGACGCTCACCCAACAGCAGCGGCGCGAGCGCGAACGCGATCAGCGGTTGAAGATAGATGTAAATCGCAACCGTGCTCGGCGACACGCGCGCCAGCGCCCACGCATTCAAGTAGTAAGCCGCGACGGTCGGCACGAGGATGATGTAGAGAACCGCGAGCCAGACTCCCAAGCCAAGATTGTCGAGTGGAGTTTGCGCCAGATAATACCCGCCGATGGGAATCGCGAAGATCGAGCCAAACGCGAAAATCCAGGTGATGACGGTGAGCGCGCCGTAACGTCTGATGACATCCTGCGAGAGCGCGATGTAGGCTCCGTAACACGCCGTGTTGGCAACGAGCAGCAGATTGCCGAGCGTGCGGTCGCCGGAAAAATCGGCGTTCAAGGGATCGACCAGATAAATCACGCCGCCCGCCGCGAGCAATGTGCCGAGGACTGTTCGTAGTGATGCGCGTTCGTAGCCGAGGATGATGCTGACGAGAAGTGCGAAGATGGGAATCGCCGTGCCGAGCAGCATCGCGTTGATCACGGTCGAAAGCGCGAGTCCTTTGACGAAGAGAAACTGGTTGAGGACGACGCCAAGCAAACTAAAGAACGCGAGCCGCACGTAGTCGCTCTTGCGTTCGATGGGGACGTGTTTGGTCAGGCGTCGGACGACTATGAATGCGAGGGCTGCGCCGCAGACGCGAATCGCGACCAGACCCGTGCTCGGCAACACACGCAACGCGAATTTACCGAATATCGGCCACGTCCCAAACATAACCTGCACCGCAAAGAGCGCGAGATGCGTTTGAAACGCCGCGCCACGCCGTGCGACGGATGCGCTCATGGCGCGGGACGCCGCACGAGGATTGTTCGACGAATCATAAACATGGTCGCTTGTGCCCCTCCGCGCGTCCGGGTGTATGCCACGCTCGAATGTCAGACCATCAGAAGCAGCGGATTTTCGAGGAGCTTCTTGAAAGTCTGTAAAAACTTCGCGCCGGATGCGCCGTCAATCACGCGATGATCGCACGACATGGTGACGCGCATGATTTGCCTGACGACGATTTCGCCGTCGTGTGCGACGGGCTGCGGCCTGGCCGCGCCGACCGCGAGAATCGCGGCTTCGGGCGGGTTAATCACGGCGGTGAAATCGTCGATGCCGAACATGCCGAGATTGCTGATAGAAAAAGTCGCGCCGGTGTACTCTTCCGGCTTGAGTTTTCGCGAGCGCGCGCGTTCGGCGAGTTCGCGGACTTCGCGGCTAATCTGGCCGATTGATTTGCGGTCAGCGGAACGGATGACGGGGGTTATCAAACCGTCTTCGATGGCGACGGCGACGCCGATGTCGGCGCGTTCGTAATGTCGAATCGCTTGGTTCTGAAACGAGGCATTGACTTGCGGGTGCTGCGTCAGCGCGACCGCCGCGACCTTGATGATGAGGTCGTTGATGCTGGCCTTGAGTTCGGGTTCAAGTTCGTTGATCTGGCGACGCATGTCCGCCGCACGATCCATCTCGATTTCGGTCGTAAGAAAGAAGTGCGGGATGGGGCCGAGCGACGTGACGAGACGCCGCGCGATGGTCGCGCGCATCGTCGTTATCGGCTCGTCACGATATGGCGATGCGCCCTCGACGGTTGACGGCGTGGCGGGCGCGGGCAAGGGTTGTGAGGTCTGTTGCGAAGTCGTGGCACCGGCGGGCGCGTCGCCATATCGTGCCGACGGATCAGAAGATACGGCGGGCGTCGTGCCCGCGCTGATGGCTTCTTCGATGTCGCGTTTGATGATACGACCGCCGGGGCCGCTCCCGGTCAAGCTTTGAAGATTGATACCCGCTTCGGCGGCCATCCGCGCGGCAACCGGCGAAACGATGAGCCGCCCACCACCATCACCGCTGCCATCACCGCCGCCGGTTGCGGAACGTGCCTGCTGGCCGTTGCCGCCTGCCGCATCGCCGCCGTCGCGCTGTGGTGTTGTCGCTTCTTTGTGCGCACCGGTTGATGTTTGTGGCGCGAGTGTCGGCTTACCGCCCGCGTCACCGTCGAGCGCCTTGCCCTCAATCGTGGCCTGTGTGCGTGCGCCGTCGGGCACGACGCGCGCGAGTTCCGACTGCACGCCGTCGCCCGCTTTGGCCGATTCTTCGATGCTCTTTTTATTCTCCGCGACCTGCGCCCCGGAACCGATCTTGTCGAGCAAGGTCGAGATGTCTTCGTCGGCGTCGGCGATGATGGCGATGACCGCGCCGAGCGGCACGGTCTCTCCGGCGGAGACGAGAATCTTGCGGAGCACGCCCGTCGTCAGCGCCTGCGCTTCCATCGTCGCCTTATCAGTATCGATCTCGGCGAGCGGTTCGCCCGTGCTTACTTTGTCGCCCTCATTTTTCAGCCACCGCGATAGTTGACCCTCTTCCATCGTCGGGGAGAGTTTCGGCATTACCACTTGCGTCGCCATTCAGACTCCTCTTGATTCAACGGTTCATCGACCCAACCCATCAATCGAAGATTGAGAAAAGGTTCAGTCGAGATAAGCCACTTCGCGCACGGCGGCGATGAGGCGTTCGACATCGGGAAGCGCGAGCTTCTCAAGATTTTTGGCGTAAGGCATCGGCGCGTCAGCCGCCGACAGACGTTTGACGGGCGCGTCTAGATAATCGAAAGCTTGCTCCATCACCTGCGCGCTGATTTCCGCGCCGACGCCGCAAAACTGGTGCGACTCTTCGACGATGACGAGGCGATTGGTCTTCCGCACAGATTTGATGATCGTGGAGGTGTCGAGCGGTCGAATCGTGCGCGGGTCGATGACCTCGCATGAGACGCCCTGCTTCTCAAGTTCTTCCGCCGCTTTGAGCGCGATCGGGACGGTCAGCGAACGCGCGACGATGGTCGCATCCGTGCCTTCGCGTTTCACGTCGGCGACGCCGAGCGGAATGAGGAAGTCTTCATCGTCGGGCACTTCGCTCTTGAGTCCATACATCCTCTCTTGTTCCATGAAGATGACGGGGTCGTCGTCGCGGATCGCGCTCTTGAGCAACCCTTTGGCGTCAGCCGCCGACGAGGGCATCACGACTTTGAGGCCGGGGAAGTGCGCGTACCAGCTTTCAATCGCCTGCGAGTGCTGCGACGAAACCTGATAGGCCGAACCGCTCGGACCGCGAAACACGATCGGGATTTTGAATTGCCCGCCCGACATGTAACGCATCTTGGCAGCAGAGTTGATGATTTGATCGGTGGCGAGAATCGAAAAGTTGAAAGTCATAAACTCGATGACGGGGCGCAGCCCGACCATCGCCGCGCCGACGCCGAGACCCGTGAAACCGAGTTCGGTAATCGGCGAGTCGATGACTCGCTGAGAGCCGAACTCTTCCAATAGTCCCTTTGAAACTTTGTACGCTCCCTGATATTCGGCGACCTCTTCGCCCATCAAAAAAACGTCCTTGTCGCGGCGCATCTCTTCGCGCAACGCCTGATTCAATGCCTCGCGGACGGTGATAACGGCCATTAAAAATTCCTCCGAATACTTTTGAACATGCTGCTCGTCTACTCGATCTTTATTCGTCGTTGTCGTCGAAGTTCGCTGCCTACCTCAAAACAAAGTCGTAAGTACTCACGCCCTTGACCTTGACTGGCCGACCGTCCAGGAGCGTTGGCGTGAAGCGTGCCCTTCGCGCCGCGTTCACGGCGGCCTGCTGAAGCAAAGGATGACCGCCCGCAGCCTTCGTGACAATCACGTATCCCTCTTCATCGACGATGATATCCACCTCTATTTCGCCCGTAACCCTCGCAGCGCGGGCAACGGGCGGATACTCCGGCGCGGGTTTGGAGATGGCTCTGCCGTTGAGTATGCCGCCCTGAATGGGTTTGATCTCGACGGGTGTGGCGTCCTGCCCGTCGGGAATTTTCGCGTTGCCGTAGAACCTGCCGCGATTACTACTCCCGCGTTGCTCACCGGCCACAGAGTCTTCGGGGGAGACGGCGGTGCTTTCACAATCTTCACAGTGGCGAACTCCGAAACTTTACGCCACTTGACCGGCACGGTTTGCGCCGCGACATCGGCGACGGCCAATAAGATAACGACCATCGATGCGAGGAAAGGTTTTCTCATGATCGTTTGCCCGTTAGCGGGTTAGAGTAGATGTCAGTGAAGAGTTCACCGGGCGCGGGTTCTGGGCTTGACTCGGCAAATTTGAGCGCGCGTTCGACCTCTTCGCCGACGCGCTTCTCCGTCGCGGCGAGCGTCTCATCGTCGAGCATGTCCTTCTGTTTAAGGTTGTCGCTGAAAACCTTGATGGGGTCGCGTTCCTGATGCTTCTCGATTTCGGCGCGGGTGCGATAGTTGCCGGGGTCGGACATCGAGTGACCCATGAAACGATAGGTGCGGATTTCAAGCAGCGTCGGCAGCGACTCTTTGCGCGCGCGTGCGACGGCGCGCTGCGTCGCCTCGTAGACGGCGATCACGTCCATCCCGTCAACAAACTCCGAAGCCATGTTGTAGGCGTAAGCCTTTTGCGAAACGTCGTGCAATGACATCGCTCGTTGGAGCGACGTGCCCATCCCGTACTGGTTATTCTCGCACACGTAGATGGCGGGCAACTTCCAGAGTTGAGCCATGTTGAGCGACTCGTGAAATGCTCCCTGATTGACCGCCGCTTCACCGAAGAAACAGAGCGATACCTGATCCGTGCCGCGATATTTGGCGGCGAAAGCGACCCCCGTCGCGAGCGGAATCTGGCCGCCGACGATGCCGTGCCCGCCGAGAAAATGGTTGTCGGCGTCGAACAGGTGCATCGAGCCGCCCTTGCCCGCCGAACAGCCGCCCGCCTTGCCGTAGAGTTCGGCCATTACCTCGTCGGGCGACGTTCCGCGCACCAGCGCGTGGCCGTGGTCGCGATAGCTCGTCATCACATAATCGTCGGCGTGAATCGCCGCCAGCGAGCCGACCGCAACCGCTTCCTGCCCGATGTAGAGATGGCAGAAGCCGCCGATCTTGCCGAGCGTATAAGCTTCGGCGGCCTTCTCCTCGAAGCGCCGAATCAGAATCATCTGGTACAGCATCCGCAGCAGCATTTCGCGGTCAAGCTTTCCGATGCCCGCTTGTTGATGCTGCTGGCGTTGTGTGTGTTCCTCGCGGAGTTCGCCCGGGTCAATCGCGCCGGCGGTATCTTGTTCGAGCGCGGGCGCGGTCGATTCGGCGGCGTGTTCGCGTGGCTTCATTGGTGTCACTTTGAGTTCGCTCATGGAAAATTCTCTGGCGCGCACGCGCCCCCGCCCCTTTAGCGAGACGCGCGCCGTCTTGTGACAGCGCAAGTTGCGCGGCGTGTCTATTAGTGAAACTGGTGTAACGGGACAGGATTATACGCGAGATACAGTCCCGCGTGCAAAACGTCCGTTTGAGACACAAAAAAAGCGCGCGTCGCAGTCGATGCAACGCGCGCCGGAGTGGAAAAAATGCTGGTTAGCGAAAGGCGTCGATGGCGGTGATGGTAAAGACGGCCTGATTTGGATCGAGCTTGCGCGTGTGTTTGTCGCGTTGCATTGAGCGCTCGGCGGCAGTCAAAAGTTCTTCCGCGGTCTCGCCGTCGGCGGGGAAACAGGCGACGCCGATGCTGACGCCGACGTGTTGCGTGTGCGCGGTGCGTACGGTGAACGGGTGGTTTTCGACCGCGTTGCGGATGCGTTCGGCGACCATCACGGCCACGTCGCGCGAAGCCATCGGCATCAACGCGACGAACTCGTCACCCGCAAAGCGCGTCAACACGTCCATCTGTCGCAACTGCTTTTTGATGACCCCGGCGACGTTCGCCAGCAAGCGGTCGCCGATGCCGTGCCCGTAATTGTTGTTGATCTCGCTGAAACTGTCCAAGTCCATGCTGAGCACGGTGAGCGGTTCGCGGTTGAGACGCTGGCACTCGGCGAGACGCTGTTCGAGCATCAGGTGAAGCGCGCGTGAGTTCGGGAGTTGCGTGAGCGGGTCGGTCAGCGCGCTCTCCTTTGTCCGCTCGAACATCATGGCGTTGTTGAGCGCGGTCGAAGCGTGCTGGCAGACGGTTTCGAGCAACCGGACATGTTCGGTCGTGTACGAGACGCGCGTCGTCGAATAAAGCGAGATCGCACCGAACGCCCCATCTTCGCAAACGAGCGGCGAAACCAGCACGCCGCGCACGCTCGACGCGACCGCTTCACTGATGCCCACAAGATCGAGTTCGGGCGACGTGTTGCACATCGAACGAGCATTGGCGATGACCCATCCTGTGACGCCTTCGCCGAGCTTTACGCGGCGACGCGCGAACGCCTCAGCGTTCTCACCCGCGATGTGGGCGGGGAGCGCCTTGCCCGTCTTTTCGTCAACCAGGTAGATGATGCAGGTGTTGAAGGGGACGATAGCCCGGAGTTTGCTCGATACGAGCGTCACGGTGTCTTGCAGATTGAGCGACGAGCCGATGGTCTGCGCGATTTCATGGAGCGCAAACACCTCGCGCTGCACCTCGCTGATCGAACGAAATCCGGCGTCATCGTCGCTCGGCGTCCCCAGCACTTCAGATGCCAGCCCGGCGTCGGGCGCGGCGTCTGTCATGCCCGCTTCGTATGACGTGACCTGTTCCTGAATGTCCTGCTGGGCAATCAAGCTGTCGAAATAGTCTATTTGTTCGTGGAAGACATCGACCACGCGCGGGTCGAACGACGTGCCTGCCATCCGCCGCAACAGCGCGAGCGAATCCTCGCGCGGCATCCCGACGCGATACGGGCGGTCGCAACGCGTCGCATCATAGAAATCAACCACCGAGATGATGCGCGCCACCAACGGAATCTGCTCGCATTTCAAACCCGTCGGGTAACCCGTGCCGTCCCATTTCTCATGGTGAAAGCGCACGATGTCTTCGACCGGGTAGGGGAAATTGACGCGACGAATGATGTCACCGCCGACCACCGTGTGTACTTTCATCTTCTCGAACTCAGCGACGGTCAGCTTGCCCGGCTTGTTCAAGATGTACTCTGGCACAGCGAGTTTGCCAACGTCGTGCAGCAGCGCTCCGGCACGTAGCGCGTCGAGTTCGGATGAAGTGACGCCAAGAATCCTGCCCAGCTCCATCGCATAAATTTGCGTCCGTCGAACGTGACCGTGAGTCGTCTGATCCTTGGCGTCAATCGCAATCGCCAGCGACTCGATGGTGTTCATGTGAAGATCGGCCATCTCCTGAATGTGCGACAGCTTTTCGGATTCAGCGCGCCGAAACTCCCGTATGCGCTGTTCGTTGAAGCGATAGAGCAGATAAACCATCACGATGAGCAGCACGCCGAGGAACAGAAAAGGCACGCCGCCGCCCTGCCATGACGTATAGAACAGCGCCGCTGCGGATGCGCCCGCCACTTGGGTCATCGATGTCCAGACGAGACTCTCGCGCGATAGCCGCAGATGCGACTTGCCCGCCTCGAACGCGATGTAGACGGCTGTCGCCGCCGTACTCAAAAAATATTGAACCAGCGCCAGCACGCACAGCGGCAACAACAACAGGCTGAGTGGCGCCGCCTCTTCCGTGCCGCGCACCTCTCCGTATTGCATGAGCAGACGGGTCAGCACGACATACAACAAGACCGCGACGTAGGTCGACAGTATCGCCGTGCCCGTTGCAAACAAAGTCATCCGGCGGTCTTTCGTACGTCTCGCCGAGCCGAATCCATCGATTGCCGCCAGCATCGTCGCCAGCCCCACCCCGTACATCATCGCCGCCAGGAAGATAAATGCGTCCGCGAAAGATTTTTTGTTTTGGCTCGCGCCATCAGCGCTGTTGACGTTGATCGTGAAGCGACCCGCAACCACCGTCAGTATGAGCAGCGCCGCACACCATGCAAGACCCGTCCAGTCGAGTAAACGCAGGCTATTGAGCGACGAGACGAGCGCTGCCGCTCCCATCGCCGCGACGCCGCCCAGCAGCGCAAGGCTATTCCAGTTTCCTTTGGACATCTTTACGAAAGTCCCGGACTACTTTGATTGCGTGTTTTGGAATGTGGCGTGACGAAACATAATCAAATGTCTTATCAACGACTACACAGGCGAGAGAAACCACTGTAACACTGTAGCCAAACTGTGTTGGCAAATACAAAATAATGCTTTTCACGCATCGCGTCAAGCTTTTATCGAAGTGGCGAGAGTGGTTTGTTACGTTCGGTGGTCGTCAAACCTGAGAGCAGGTATTAATCGGCTGCCTCCGTCGCTGGAGCTTTACTCAGGGGGCTTCTCCACTTTCCGATGTGTCAAACTAATTCCGCCCGCTTCCGGCGACGACGGGTGTGCCTTCCGTGTTGCTCCACTCGAAGAACGAGCCGTCATACATCACGACATCATAGCCGAGGTATTTTGCGGTAAAGTAGGAATGCGATGCCTGCCCGCCCGTGCGACAGTAGGTTACTACTTTGCGGTCAGGCGCTGCGCCCGCCGCCTCGTAGAGCCGACGCAGTTCCGCCGCAGGACGCATCACGGGATTTTCCTTACTCACCACGTTCTGCATCCAGAAGACATTTGCCGCGCCAGGGATGTGACCGCCGCGCGGCACGCCGTCGCCCGGCTTCGCTCCTGTGTATTCGTCAACCGGGCGGGCGTCAATCAACACCACGCTCGGAGCGGTCACGTTCGTCGCTGTCCACGAGAGGTCGCGGACGACATCCAGGTCGGTGACGGCGCTGGCGCGCACACGCGGCGTGAACCGCGCGGGCTTCGGCTCAACCACATCGATCGAGACGGCGCGACGTTCCTCCTTCCATTTCTCCAGACCGCCGTCGAGGAGCGCCGCCCGCGCGCCGTGACCGAGATAGTCGAACGTGAAGTAGGCGCGTGCCGCCGACAGCCCCGCGCTGTCACCGTACAGCACGAGGCGCGCGTCGTCGCCGATTCCGAGCCGCTCGAAGAGTTTCTGAAGATCGGCCACGGGCGCGAGTTCGTTCGGCACATTGTTGCGCGTCGCCGTGATCTCGCCCCACCCGACGAAACGCGCTCCGGGGATATGGCCTTCGTCGTAATGTCGCCGCTCGCGCGCCACATGCAGCACGAAGGTCTTCGGGTCATTGAGATGACCGGCCACCCACGCGGTTGAGACGAGCATCCCTGAACGCACCGCCGGGGACTTCCCCCTTGTTTGTGTCCCTCCTTGCCCTTCGGCGGGGAAGGGCAGCAGAAAGAAGACGACGGCGATTGTCAAAAGACCACCCAAAAGTGATCGGGTTCGGGTTGAAGATCGGCGTTGATGTTTCATCATTCTATGCTCCGTGCTATTTGTCGGTGGTCGGCAGTCCCGCGCGCTTCCACGCGCTCATCCCGCCGAGCACGTTGACGATATTTTTGTAACCCCGGCTGGCGAGCAGGCTCGACGAGACGGACGAGCGGTAGCCGCTCCCGCAGACGACCGCGACCGGAACATCCTTCGGCACTTCGCTCACGCGCTGCGGCAACTCCGCGCCGGTGATATGCCGCGCGCCTTCGATGTGCCCGACGGCCCACTCCTGTGGTTGGCGCACGTCGAGCACAAAGAGGTCGCGCTCGCTCCCGATCCGATCCTGTAAATCCCAGACCGACCACTCGCGCATCATCGCAATGGGCTTGGCCGCCGTGCGCCACGCCATCATCCCGCCCGCGAGCCAGCCCTGCGGAAGGTCGTAGCCGATACGCAGCAGCTCCCAGCACACGTCCCACAACTCTTCTGCCTTTTCAAGCACCAGCAGATACGGCGTATCGGGCTGAAGCACGGTGCCCGCCCACGTCGGAAAAGATGAACCCGCGCCGACGTTGAGCGCGCCCGGAATGTGCGCGCCGCCGAACGCTTCCGGCGAGCGACAGTCCAGTATGACGGCTCCCGCGTCGCGCGCACGCTCGAACTCCGCGACG
>JBGTHJ010000174.1:0-14612 GCA_041746175.1 Pyrinomonadaceae bacterium
ACTCCACAGGAGCGGCGCGGAATTCAAATAACTCGAAGCGGCGATGCGCGGCGCGCCCGTTTGTTCAAGAGGGTTGCCGATAGCTCTTCTCCCGTGTCGTGTTGGGCCGCGTCGGGCGGCGACTTCACCGGTGCGATGCTAACTCACCCCGCCGCGCGTCGCAAGAAGCCGCCCGCGCGCGCGGGCAAGGCCGCGTTGACACCTCTTCAAACGTGCCGTTACCATGCCATGAAGTGAATCTTGAATCGTCAATCGCGAACGGGTAAACGATGCGCGTGCAAGCGGTCGTGGTTGGCGATTTGGCAGCGGAGGACAGTCAGAAATTTATGCGTATCTACGACATCAGCGTCGCCATCGCTCCGGGCGAGACGCCGACTTATCCGGGCGACCCCGGCATCAAAATTGAGTCGTGGGCGTCGCTTGCGAAGGGCGATGCCGCCAACGTCAGCGTGCTCCATTTCGGCGCGCACACCGCGACGCACGTCGATGCGCCCGCGCACTTTATCGAAGGCGCGCCCGGCTTCTCGTGGCTCGCGCTCGATGCGTTCATCGGCGAATCGCGCGTCGTCGAACTGCCCGACGACATCAGCGCGATTGACGCCGGCCACGTCGCCGCCGCCGACTTGAATGGCGCGACGCGCGTGCTTTTCAAGACGCGAAACTCCGCTTTCTGGAAAGACGCGGGCGGCCATTTCCGCGAAGACTTCACGTACCTCGCGCCCGACGGCGCACGCGCGCTCGTCGAACGCGGGGTGCGGCTCGTCGGGATTGATTATCTATCGGTCGAAAAATTCAAGTCGGACAACTTCGACACCCACACGGTCTTGCTCTCGAACGGCGTCGTGATCGTCGAAGGTCTCGACCTGAGCGAGGTCAGCGCGGGGATGTACGAGTTGATTTGTCTGCCGCTCAAGGTCGCGGGCGGCAGCGGCGACGGTGCGCCCGCCCGCGCCATTCTGCGGACGTTGGATTGAGCGCGGACAACGCCAGCGGTTGACCGCGCGGCGGAAACGCTCGACGCGAGAAGGGGAGTCGCATGAAATCCGTAACCAATGATGCCGCAAAGACTTTTCCGTGCCGGACGGTGGAGAAGGTCAACATTGCCGCCAAGCTCGACCTCTTTCAAGAGCACTGGCAACCCAAAATCGCGGGCGAAATCAACGACACCCACGTCAAGCTAGTGAAGTTTCAGGGCGAATTCGTCTGGCATCAACACGAGACGGAAGACGAGATGTTTCTGGTCGTCAAGGGAAGCTTACTGATGCGCCTGCGCGAGCGCGACATCCGCGTCGAAGCGGGCGAGTTCGTGATCGTTCCGAGGGGCGTCGAGCATCTGCCCATCGCCGAGGAAGAGGTGCATGTGATGCTGCTCGAACCCAAATCGACCGTCAACACCGGCAATACGCAAAATGAAAGAACCGTGGCCGAACTCGAACGCATCTGACCCGTCCGGCTGCCGCCTCCGCGCGGAGACGCCGACGAACGATGGCGACCCCGCCGCACGCCGCCGCGCGAAGTTCGTCGAAGCGCGTGCGCGCATGGCCGCGCGTCCGATTTCGCAACTGATCGAACTGCTCGCGAGCCGCGACCTTCGCACGCGCTTTCTCGCAGAGATGTCGCTGCGCGATGCGACCGGCACTTGACTCAGCTTCCAGCCTGCGGCTTCGCAGGCCGAACGCGAACGCAGCATCGAAGAGTGGCGCGCGTGGTGGCGAGCGCATCGCGCGACTTTCAGGAAACGCTGGCGGCCTTAAAGAAAACGAGTGAACCGAAGCATGACCGAAAAACTGTCGCAGCAAGCCCCCTTCGACATCGACGCCCCCGGCTATTACGAGCGCGTCTACGCAATCGTGCGCCTCATTCCCGCCGGGCGCGTCATGACCTACGGGCAGATCGCGGACATTCTCGGCGAGGGTTACACGCCGCGTACGGTTGGATACGTGATGAACAAGTCACCCGAAGATGTTCCGTGGCAGCGCGTCATCAACGCGCAGGGCGCGTGCTCGACCGGGCGCGTCGTGCTGCCGTCGAACAAGCAACAGTTGCTCCTTGAAGCCGAAGGCATCGCCTTCGACGCGCGCGGGCGTTGCGACCTCAACACGCATCGCTGGTGGCCGGATGGAGTCGGGCGAAACGACGCGGTTGATGTTTCGGGAGATTCGCAGCCGAGTCTCTTCAAAGACTAATCGACTCACAAAGAGGAGTCGCCGCTGATGAATGACGATAGCGACGGGCTGCGACGCGTCCGCATCACCGCCCGGATGCGGCTCTGCGAACAGCCTCGGAGCGAAGCCTTCGACATCATGATTCAACACGCCGCCGAATCCGGAGCCATCGCCGGCGCACGGTACGACGCGACGGAAATCGCCGGCGGCGCGACCGAAGCGCTGGCCTACGGCACGGCGGTCGTCGTCGAACCCGTCGAAGCCGGAGGAATCTACGACGCATGAGCGACACGCGCTCGCCCGCGACGGGTCAAACCCCGCTCACCGAAGCCGAATTGAGTCGCCTCCACGCGGCTTTCGAGAGCATCGCCTTTGTCCGCCTACTCGGTTTGAAACTCGGAGAAGTCGTGCGCGGCGCGGCGACTCTTCACGTTGCCGCGCACGACCAACTGTCGCGGCACGAAGGCATCACGCACGGCGGCGCAATCGCTTCGCTGGCCGACACCGCCGCCGCTTTCGCCGTCCTCACCCTACTCGAACCCGGCCAGTCCACCGCCACCGTCGATTTTACAATCCACTATCTCCGCCCCGTCGCGACCGGCGACCACCTCAGCGCACACGCGCGCGTGCTGCGTGCCGGACGCCGGTTGTTGACCATCGCAGTCGATGTAAAAAATCATCAGGATGAAATAACCGCTACCATCCTTACAACTTACACAAAATTCGGATAGCTTCAAAGGCTTCGCCACAGAGCCTTGTCAGCCGCGTCCAGTCGTGGAGGTTGACCCGTTAGTTATCGAAAACTTCGACGGGCTGCAAAATAATATAGACAAAAGTGTTGGCACATGTAAAAATGCTGTTTGTCACCACGGCGCTTTTGACAAGCCGTGATACACCACGTCGCCGACAGCCGGAATACCCTCTGACCGTCCCAGACCACCACCAACAACAACACCGCCACGCTGCCCGATGCTTTCTCTCTACCACGCTCTGCTTGCACAACATGCGCGCCAGCTCACACCCGTGCGTTGCGCCGAGCAGACGATCGCGCAACTCCATCGTTATTTTGAAGATGTCGTGCTGGAAAATAACCTGGCGGCGTTGATGGTCGAGAGTCTGCCGCCGATGGCCGTGCGTTCGTTGCGCGACTTATCGCGCGTGCGTGAAATCGGGCGGTCGGCGCGGCACTCGTTCTATTTCGTCGCGCCCGGCGACGCGATGAACCACGTTCCTCTGCGTGCGCGCGAGAGCGACCGTGCTCCGTTGCTGTTGAGTCGCGCCGAATCGGATAAGGTCGAGGAGCGTTTCGTCGTGATCGCCGATGCGCGGTTCTCGGCGCTGCTCGCGTCGGTGCGTCACAAAGAGGAGGACGATGGCGGAGCATCGGATGCGGGCGACGAGGTTATTTGGACGTTCGAGCCGGACATCGTCTATTCGGCGCTCGAATATTTGATGGCGCGCGTCACGGCGGAGCGTCCCGCGCAGGCGTCGACATTCTCGATGGCCGTGCGCTCGTCCATGCCCAAGACGACCTCGCTGCAACTCACCGTCGCGGTGACGACCAAACTGGCGCGGTTGCTACAAGAGCAGGCCGTTCGCGAACTCGCCGTCAACCGCATCGCGACGACGATCCGGAGTTCGCTCGAACTGCCGAGCGTGCTGCAAACAACGGTCGATGAAGTCGGGCGCGCGTTGGGGGCGCAGCACAGCGCGCTCAGTGTCGAAGGCGAGCACGACCAGCCGCCGCTCACCAATTACTATTTTCGCGACGGCAAGACCGCCGAAGAATCAGACAACACGGAACTAAACAGCGACCTCAATGCGTATACCGTGCGCCTGAAGAAGACGCTTCAGTCGCATGTGCAGGATGGTTGCGGCGCGTCGGGCACGGAAGAACCCGGCACGCGGCCTTTGGCGGTTGTGCCTTTGATCTACCACGAACGGTTCATCGGCGTCCTGATGGTGCGCTCGGACGACCCGACGCGCGTCTGGCAGGAGAACGAAGTTTTGTTGATGCGGACGGTCGCGGATCAGGTGGCGGTCGCGGTCAACCACGCGCGTCTCTTCGCGCAGATGCAGCAACAGGCTCTAACCGATGGGTTAACGGGTTGTTTCAATCGCCGCTCTTTCGAGATGCAGCTTGAGCGCGACCTTCATCTGGCGACGCGGATGCGCCAGACGGTCTCGCTCATCATGATCGACATCGACCACTTCAAGCGCGTCAACGACACCTACGGCCACGACGCGGGCGATATCGCACTGCGTTTGATCGCCAATTCCATCCGCGCCGAGTTGCGCGGCGTTGACACGGCGGCGCGCTACGGCGGCGAAGAGTTCGCGGTGATTCTGCCGGGTGCCACGACGGAGGGTGCGATGGTCGTCGCGGAGCGCCTGCGTGCGCGCATCGAGAGCACAGAGGTTCCGGTCGTGGGGTTCATCACGGCATCGCTCGGCATCGCTACTTTTCCCCTCCACGCCAATTCGCGCGACCTGCTCATCACGACCACCGACCGCGCGCTCTACGACGCCAAGCACGGCGGGCGCAACCGCGTCTGCGCTCCGCCCGACGTGGTTGCGACCCACGACGAAGACGGCGACGCCGACCACTCGACCCGGAGCGCCGCGTCGCACATCATCGACGCGTGCGCCGACGATAGGCTGAACGCCGGCGAATCACTCGTCGCCGTTGCCGCCGAAGAATCCGTACCCGGCGACGCGCCCGCAGAGGTCGTCTTGCCGGTCTTTTGAAACGGCGATGAGTCGCGCGTCAATGCGCCCGCTTCACCTCCTTTGTCCCGTATCTTTCCCGCCTTCGCGTTACCACACTTTCGCCAACTTCTTCGTTTATCATACGGAAATTCTGAGAGCCGCGCGTGCGGTTGGCTTTGCACGAGAAATCGCGCATCATGTCGGGCGTGATTTCTCTGAAGTGACGCCTTCATGCCGCGCGGCGACTTTCAGACTTCGATTTCCGTTATGCACGACATCAAAAAATTCGCACGATACTTTGAGCCTCACAAAAAACCGCTCGTGCTCGGCACGCTCTGCATACTCGCTTCGGTCGTGCTCGGACTGATGGTTCCGCTTCTGGTCGGGAACGCGGTCGACGATCTGCGCACGGGCGTGACGTGGGAGAAACTGACGCGCTACGCGCTCTACATTCTCGGCGTCAGCGTCGTCAGCGGCGTCTTTCTCTTTTTGCAGCGACGGATTTTGATCGGCATGTCGCGGCACGTCGAGTACGACCTCCGGCATGATTTCTACGCGCACCTCCAGCGCCTCCCGCTCTCATTTTTTCAGACCAACCGGACGGGCGACTTGATGGCGCGTGCGACCAACGACCTCGCGGCGGTGCGCCAACTCGCCGGGCCGATGATCATGTACTCGGTGCAGACGTTGTTCGTCGTCGGCATCGTCCTCCCATTGATGTTGCGCATCAGCGTCCGCCTGACGTTGCTCCTGTTTCTGACGATGCCGCTCGTCTCGCTCGTCGTCAAATACTTCGGCCAGCAGGTACACGTCCGTTTTGAAAAGATTCAGGAGTTCTTCGCGCAGATTTCCGCGCGTGCGCAGGAAAACTTTTCGGGCGTGCGGGTCGTGCGCGCCTACGCGCAGGAAGAACCGGAGATTGCCGCCTTCAAGCAACTCAACCGGCAGTATGCCGAACGCAACATCGGTCTCGTGCGTATCTCGGCGGTGATGCGACCGCTGTTGCAGTTCGTCATCGGGATGGGCTACGTGCTCATCATCTGGTACGGCGGACGGCTGGCGGTGCGCGGGCAAATCACGGCGGGGCAGGTCGTCGAGTTCATCCTCTATCTGACGCGGCTCATCTGGCCGTTGATCGCGCTCGGCTACGTCGTCAATCTCTATCAGCGCGGGACGGCGAGCCTCAAGCGGATGAACGCCGTCTTCGCGGTCGCGCCGGCGATTGACGACCTCGCGGGCGTGCACACACAGCCCGCGATTCGCGGGCACATCGAGTTTCGCGACTTGACGTTCGCCTTCAGCGAGCACGCCGAACCCGCGCTCAAAGATATCAACTTGAGTATCGAAGCCGGGCAGACGGTGGCGTTCGTCGGGCGCACGGGGGCGGGCAAGTCGACGCTCATGAACTTCATTCCGCGCCTGCTCGACGCGCCGCCCGGGATGGTCTTGATCGACGGCGTGCCCGTGCGCGACTATCCGCTCGCGCAGTTGCGCGCGGCCATCGGCTACGTCCCGCAGGAGACTTTTCTGTTCAGCGAGTCGCTGGCGGAGAACATCGCGTTCGGCGTCGAGCGCGCCGAACGCGCCGAGGTCGAATGGGCGGCGGAGATCGCGGGTTTGTCCGAAGACATCCGCGCGTTTCCCGACGGCTTCGACACGCTTGTCGGCGAACGCGGCATCACGCTCTCCGGCGGGCAGAAGCAGCGCACCGCGATTGCGCGCGCCGTGTTGCGGCAACCGCGTATTCTGATTCTCGACGACGCGCTCTCGGCGGTCGACACCTACACCGAAGATAAAATTCTCGCGCACCTGCGCGGCGTGATGCGCGAGCGGACGAGTTTGATCGTCTCGCACCGCATCTCGACCGTGCGCGACGCCGACCTCATCTGCGTGCTCGATGAGGGGCGCATCGTCGAACGCGGCACGCACGAAGAATTGCTCGCGCGCGGCGGCGAGTATGCCGACCTCCACGAGCGGCAGTTGTTGGAAGAAGAGCTGGCGGCGAGTTGATTTCGCCGCGCGGGAAGCGGTTTCGAGCGCGGGGATAAGAAAGTTTTCCGGTCACAGAACATGTCAACAGCGGTCAAACAATTTCACGAAGAAGAAGCCATCGGCAAGACCTACGACGCGGCGCTCGCGCGGCGTCTGCTCAAGTATTTGAAGCCGTACGTGCGCGTGCTCATCCCGGCGCTGCTATTGACGTTGTTCGCCAACGCGCTCGGCGTCGCGCAGCCGAAGTTCGTTCAGTACGCGATTGACGAGGGCATCCTCAAAAGCAACCTCGCCGTCTTGAATCTGATCGCGCTCGGCTTTTTCGCGGTCAAGCTGCTGCAATTCGTCACCTCATATCTGCAAACCGTGATGCTGGAGACGGTCGGCCAGCGCGTGATGTACGATTTGCGCGGAGAGCTTTACGAGAAGCTCCAACATCAGGAAGTCGCCTACTTCGACCGCAACCCGGTCGGGCGCGTCATGACGCGTCTGACCTCCGACGTTGACTCGCTGAACGAACTGTTCACCTCCGGCGTCATCGACGTGCTCGGCGATGTCATCATGATCTTCGCCATCGTCGGCATCATGCTCTGGATGGACTGGCGTCTGACGCTCGTCACGCTCGTCACCGTCCCGCTGCTGTTCGCCGCGACGACGTGGTTTCGCAAGCACGCGCGGCGCGGCTACGACCTCGTCCGCACCAAACTCGCGCGCATCAACTCCTTTCTCCAGGAGCATCTCTCCGGGGCGCAGACCGTCCAGATTTTCAACCGCGAAACGAAATCGCTCCGGCAGTTTCACGACATCAACGACGACCACCGCCGCGCGCACATCGACACGATTTTCTACTACTCGATCTTTTTCCCGCTTGTCGATTTGATCGGCGCGGTCGGCATCGCGCTAATCATCTGGTACGGCGGTTTCCGCGTCATGCAGAACACGCCGGTCTACGAAGTGCTGTCGCTCGGCGCGCTCGTCGCGTTCATCCAATACTCGCAGCAACTCTTCCAGCCGATCCGCGACATCTCCGACAAGTACAACGTCCTGCAATCCGCGATGGTCGCTTCGCACCGCATCTTCAAAACGCTCGACCTGCCGCTCGCCATCACGACGCCCGCGCGTCCGCAGAAGACCGGACGCGCTGAAGGACGTATCGAATTCGAGAACGTGTGGTTCGCTTACAAAGACGACGATTGGGTGCTCAGAGACGTTTCCTTCACCATCGAAGTTGGGCAATCGGTCGCGCTCGTCGGCCACACCGGTTCCGGCAAAACGACCATCACCAATCTGCTCATGCGCTTCTACGACGTGCAGCGCGGGCGCGTGCTGCTCGACGGCGTCGATGTCCGCGATTGGGATTTGCGCGCCCTGCGCGAAAACTTCGCCGTCGTGTTGCAGGACATCTTTCTCTTCAGCGGCACGGTCGAGAGCAACATCCGTCTCGGACGCGACGAGATAACCGGCGAGCGTATCGCGTGGGCGGCGCGCGAAGTCCACGCCGACCGCTTTATCGAGCGGCTGCCCGGCGCGTACAAAACCGAGGTCCGCGAACGCGGCGCGGGTCTCTCGGTCGGCCAGAAGCAACTCATCTCCTTCGCCCGCGCCCTCGCCTTCGACCCCGCGCTGCTCATCCTCGACGAAGCGACCTCCTCGATTGACACCGAAACCGAGCAGTTCATCCAACAGGCCATCGAACGCGTCATGCGCGACCGCACCTCGCTGGTCATCGCGCACCGGCTTTCCACGATCCAACGCGCCGCGCGCATCATCGTCCTCCATCACGGCGAGATTCGCGAGCACGGCACGCATCAGGAACTCATCGCGGCGCGCGGCCTTTACTGGCGACTCTACAAACTTCAGTACGCAGATTCTTCAGCCGTCCACCACGACGACAACGACCATAACGGCCTTCCCGATTCAACCTCCACCACCGCCTCGTTCACCGGCAACCTCGACTACGGCGACTAACTTTTACGCCCCACCGATCTGAGCGCTCGACGCCACGCCCCTCATGCGGAGGTCGAAACGCAGGCCGCGCGCGGCGCGAGAGGTTGCCGTGTCTGCCGTGCCCGGCTGTAGTCGTAGGGCGCGCAAACCATTGACCATTTTTATCTTGCCCGATGCCTCCCCGTCTTCGGTTGGGCATCGTGTCGATCTTCTGACGATTGACACGTTCGAGCCTAAAACAACGGGTTTTAGCGGGTGCAAGGGGGTTTGGTGTAATTGACTACCCCGGGGAATCCTAGTAAATTCTAGCTCTTCACGTGGCGGGGTAGCTCAGCCGGTTAGAGCGTGGGATTCATAACCCCAAGGTCGGGAGTTCGAGTCTCCCCCCCGCTACCATTCCTTCTTCCACCATTTAATTGCCGATAGGCGCCCAACGCACTACATGCACAGGGACAAATGCCATGCGCGAATCACTGGCACGGGCGGAAAGAATAAGGTTACCGTCATGGGAATGTTGGAGCGCGACGGCAACGCTAGAGCCAAAGTAATCGCCGACGCCACGCAACTGACATTGCACGCCGAAGTAAGAAGCAATGTTGAAAAAGGCGCGGAGCTTTTCACCGATGGCTGGAAAGGCTATAGCGGCCTTCATGCTGATTACATTCAACAAGTTATTGACCATGCGGAAAAGTATGTTGACGGACAGATTCACACATACGGGATTGATAACTTTTGGAGTCTCTTGAAGCGCGGCATCAAAGGGACGTATGTATTTGTCGATCTGTTTCATCTGTTCCGTTACCTTGATGAGCAAGTGTTTAGATTCAACGCACGCAAAGGAAACGATAGCGACCCTTTCCGCACCATCACGGGTCAAGTCTCTGGCAAGCGTCTGACCTACCGCGAGTTTACCGGAAAGTTGCAAGACGACGATAAATTATCGTGCTAAGCAACTCGCTTCTTTCGGAATGAAGAAGCGCGGGAGGCGGGCGAAGAAGATCAGGGGCGAGGTGGCCGGGACGCCGCGCGAATTGCATCCGCTGATGAGCGAGTTGCAGAATTTGTATGTGATTCGCAACGAGACGGGCGCGCATTACAACGTGGCGGGCGCGGAGAGTGGTGCGCGGAAGACGTGAAGCGTTTCGGGCAACTGGCGGTGGACATCGCTAAGGTGCTGGTGTGCGTGGGGTACGGCGAACTGCCTGCTTCGGGTGAAAGCGGCTCTTACAGGGAATGTCCTTGCCGGAACCACCGTCTGCATCCGTTAAAGATGACTTGATGGAAGATGCCCGCGAAACACGCGAACTACACGAAAGGAGACAGGAGAAAAGCGGCGAGCCGGTGGGAAGACAGTTTTTGAATTATACTTTTTGCGTGGTTCGCGTGTTTCGCGGGAAGATAAAGAGATGATGAGAACCAAACTCGAACTGACGTGGATCGGCAAGGAGGATCGCCCGCGCCTCCTGCTCGAAGATGCCGCGCTCTTACCACGCGCGGCGCATCGCGTGACGGAGGGCGTCATGTTCGACAACCGGCTGATTTACGGCGACAACCTGCTCGCGCTCAAGGCGCTGGAACAGGAGTTCGCGGGCAAGGTGAAGTGCATCTACATTGACCCACCATTTAGAGCCTGCCCCAAAATTAGAGAGCGGTCGTTCAATGCTTTAGACTTTGTTTTGGAGAAGCAAAGTCATGACACGCAAGACCAGTCTTGAGAGGATGTGGCACATCCCCGGAGATTCGTGGGACAATGTGCGCCCGCCGGAAGGTGTGAATGTTGCTTATCAACGATAAAAATGTAAGGAGCGATCCGGCGACGGAGTACTTTTTATCGCGATGCCCGGGTGACCACTCCTCCGGCAACGCCAAAACCTCTGCGCAGGGGTACGCAGAGGTTTTGGCATTGCGAGATGACAGACGACTCTGAGCTTACTTCAAGTCGAAGCGGTCGAGGTTCATCACCTTGGTCCACGCCGCCACAAAGTCTCTTGAGAACTTCTCTTGCCCATCGTCAGCGCCGTAAACTTCGGCGATGGCGCGAAGCTCCGAATGTGAACCGAACATGAGATCGGCGCGGGTGCCCGTCCATTTGACCTCGCCGGTCGCACGGTCACGCCCTTCAAACTCGTTCTGGTCTTCCGAAGTCGCCTTCCAGGTGGTTCCCAGGTCGAGCAGGTTGACGAAGAAGTCGTTGGTCAGCGTTTCCGGGCGGTCGGTGAAGACACCGTGTTTTGATTCATCGTGGTTGGTGTTGAGAACACGCATTCCGCCGACCAGCACCGTCATCTCAGGCGCGGTCAGAGTTAACAGCTGCGCTTTGTCAACCAGCATTTCCTCTGCCGACGTGGTGTGATGGCTTTTCCTGTAGTTCCGGAATCCGTCCGCCTGTGGTTCGAGATAGCGAAACGATGCGACATCGGTCTGCTCTTGCGAAGCATCGGCGCGTCCCGGAGCAAACGGAACCGTTATATCCTGACCGGCATCTTTCGCCGCCTTTTCGATGCCCGCACATCCGCCGAGTACGATCAGGTCGGCGAGTGAGACGATCTTATCTCCCGGCTGCGATTCGTTGAACTCTTTTTGGATACCTTCGAGGGTGTCCAGCACGTTTGAAAGTTGAGCCGGCTTGTTAACCGTCCAATACTTTTGCGGTATCAACCGAAGACGCGCGCCATTCGCGCCGCCGCGCATATCGGAACCACGGAAGGTGGAGGCCGATGCCCAGGCGGTGGAAACCAGTTGTGAGACCGACAATCCGGAATCGAGTATTTTCGCCTTCAATCCGGCGATGTCTTCGTCGTTGACCAGTTCGTGCGTCACGTCCGGGATCGGGTCTTGCCAAATCAGCTCTTCTTCCGGCACTTCCGGTCCGAGATAACGCACTTTCGGCCCCATATCGCGGTGCGTTAGTTTGTACCACGCCCGCGCAAACGCGTCGGCGAACTCTTCGGGGTGTTCGAGAAAACGCCTTGAAACTTTCTCGTAATCGGGGTCGACACGCAGCGAGAGATCGGTGGTCAGCATGAACGGCGCGTGACTCTTCGACGGATCGTGCGCATCCGGGATTGTCCCGGCGCCGCCGTTGTCCTTCGGTTTCCATTGATGCGCACCAGCCGGACTCTTGGTCAGTTCCCATTCATAACCGAACAGATGTTCAAAATAGTCGTGGCTCCATTGCGCCGGGGTCTTGGTCCATGTGCCCTCGATGCCGCTGGTGATGGTATCGTTTCCCTTGCCGCTGCCGAACGAATTCCTCCAACCCGAACTCTGCTCCTCGAAACTCGCCCCGGCGGGTTCGACGCCGATATGTTCTTTCGGATCGGCGGCGCCGTGCGTTTTACCGAAGGTGTGTCCACCGGCAATTAGCGCGACGGTCTCTTCGTCGTTCATCGCCATGCGTCCGAAGGTCTGACGAATGAGCCGCGCCGAACCGACCGGATCAGGGTTTCCGTTCGGCCCTTCCGGGTTGACGTAAATAAGCCCCATGTGATCGGCGCCAAGCGGGTTCTCAAGTTCTCCATCACCGAAGTGACGGTCGTCGCCCATCCATTCGCCTTCGGGTCCCCAGTAGATGTCTTCCTCAGGTTCCCAGATATCTTCGCGTCCGCCCCCGAAACCAAACGTCTTAAATCCCATCGACTCGAGCGCACAGTTGCCCGTGAGGATCAGCAAATCGGCCCACGAGAGTTTGCGACCGTACTTCTTTTTGATCGGCCAGAGCAGCATCCGCGCCTTATCGAGGTTGGCGTTGTCGGGCCAGCTGTTGAGCGGCGCAAAACGCTGGGTTCCGGTCAGCCCGCCGCCGCGACCGTCGGCGATGCGGTACGTTCCGGCGCTGTGCCACGCCATCCGAATAAACAGCGGGCCGTAGTGACCGAAATCAGCCGGCCACCACTCCTGCGAATTGGTCATCAACTCGAAGATGTCTTGCTTGACGGCTGCCAAATCGAGCGACTTGAATTCTTCCGCGTAGTTGAAGTCCTCGCCCATCGGGTTGGATTTGGAAGAGTGTTGGCGAAGAATCTTCAAGTCCAACATGTCGGGCCACCAGTCCTGATTCGACCTGCGAGTACTGGTGGTGAATTTCATCGCCCCGCCCGTGAAAGGACATCGAGTTGAATCATTCGTTTCCCAAACTTTGTGGTTGTCAGGGTTTGAATCATTGCCGTCGAAAGCTTCACGCGTCGATTCGTTGGTTTCGAAAGCCTTATGATTTGCCGGGTTATTTTGTTCGGAATTATTAGCCATTTTTCTGTCCTTTGCTAGCTTGTTTTTAGGAGCGATGTTTGGGTGCGTGGCTGTCTCTCAGCCACGATCTGCGGTCAGTCTTTTTACTTGCGGCACTCGGGACACAAACCACGCAGCGTCAATTCAATCGATTCAACCTCGAATTTCGAGCGGGCCGTCGCTTGTGCAAGCAGTTCGTTCGGAAGACGCAATTCCAGATCAACCAGCTTCCCACAATTGCTGCAAATGGCGTGGTCGTGCTGCGTCAGGTTGCGATCATAAAGGCTGGCGTCCGTGCCGAACCGGACCTCGCCGATCAAGCCTTCTTTCTTCAGGTACTTCAGTGAGTTGTAAACGGTTGCGAACGAGATGCCCGGCAGCAGCCGGCGGGAAGCTTCAAAGACCTCATTGGCAGTCAAATGCTTGTCCGCTTCGCGAACCGCCCGGAGCACGGCCTGGCGTTGTTTCGTCAAGCCTAAGTTCTCGACATTTTTCATTGCGTTCTTCATGGTTACCGCTTTAGAGTTAGAATAAATCTAAGCCGCAAACATGTCAAGCGGATCAGAGAGATAGAGGCTCTACAGTTGGGATGAGCGCTTCGCGTGGATGAGTGGTGATGCAAGCGCGCACCGCTTGCCGCCCCGATGGTAGGTCGCAATCGCCAATGCGAAGTTTTGGCGTAGAGTCAGCCGGGGGTTACGCCGCGTCGCGGGCGAGCATGGCGGCGCCGATGGCGACGGCATCGGCGCCGAGCGCTGCGGCGGCGATGTGGGTGGCTTCAAAGCAGGGTTGGAAGGCGCGGCGTCCGGCTTCGCGGATGATCGGGTCGAGGATCAGGTCGCCCGCTTCCATGACGCCGCCACCGAGGACGATGCGTTCGATGTTGAGCAGGTTGATGACCGCCGCGATGGCGGTGCCGATGTAGCGTCCGGTGCGCGCGATCATGAGCAGGGCGAAGTCGTCGCCGTTGCTGGCTTCGCGGGCGATGTCGGCGGCGGTGAAGTCTTTCGCGAGTCCGAGTCGTGAGAGCGAGGAGGTCGAGTCGCGGAGGAGTCGTTCGTGTGTGCGGCGGACGATGTTGGGGGCCGAGGCGACCGTCTCAAGACAGCCGACGTTGCCGCACGAGCACTCGACGCCTTCGGGGTCGATGGTGATGTGTCCGAACTCTCCGGCGAAGCCCGTCGAGCCGAGCCACTGTTTGCCGTCGAGGATGAGCGCGCCGCCGATGCCCCTGCCGATGGTGGCGTAAAACATGTCGCGGCTGCCGCGCCCCGCGCCGACGATATACTCGCCGTAAGCGGCGGCGTTGGCGTCGTTTTCCAGTTCGACGCGGAGTCCGGTCGCGTTCACCAGTTCGGCGCGGATGTCTCCGCGCGCGATCGTGGGGAGGTCTGACGAGATGATGACGCGATCCGTCTGCGGGTTGACGAGGCCGGGGATGCCGACGCCCATCGCTTCGATGCCCGTGGGCGAGGCGTCGCGGAGTTCGGCGGCGAGGCGCGCCACTTGTGCCGCGATGTTTTCGCGCTCCAACGGCGCTTCGCGGCGCTCGATCACCGCGCCGCGCGCCGC
>JBGTHJ010000175.1:0-4161 GCA_041746175.1 Pyrinomonadaceae bacterium
CGCCTGCCCGCGCACGCGCCCCAAATCCATCCACAGCAGATAGTTGTTTGGCGACAACCCGGTCGCCGCCTCAAGCTCGCGGATGGCTTCGGGCAACTCTTCGGGCGAGAAGGTTCGCCGGTTGAGCACCGCGAGCGCGTAGTGCGTCTGCGGGTCGGCGGGCGCGAGACGCACGGCGGCTTGAGCCATCTGCATGTCGGGCGCGGCTTCCGGCGAAGCCATCGTGTTCCCGATGTACCAGCGCGCGGCGAACCACATCCCGCACAGCGCCAACACGACCGGCGCGACCAAAAAAACGCGCCGCCACAGCGGTCGCACGTTGATGAGTTGGATTTGGTCGGACATGAAATAGGCATCGGATGTCGGATAGGCAAGATGTCGGATAAAAGTCGCCGCCTGACATCCAACATCTTCCCTCGACATCATCGCTAGTATTCGTCGCTGCTCACCTGCTCGATTTGGATGCGCATACGTTTGAGCGTGACGTGCGCCGCTTCACAGGTGCGCCGGATATCTCTGACTCGTTCGTCGGTGAACTTGGGGCTTGAGAGGAGAACTTCGGCGACGCGCTGTTCCTCGCAAATGCTCGTGAGCGAGCCGTTGCCGCCGAACACCCGGAGGCCGTGAATAACTTTGTCTTTCTTCAACGGGTCGTCGTCGATAAAGCCGACGGGCAGGTATTGCAAGTCTTGATTGTTGCGCATCTCGCGCAGGAGCAGTTCGCCGCCGTCGCCCGCGCCGTAGATGAGCACGCGCCGCCCGTCCTGCGCCGCCGAAGTCGGGATCAACTGCCGCAACATGCGAAAGGCGACCCGACTTCCCGCCAACATCATGAACAGAATCATCGCATCGAGCACGAAGACGGCGCGCGACAAACCCTCGAAGCGAAACGCCAGCAGCAGCGCGACCATACTCGTCACCGACCCGACAATCACCGCCTTCGCAAACCCGATCAAATTGTCGAGACTGATGTAGCGCCAGATGCCGCGATAAACGCCCATCACCAGAAACGATGCGATCTTGATGCCGAGCAGCACCGGCATCGTCTTCAAAAACAACTGCCACGCGCTGTTTTCAAACAACGAGCCGAGAATCAACGTGTACGCGCTGTAATAGGCGAGGATAATCAGCACCACGTCGAGCAAGACCTCGAACACGCGCCGCTTGTACGAGAGATCGACGAGGAAGGCCACCAGCGGTTTGTCGCGCGCCGCCTGTACTTCAGCTTCGTCGTACACCTTGACACCCGCCAGATAGACCCCAAGCAACGCCAGCACCACCGAGAAGCCCAGTATCAACGCGAGGCTCACATCATAACGCTGTTCACGCACGAGCAACGCCAGCACGCCCGACACCCCCGCAAAGCCGTACAGCATCCACACCGCGCGCCGCTCCGACATCCCCAACGCCACCAGCCGGTGCGACGTGTGGTCGCGCCCGCCCTGCGATGCCGCGCGCCCCGAAAGCTTGCGCACGATGGTGACGAGCGTCGTGTCGAAAATCGGGATGAACAGAATCAAGACCGGCACCGCGAGCACGATCAGAAAACTGCGACCGCGACTGCCCGACGCGCTCAACAGCGCCGTACTCGCAAGAAAGAAACCGATAAACAGCGACCCGCAATCACCCATGAAGATCGACGCCGGATTGCTGTTGTAGACGAGAAATCCGAGCAGCGCGGCGGCGAACACCGCGAGCATCAGGGCTTCGGTCAATTGCCCATTGGCGAGCAAACTGAGCGAGATAAAAAAGGCGGCGATGGCCGCGACGCCCGCCGCCAGCCCGTCCATGTTGTCGAGCAGATTGATGGCGTTGGTCACGCCGACGAGCCAGAAAATCGTGATCGCCATGTTGAGCGACGCCGACCCGCCCCATGGCAGCGTCAGCCCGTAATAAATCACCGCCGTCGCGCCCAACACCTGCCCGATAAGTTTCTGATACGGCTTGATGTGGAGGAGGTCGTCGATCAGCCCGATGAGAAACATGAACGAACTCGCCCCGACCACGACCCACCCCTGCGACGTGTGCGGCACGAAGACGAGATAGGTGACGACGGTCGAAAGAAAAATCGCGACGCCGCCCATCATCGCGGTCGGCTTGCGGTGCCAGCGGTCGGCGTTCGGCTTCGCCACCATCCCCGCGCCCCGCGCCAACCGCCGCACCGCCGGCGTCAAACCGAGCGCCAGCGCAAACGCCGTCGCCACCGCGATTAATTGTCCTGCCGTAAAAAACATAACTGAAGTTAATTTGGTCGAATAAGATCAAGCCCGCGAAAAGCTATTCGACGCCGGCTTAGAAATCAAGCATGGTTAAATATTACAAATCAATTTTGGAACGTAACTCTCGCAAGTTCCGTTCTGCGGCATACAGTTCTCCAAGCGCATCTACTTGAACATGACGGTAGCGTGCTCGAAAATCAGCATAAGCAGTCATAACTTGCTGGTATTTTTTAGAGTCGTTTGAAACAATGTAGAAGCGCGCATTGGCATAATCCAGCAAGGTCGCCATTCTACCGACACCAGACCAAGTTCCCGTTGAAAGTTCTACTTCAAAGGCATGTTCAGGAACAAAGTAGCTACCCCTATCTCTAAACCACAGGATGTCAATCTGACGCAGAACGTCGTGGTCGGAGAACTGTAGTTCGGGGCAAGTGCTAAACGTTGCGATTTCTCCCAACGGCTTCTCGTTAAATCTTTTCGATTTATTTGGGCAGAAGGTTTGAAAGCCACGAATATTACCAACCTCCAACAATCTCCCTTGCAAAACTGTGTGCAAACTCTGTTCGACTGTGTTCTTTTCACCTAAAATCTCGGGTAAGCGTGACTCTGTACGTGGGCATAGCTTAGTCCTCGTTATTCACTTTGAACAATTTCTACCTGCTCGTGTAATAGCCGATGACTTTTTCGAGAATGCCGTCGAGTTTCATTTCGGGGCGGAAGCCGACGCGCGCGCCGATCTTGGTAATGTCGGGGACGCGACGCGGCATGTCCTCGAAGCCTTCCTCGTAGGCTTCGTCGTAAGGCACAAAGAGGATTTCGGAGTCGGACTTGGTCAACTCTTTGACGCGCCGGGCGAGTTCGAGAATCGACACTTCCTCGTTCGAGCCGATGTTGAAAACCTCGCCGACCGCCGACGGTTCGTCCATCAACTTGACGAGCGCGCCAACCACGTCGCCGACATAGCCGAAGCAGCGCGTCTGTTGGCCGTCGCCGTAGACCGTGATCGGGCGTCCGGCGAGCGACTGCTTGACGAAGGTCGGGATGACCATCCCGTACTGCCCCGTCTGGCGCGGCCCGACCGTGTTGAAGAGACGCACCACGACCGTCGGCAACTTCTTCTCGCGCCAGTAGGCGAGCGCGAGAAATTCGTCGATGGCCTTCGAGCACGCATAGCTCCAACGCCCTTTCGTCGTCGCGCCCATCACCAGATTGCCGTCCTCGCGAAACGGCACTTCCGCGCTCAGTCCGTAAACTTCCGAAGTCGAGGCGATGAGCACCTTCTTCTTCTTCTTGTTGGCCTGCGCGAGCACGACCTCGGTGCCGTGGACGTTGGTCTCGATGGTTCTGACCGGACTTTCGACGATCAGTTTGACGCCCACCGCCGCCGCCAGGTGAAAGACGACATCGCACTGGTCAACCAGTTCGGCGACGACCGGCAGACTGTGCACGCTATCGATGGTGTAATGAAAACGCGGATTCTTCTTGAGGTGCGAAATATTTTCGATGCTGCCCGTCGAGAGGTCGTCGAGGACGTAAACCTCGTCGCCGCGCTCAAGATAGGCATCCGACAGATGCGACCCGATGAATCCCGCGCCGCCCGTAATCAAAACGCGCAAAAGCAAATCTCCTTTTGAATTCCGTACTGCTTAAAGTCCGTGCGGCGACGACGACGACGCGCCAATCTCTCTGCGTCGCGCCCCCGCGCTACGTGCCGACACGCCGTCAACCGACATTTCACGGTAGAGGCTTTTGATGTCGGCCAGCAAGCGGTCTTTTGAATAAAACTGCTCGACGAACTGTCGCCCACGCGCCCCCAACTCGCGCCGTAGCGGTTCGTCTTCGATGAGCCGCATCAAACCACGACTAAAACCTTCGGCGTCGCCCGCGCCCACCAGCACGCCGCGCTCGCCCATGCGCCACCCGTCGCGGCGGTGGGGACGGC
>JBGTHJ010000176.1:0-5825 GCA_041746175.1 Pyrinomonadaceae bacterium
GCTCGCCCTGACCCACACGTCGGCGGCGAAGCCCGCGCCCGACGCGGCGAGCGTCGCGGTCAAACCGGCGTCGTCCGCGTCGTCGTCTTTCGTCCCCGAATCGGTGACGCGCAACGCCGCGTGTCTGCCGCACACGGCGACGCCGAAATTGACCGGGCGGGCGTGTCCGGCGCTGTCGGCATGAAATGCGGTTTGAACTTCGCTGGCGCGGCTGATGTTTGAACCGCCGGGGTCGATTCCGGCCAGCGCGCTCGTCAGCAGACGCGACAACTCATCGATCGATTGCTTGCGCGCGGCGTCGCTCCAGTAACCGATAAGTAGGCTCATGCAGGGTATGTGCGGCGGGGGTGTATTATTCGACTCTGAAATCGGTTCGACTCATCACGCGGTCGTCCAGCAACATCTCGACGCGCCACGCCCCCGGCTGCGCCGCCGTGCCCAGCGTCGTGCGGCACGATGTTGCCCACACGCTCTTGTCGGTGGCTCGCGTCTCCCACGAGTTCTGTTTGATGGTGCGTCCCGCCGGGTCAACCCAGTTGCACTTCATCGACAGCTTCTCGGCGACCGGCACGCGCTCCAACGTCACCCGGTAGACAAGCTCGCTGCCGTCGCGCGCGACCGAGCCGAGATTTCCGCCGTCGTCCGTTGCGCGCGTGATGCGTCCCGCGTCGACGGCGGCGACCGCATCGAAGCGTTGCCCCCGTCGCTGCACGTAGAAGCCGACGAGCAGCATCACCAGTACCAGCGCGGCCAGCCCCGACCCGACGAGCAGAAACTTTCGTCGTCGTTGGGAGGCGAGAGCCTTCTCGTAGCGCGCCTGCTCGACGGCTTCGGCCTCGCGCCGCTCCAACTCCAGCATCGCCGGGTCGAGCAACTCGACCGGCAGATTGAGTTCCTCCAAAATCTCGACGACCTGCGCGCGACCGAGCCGCTCACGCTCGTCCCGCTCGCGAAGCTGCGACTGCCTGCTGACCTCGGCGACAACCCGCGCCACCTGCGTTTCCGTCAATTCTTTGCTCATAACCTCAAACCATCGATTTGTAACTACCACTCGCGCGCGATTATATCATTCTCTTGTTATTTCATTACCGCCGACGTTATGCGCCGCCGCGCGTTTTAGGTTAACCTTGAGACGCAGTTGACGGAGTTAAAAATACTTACGACAAGGGGATTCGGCAAAGCCGAAGACTGTTTAAGATGAACAAAGCGAGCGGCGGCGTGGCGACGATTCTGGCGGTGTGGTTGATGGTTTCTTCGGGCGCAACGCTTCAAGCGCAGAACGCGCCACAACGACGTGCGGATAGGCGCGCGGCTTCAGCCGTCGCCGCATCACCGCTGAACGGCGTCTATCGCATCGACATCGCCGCCAGCGATAAACTTTACACGGTTGTCGCGGAGGCTTCGAGCAACCTGCCTTTCGGCGAGCAGCAACGCTTCTTCATCGACCTTGCGGTGCGCCTGACGCCGCCCGACCTGCTCGCCGTCGAACGACGCGGACGACGCGTCACCATCGGTTCGTCGCGCGCCCCGCGCGTCACGCTCGTCGCCGACGGCGCATTGCGCAGCGAGCGCGCCGAAGACGGTCACATCATCAACACGCGCATCGCGCTCGACGGCGAGCGGCTGACGTTTACCTCCAGCGGCAGAACCGAAGACGACTTCAGCGTTATCTTCGCCTCCGCCGCCGACGGCCAACGTCTGCGCGTGACGCGCCGCATCTCCGCCGCGCAACTCAACGAACCCGTCATTATTCAAACCGTCTACAACAAGATTTCCGACACCCCGCGTTGGGACATTTACGACGAGCCGCGTCTCGCCGTCGGCACCGACGATGCCGACGACGACGATGACGAGACCCCGCCCGTCACCACTACCACCGCCGCCACTACTACCGCCCCCGCCGCGACGCCCCGAACGCCGCGCGTCGCCGGAGTCGAGAGCACGCAAGCCGGGGTGCTCCGCCAATCGCTCGACGAATGGATAGCCGCGACCAACGCCCGCAACATCGAACGCCAGATGTCGTTCTACATGCCCGCACTCAAAGCGTTCTATCTGACGCGCAACGTCTCGCGCGCCTTCGTTCGCGCCGAAAAGGGGCGGGTCTTCGCGACCGCCGGCCTCATCGACATCCGCGCACAGGAACCCGAACTCATCTTCACCGACGCGGGGCGGGCGGCCATCATGCGTTTCCGCAAAAAGTATCGAATCGAAAACGGTCGGCAGAGTCGGCGCGGCGAAGTCGTGCAGGAATTGCGCTGGCGGCGCACCGGCGCGGGCTGGAAAATTTTCAGCGAACGCGACATCCGCGTCATCCGCTGACGAGCGGGCAGAGTCACCCTCTCCACAAGCAGCGCGCCCGGTGTTTCGACGACACCGGGCGCGCTGCTTTACCGTCATCATATTCGGCCACTTGTGAAATTGATGCGAGGTCGAACACCCCGCCCGACATCGCCTCTCAAACGTGCTTCGCCACAGCCATCGCGCGCGTGCCCGTCTGCTTGATGCCCCACCGGGGCTTCCGGGCCGGGGACGCAAAAAAAAGAACGGAGAGCATCGTGTGTGTGATAACACGATGCCCTCCGTTGCCGGTGGTCGCGCGGTGGGGGGGGGGGAATTACGGCGCGGCGACGGTGTTGGTGGTGGTGCCGGGGGCTTGGGCGGCGTCTGCGCCACGATTGATGCGGAAGATGTAGACGGTGCTGGGGCGATAGTTCGAGACCCAGACGTATTCGCCGCCGGGTGGAACCGTGACGCCGATGGGGTGAATGTCGGTCGGCACGGTGAAGAGTTGCTTCATCGTCACGGCATCTACGACGCCGAGTTGGTTGTCTTCGTAATTGCAGACGAAGACGTTTTGTTCGTCGGCAGAGAGCGCGATGGTGCGGGGCTGTGTGCCGACTTTGGCGGTGGCGATGACGGTGTCGGTGGTCGTGTCAACCTTCTTCAACAGGCCGGGCTGGTTGAGGCTGAGATAGATGTAGCGACCGTCGCGGGTGGTGACGAGGTGGCGCGGGTTGTAGCCGACCTCGATGGTCTTGACGACGGTGTGATTGTCTCCGACATCAATCTTGCTCAACGTGGTCGCGCCCATGTTGGCGATGTAGGCGAAGCGTCCGTCGGGCGTAAAGACGATGCCGCGCGGGACGCGTCCGACGGGCACATCCTTGAGTCGCTCGAAGGTCTTGGCGTTGATGACCGTGATCGACTGCGAGTTCCAGTTGGCGACGTAAGCCCACTGACCATCGGGACTGATTTCGACGACTTTGGGGATGTCGCCGGTCGGCACCCGGCGGACAACTTTGTACTCCTCGGTATCGACGACGACGACCGCCTTCTTCTCGTAGAGCGAAACCCACGCATAGCGTCCGCCCTCGGTGAAGGCGACCTCGACCGCTTCGCCGCCGACCGGAACCGAGCGGAGGATTTCGTACGTGTCCGCGTCGACGAACGTCACGACGCGCCCGTAAAGATTGTTGATGAAGACGCGCTTGCCGTCGGGCATGATGCGGAGCGACTTCGGCCCGGCGGGGACGCTGAATTTCTTGACGAGCGTCAGACCGCTGACGGGCAAGCTCTTTTTCGTTTCGGTCACCGGCGTCGTCGCGGTCACTTCGGCAGGATTAACGGTCATGTCGAGTTGGCTATTCGTGGCGGGCGGATTGTTGCCGCGCGCGACCGCTGTTTCTTTCGCCGACGAACATTGCGCCGACGTGAACAATATGAGTGTTAGAAAACCGAGGGACAAGCATTTCTGTAATACCATTCAAACCTCCGATAGGATCAAGGAATTTCGCGCCGCTTGCTCTTGCTGATGAGCGCCCGTTGCCCGCGAAAGAGAGAACCTTTTGAGGGTAACGAAACCGGAGAGGTTGCCACCCGCGCGGGTTATATAGCGCGTTGCGATAGAAGGTCGCACCCAAAAGAGAGACGCCGCCGCCCGGGAGCGCGAGCCTCCGGCGCGCATTGAGCGTTCGCCGAACGCGAATCATTGAGCGTGCGTGGGGCACGCTTGCCAGCGGGACGCTGGCGCTCCCAGGAATACTTGAGCGTGCGTGGGGCACGCTGGCCAGCCGGACGCTGGCGCTCCCAGGAACCATTGAGCGTGTGTGTGGCACGCTTGCCAGCGGGACGCTGGCGCTCCCAGCATTCACCCGTTTGCAAAGCACGATAGTCGCAGATGACCGTTGAGTGAAGATCATCCGCCGGACATTATAACGCGAGCGCGGTAGATTTAGAAATTCACGGGTTTGACGACGGGTTGATTTCAAATGATGAAGGCGGCAGCGTGGACGATGTTTGGAACGCCGGAGAAAGACGGGAGTCGCGCTTTTGTTATTCCTCAACCGGCGTCCATCCTCGCGCGGTTCCGCCCGTCTGGTTTGTCCTGTCGCTGAATCCGTCCATCCTGTAAATATTTATAATGATCCGGGAAGTTTAGATTTGAGGGTTGCGCGCAAGCGCGGCGCGTGCGGCGCGGACGAGGCGCGAGGCTTCGCGTGCGTCGTCGGCGAGGGCGGTGAGGTGTCCCATTTTGCGCCCCGCGCGGGCATCGAGTTTGCCGTAGAGATGGAGCTTGATGTCGGGGAAGGCGCAGGCCGCAGACCAATCGGGTTCGCCGCCGTGCCAGAGTTCGCCGAGCAGATTCGCCATCGCGGCAGCGGGGCGGAGCAGTTCGGTCGAGCCGAGCGGGAGATGGCAGACGGCGCGAAGTTGTTGCTCGAACTGGCTGGTGACCGAGGCGTCGAAGGTCAGGTGACCGGAGTTGTGCGGGCGCGGGGCGAGTTCGTTGACGAGCAGTTGGCCGTCGCGCGTGATGAAGAATTCGACGCACATGACGCCGACCACGTCGAGCGCGTCGAGCACGTCGCGCGCGATAGCGACCGCTTGATGCGCGGTTGTCGGCGTGACGTTGGCGGGCGCGACCGATACGTCGAGGATGCGTCGGCGATGTTCGTTTTCGATGACGCCGTAGTGCGCGAACTCGCCGCTCGCGCCGCGTGCGGCGACGACCGACACCTCGCGCTCGAAGTCGATGAAAGCTTCGAGCACGGCCTCTTGCGCATCGAGCGCGGCGAAGGCTTCGGAGGCCATTTCGGGCGCGGTGATTTTGGTTTGACCTTTGCCGTCGTAGCCGTAGCCCGCCGTCTTGAGAATCGCGGGGCAGCCGATTTCGACGAGCGCGTCCGTGAGTTCCGTGTCGTTGCGAACGTGCCGGAACGCGGCGACGGGGAATCCGGCGCGAGCGAGAAAAGTCTTTTCGCGGAGACGATGCTGGGTCGTGTGGAGCACCGCGCCGGAGGGTCGGACGGGGGCATAAACCGAAGCCGCTTCGACGGTCGCCGCCGGGACGTTTTCAAATTCAAAAGTGACGACTTCGACCCCGCGCGCGAAGTCGCGGACGGCGTCGAGATCGTCGTAGGAAGCTTCGATTTCGTGGTCGGCGACTTGTCCGGTGGGGGTGTCGGAATCGGGCGAGAAGGTGTGGACGCGATAGCCCATCCGCCGCGCGGCGATGGCGAACATGCGACCGAGTTGGCCGCTGCCGAGTACGCCGATGGTTGCGCCGGGAAGCGTTGGCTGGTTCACGGAAGCGTCGCCTCGCGGACTTTCTTTTCCTGTTCGGCGCGAAATTCGCGTAGGCGTTCGCGCAAATCGGGACGGCTCGCGGCGAGCATCGCGACGGCCAACAGCCCCGCATTGGTCGCGCCCGCGCGCCCGATGGCGAGCGTCGCGACGGGCACGCCGGCGGGCATCTGGACGATGGAGAGCAACGAGTCGAGACCTTTGAGCGCGCGGCTTTCGACCGGCACGCCGAGCACGGGCAG
>JBGTHJ010000177.1:0-6839 GCA_041746175.1 Pyrinomonadaceae bacterium
CGCGGTGCCGTCGGCGCGGACGCGCGCCCACCACGTTCCCCACCGGCTCGAACCGTTGCCGAGCGCGGAGGCGTACTGCTGTATCGTCCACATGTCGGTGTCGTCGAGCGGGTCGATCACCGTGCTGCTGTAGTCGCCCCAGCGATTGCTGCTGCCGCCGAAAGTCTTGAAGTACGGCGCCTCGCCCGTCTTGAACACAACATCGTCGCGCATCAGGCCGGGGGGGTCAGTGCCGCGCCGGAACGAGTAGTTCGCGCTCGCAAACTGCGAAGCCGAAAAGCGCGTGTAGCCGACCAGCGCGTCGTTATCTTTGTTGACCGCGATGCTGCCGAACGAATAGCTGGCGACCCCCGACGGGTCTTGAATCACGCCGCGTTGGGTGACGGCGTTGGCGCCCGGATTGAGCTGCCACCACTGCACGCCCGTGCGATTGGCACCCGTGCCCGGCAGATAAATGTTGTGCACAGCCCACAACGAGCCGTTGCGATAGACGACGTTCTGGATACGCGAATCGTTCGCGCTGATGCGCGCGTTCGAGCCGAGTTGCGGGGCAAAGTCGGAACTCGAATCGTCGAGCCATGCGAAGCCGCTGTTGAGCGCGGCGGCGGGCGCGCTCAACACTTCCGCGCCGACGGGGCCGGTGATGGTCGAGATGCGGATGGTCGAACTCCCGAACGGTTGCGCGATGAGGTACATCGTCGAGAGCGCGGGATCATACGTAATCGCCGGGCACAGCGTGAACCCCTGATTCGCCGAAGCGATGTTGAAACGGCGGAAGCTGGGGGTGCCCGCCGGAACCGCGTAGAGACTCGATTTCGTAAAGACCAGAACTTGCGAGCGGTTCGGGATCGATTGCCCGGACGTGTTCGGGAACAGGTTGACCTGTACGACCACCCAATCCTTGTTGAAGCCGAGGCTCGGGTAATCAGCCCACGCGAGATCGGTCGAATCCGCATCGACGCGGGAGAGATTCCACGTGCCCGTCGGGTCGGTCGTCTGCGAGACGCCCATCAGCGTCGACGACGACGCGCTCCGGGCGTTGGCGACGGCGGTCAGAATCCACCGCTGGCCGTAAGGATCGTAGAGCAACTTGGGGTCGAACGGATCGATGCCCGCGCCGAGCGGCGACCAGAAGTTGTCGAGCGACACGGTGCTCAGCGTGACGCCGTTTCGGTCTTGAATTCGCACCTGCGTGTTGAGCACGGTCATGACGTGATTGGGGCCGACCGCGCCGTGCGTGTCGGGCGGAATCGACGTGTTGTTGTCGGGCAACGCCGGAAAGGTCGAGAGCGGCGCGGGCGCGGGGCCGAGCGACTCGCCCGGCGCGTTGAGCGAAGCCAGCGCGTCATCTTCTTGCGCGGCCTTGTCGCCGGGCGCGGCCACCTGTGGCGGCGCATCATCGACCGGACGCAGGGGAGCGTGAATCGCTTTCGGCGCGACCGCTTTCGGTGGCGTCAACGCTTCCTGCCGTGCGATGGCGGCGAAGTTCATCTCGGCCTTCGTGACCGCCACCTCCGAAGCGCCGCGCAGCCGCTTTATCTTGGGCTGGCTCGAAGCTTGCCGTCCGGACTTTTGTTTTTGCGCCAGCGCGAGCGGCGCGGCGACGGCGAGCAACATCAACAAGCAGGTCAGTATGCGACTACTTTTTTTCACGACTTTCTCCAAATTCTTCCGCGATGGCTGTGGCCTTCGGACTTCTGTGTTGTCGATACGCACGCCGGTGGGGGCTGTCTGCCGGACGGGTCAAGATGCCCCCTGCGACCGACGACGGACGCCCACGGGTTGCGCGGACAATGACAAGCGGAAAAACTCAATTCAAATAAGTTATAGAGTGACGTTCGGAAGACCGGACTTCAGAAGGCTATGCGTCGGGCGCGACCGCGAAGTTTGCCGCGATGGCGGATGCATCGTGGGTCAAGCGTTATGCCTCTGGTTCGAGAAGCGCGCCGCACCGGGTCGTGCCTCCGGGTTGGAGAAGGTATCGACACTCTGCGAGCGCGTTGGCGCGTGGATACCGCCCTAAACGTCAAACACTCTAGGCTTCAAAGACCCCGACTGTCAAGAGTTCGAGTCGTCGCCGAAGATGCCGAAGAGTTGGCGCGGCGGCTCCTCCTCCTCTACTGCGCTCCAAAACTACTGTGCTCCAAAACGTCGACGGTACTCGTCCGACCGGATGAAGGCTTTGACCATCTCGGACTCGACGAAGTTGCCGTTGAACTGGTTGAGCTTCGCGAGCCAGAAGTTGTACCCGTCGAGGTTAAAGTCGGGGGGCTGTTCGCCTCCCGGCGGAGATAGCCGATGTACTGCATCAAGACGAACGCGCGGTTCTGCTCGCGCTGCCGGAAAGTCGGGTTATCGACGACGGGCGAAGAACTGCGAGGACGAACGATTCACCTGATTATTCTCCCAAAAATTTAATCATGAACGACACCGAAAGAGGCGCGGATGAGCGCAGGCGATTGGGTGCGCTAACGAGTTAATTTGGCCGCTTCGGAAACGATTGTGGGGGGGGGTTGTGTCGTTCGCCCGGTACGAATAGGGCAAACTCAGGATTCTGATGCCGAAAATACCACAAAAGTTGTTCGACCGCCGCACGTCCGGCGCAGCCTTCAGAGGGTTCTCCGTCGAGACGGGTCAACCCGGTTTCGCGTCAGGGGGTTTAGGCGGCTCGCCGTCGGCTTTTAGTTGTGCCGATCAGGGCGCGTGCGGCTTCCTCTCCGGTGACGATGGCGCCCTCCATGAAGCCCTGCCAATCGGCGAGGTGTTCCCCGGCGAAGAGGACTTTGAGATGCGGGCGTTGCAGCAAGGGGCGGAGCGCGAACCACTGTCCGGGGCGATAGAGAGCGTATGCGCCGCGCGTGTAGCGGTCGCGTTGCCACGCATATGAGGTGACGGCGCGGGCGAGTTGCGGAGCGCGCTCGTCAAACGGCGCGAGGTCGCGCGTGATGATGTCTGTACGGCGACGGTCGTTTTGCGCGGCGAGCACGTCGGCTTTTTCACCGATGGCGTAACTGCACAGGATGCCCTCCGTTCCGGGCTGGCGCTGCGTGCTGTGGAAGTAATAGTGGGAGGTCGCGTCGCTGACGAGCGAGAAGTCTTCCGCGCCCCAGAAGCGTTCGGAGAAGAGGACGGAGTTCTTGACGATCCGCGAGTATTGCAACTCTTCGGCGGCTGCCGACTGTGCGGCGGGGAGCGGCGGGTCGAAACGTATCTCGGCGAGGACGCGCGCCGGGACGGTGCAGATGCAAGCGTCCGCGCTGAAACTATTCCCACCGGCCTTGACCGTCACACGCCCGGCGCGCTGGCGGATCTCTTCGACCGGCACACCCGTGCGGATGTTGACCTCTCCGATGCGCGCCGCGAGTTCCCTGACGAGACGCGAGTTGCCGCCCGTCATCTTGAAATCCATCTCGTTGTTCGGACTCGACTCGAAATACTCAGCCGCCGCCGCGTACGCCGAAACGTGCCGGATCGACTCGCCAAAGTCCGTGCTGTCCATCAACTCGCGCAGCCGCAAGTCATCCTCGGTAAAACCGATGTTCTCAAGCCACGTCCACCAATCATAACGGTCAAGCCGGAGTTTGTCGCGTTGCTTGTAGGTCTTGTACTGCTGTTTGAATTTTTCAAAAGCGGCTTCGGACTGTGGCGAAAAACTCCACTCGCCGGGACGCTTGACGACGCCGTCGCGCATCAGCGAAGCCGCGAAGCGATGATCCTGTAATTCGATGTTGAATTCGCGGCAGAGGGACTGGATGCGTTCGTGGCTCGCGCCGACCCATTCGCCGCCGAGTTCGCAAACCAGATTCGGACTCTGCGCGAAGTTGTAAGAGAGCACGCGCCCGCCCGTGCGGTCTCTGGCTTCGAGCACGGTCACCTCCCACCCCGCGCGCTTCAAGGCGTACGCGGCGGACAGCCCCGCGAGACCCGCGCCGATGATGACGCACGAACGCTTTTGGATAGCGAATGAGGTTTGACGCAGCAGCGGCAGTCCGAGCGTCGCGACGGCGGCGTGCTTCAGAAAACCGCGTCGCGTCGGGGTCGCTGTTTCGTTGGACTGCTTCGCGCGTGATTTATATTTATTTGTCATGACGGTTGGAACGAGATAGGCGAGCGGTCGGACGTTGATGAAATCGGAGCTATCCCGAATTCGTGTCCCGCCCGCCTCGCCCATCACCTTATAGCGAGTTGCAGTAGCATGTAGCGCCTAAAAGAGAGTCGCCCCCTTGGGAGCGCGAGCCTCCGGCTCGCTTTGAGCGTGCTGGATCACGCAGGCCAGCCGAGACGCTGGCGCTCCCAGGATTCACCCATTTGCAAAGCACAATAGGCTTGCTCGACGCGTTGCCAGCCGACGGCGCGGATGCGTCAGCGGGAGTTCTGACCGATCTGCTCGGTTCCGAACGTGCCAATGCCGTTGAGCCGGAAGCTGAAGACGACGCGGTTTTCCTGTCGCAGCCCGACGTTGAAGGTGGAGTTCTGGACGGTCAGCGCGCAGCAGTCGAAACTATAGCCGAGCGTCGCGGTCGAACTGATGAGCGACGAGTTTCCGCGCCCCTCGCGGTTCTGGAAGTCGAAGAAGAGCGAGACACCGCCGAACAGGCCGCGGTCGCGGTTGCCCGCGAAAATCGACGGACTCCACTGCGAACCCTGAAGCGTGCCGGGTTCGTTGCCGCGCGCGTCGCTGAACTGCCGCAGTTCGGGCGCGAGCGTGATGGCGCGCGTGTAGTAGTAGGTCGTAAACGCCTGCACCAGTGGCCGCGTGACGCCGAAACTGACCGCCAGATCACGCACGCCGCCCGCCGTGCTCTGCACGTCGAAATTCGCCCGCACGTCGGCGAAGAGGTCGAAGCGCGGGCGGTAGCGCGCCTCCAGATAGAGCGGCGAGAAGCGGCGCGGCACGCCGCCGTAGCCGAAGCCCGAAAACGTGTTGATCGGATAAAACTGGTTGCGCCGACCGGGAATCAGCGCGCCGCCGAAACGCTCGTCGAAGAAATATTTCTGGCGGAGCGTGAGCGAGAGTTGCTCGTAGGGCTGACTTGAGAGCGGAGCGCGACGCGCACCGTTAGCGCCGTTGTTGTTGGCGACGACGGCGGACGGTCTGCCGCTGACGTTCTCGGTCGAGCGGCGCGTGAAGAAGCGGTTGGTGATGCCGTATTCGATCTCGTTGGTGTCGGCGATGGCGTCGTTGTAATCGAAGCGGATGAGACGCTCGAAGTTCGAGATGCCGGATATTTTGCGATAGATAAAATACGGCTCGATGACGTGACGAAAGCGGAGTTGCCCGTCGTCGCGCCGGAAGTTGCGAGCGAGCGCGGGCGGGCGCACGTCCAACTCGAACTCGCCGTAGCCGCGCACCACGTCGCGGCTCAAGACGAGCCGGGTCAACGGGTCGAGCGAATTTGAATAGTACGTTCCGCGCACGCCTGCGCTCGCCGTGACCGTCCACCCCTCGAAGTCGAGCGGCACCGAGAAGCGCGGGTGGAAATCGAGTCGCTGGACGATGGATGGCGAATTGAGCGCATTGACACCGCCTTCGTCGAGAAAGCCGTTGAGGTCTTCAATCGTCTCCTTGCGGCTGACGCCTTCGATGCCGCCCTCGAACGAAAAGTAGACGGGCAGCTTCTCGAAGTAGCGGAGCACGGACGGTCGCTTGTCGAGCGTGATGCCGGGCAGCGAGCGCGTGCGGATGCGGACGTTGGGCAGCGAGGTGACCTGCGTCCGCGCGAGGAAGTTGAAACTGTAGTCTTTGAAATTTTTATTGACGAAAACCTGCGAGCGTTCTTCGGGCGAGATGGCTTGTTGAATCGACTCGGAGAAGACTTGCCGGAACGCGAGGTTCGACGTGATGTTAACGTCGACGGCGGCGAGAAAGCCGTTCGGGAAATAATGAACGCCGTCCGCGTAGAAGCTCGACCCGCCCTGATCCGGATTCTCCGGGCCGGCCTGCGCGCCGAAGATGCGATCCTTGATGGTGTAGAAACCGAGATTGAGGAACGAGCGCGAGTTGGCGCGCGTCCGCAAATCGGCGCCGACGCCGAGGCCGCGCCCCGTGTAGATGTCGTTGCGCAAGGTCACGTCGGCAGAGCGTCCGAGCGTCTGGTAGTAGGCATTCGAGACGCGGAAACCCTTCCTGCCCGCGCCGCCAAACGTCGGCGTCAGGAAGCCTGAGGCGCGGTCGCGGCGCTTGATTGAAATCGACGCATACGGCAGGTAGATGACCGGCACGCCCTTGACGTTGAAGGTCGGATTCTTCGCGCGCACGCGGTCGTTCAGAGTAATCACGGCGCGCTTCGCTTTGAAACTCCACTTCGGCGTCTCTTCGTCGCACGCGGTGATCTCGCCGTTGATGATGACGACTTTGTTGGCCGCGACTTTCTCGACGCTCGTGGCGGTGAAATAGAGCGTCGTGCCGTCCTGCGTCTGCGCGGTGAAGCCGGTCGAGTCGATAAAGAAACCGAGTTTGGAGGCGTAGTTCCACTCGGCGCGCGAACCCGTGATGCGTTGCTGCTCGCCCTGATCGAAGACGACGCTGCCGACCGCGACGACCTTGTTCGTCGCCTCGTAAACCGTCACCTTGTCCGCCTGCAAACGGTAAATCCCGATCCGCACGTCGACATTGCCTTCGTACACCACGACGCGCGCGTTGGCCGGGCCGCTCACGTCCTGCGTATCGGCATCAACCGAGAGTTCTTCGGTCGATTGCGGCGCGACCTTGTCGCCCGGAGGCGTCTGCCGGCGCGGGCGAATCGGCTGCGGCTGTTCGAGCGGGTTGACGTTGGGCGTGTCGGTGATCGGGTTCGTCACCTTGCGGTCAACCGGGTTGGTCTGCTGCGCCCGCGCGG
>JBGTHJ010000178.1:0-4297 GCA_041746175.1 Pyrinomonadaceae bacterium
CGCGGCGTCGAGCGCGCGGCTTCGGGCCGGGTGCAGTTTTTCGCGCCCGTGCGCGAGCGTTCGACGTGGGCGGAGTACGCCGCGTTAGAACTGCGACGGGGCGCACGCGTGCGCGTCATGTCTGCGCCGACGCGCGCCGACAATTTTCGCAACCCCGGCGTCTCCGGTTACACGGAGTATCTGGAACAGCGCGGCTTCGATGCGGCGGGCACGATCAAGAGTCCGCTGCTGGTCGAGCGTCTGGATGACGAGCGCGTGTTTCTGCCGTTGGTGTGGTTGGACGCATGGCGCGCACGGTTGGTCTCGAACATCGGCGGGCTGTTCTCGACGGAGACGGCGGGCGTGCTGAACGCGACGCTGCTCGGAAATCGTTATGGCCTGACGCAGCCCGTCGCCGAACGCTTTCGCGAGGGCGGGACGTTTCATGTGCTGGTCATCAGCGGGCTGCACATCACGTTCGTCGGCGGGTTGGCGCTGGCGTTGTTCGGGCGCGTGACGAAGCGTCGCGCAGGACGGTTTGCGGCGGCGGTCGGGGCGACGTGGATTTACGCGCTGGCGGTCGGCGCGGAATCGTCTGTGCTGCGCGCGGCGTTGATGTTCAGCATGGTCGCGCTCGCGCCGGTTCTGCACCGGAGATCGAACGCGCTGAACGCGCTCGGCGGCGCGGCGTTGTTGCTGCTCGTCGTCCATCCGGCAGACCTCTTCGACGCATCGTGGCAGTTGACGTTTCTTTCGGTGCTCATCATCTTCGCGCTCGCGTGGCCGCTGGTCACAAAGTTGAGAGAGGCGGGCGCGTGGCAGCCGTCGCGCGCGACACCGTATCCGCCCGTCTGCCCGCGCTGGTTTCTGTGGCTCGGCGAGACGCTGTTCTGGAGCGAGCGCCACTGGTCGCGCGAAATGTCGCGTGAAACTTACAGTTATCGTCTGTTCAAAACGCCGCTCGCCGCGCGTCTGGAGCGTTGGCGCGTACAGTGGCTGGCGCGCTACGTCTTCGGCGCGTTTGTCGTTTCGACGTGCGTGCAGTTAGGACTGCTGCCGCTGCTGGTGCTCTACTTCCATCGACTATCGCTCGCCGCGCTCGTGCTCAACATCGTGGTCGGGGCGTTGATGGTGGCGCTCGCGTGCGCGGCGTTGGCATCGCTCGCCGCGTCGCAGTTGAGCGCGGGTGTGGCCGCGCCGTTCGTGTGGGTGGCCGAGCAGACGAATCGCTTGATGGTGCACAGCGTCGACCCTTTCGTCGGCGCGGGCATCGCGAGTTGGCGTCTGCCGGAATACACGGGCTGGCCGGCGTCGGTCTATGTGCTCTATTACGTCGTGCTCGTCGTGCTGGCGATTGCGCTGGCGCGGTGGCGTCCCGTCGGGCCGGTGCCGTCGGCGGCGGAGACGGATGAGAAACCACGCGGGCTGGTTCGCCTCGCTACGAGGTTCGCGGCGGTCGGGTTGGTCGCCTTGTTCGTCGTCATCGTCGCGCACCCGTCGAGCGCGCGACGTTTGGATAAACGTCTGCGCGTCGATTTTCTGGATGTCGGGCAGGGCGACGCCGCGCTGCTGACGATGCCTGACGGCGTGACGTTGCTGGTTGACGGCGGCGGACGCACGTCTCCCGGAATGCGTCCGCGAGAAGATGCCGGAGACGGTCGAGCGGACGACGGGGCGGCGGCGACGACGACGACGGCGGGCGCATCATTCGCGCGTGATTCGCGAAGCGTCGGCGAGGCGGTCGTCTCCGAGTATCTGTGGTGGCGCGGACTCGACCGCATCGATTATGTGCTGGCGACGCACGCCGACGCCGACCACCTTCAAGGCTTGAACGATGTCGCACGGAATTTCAAAGTGCGTGCCGCGCTCGTCGCCCGCACGCCTGCGCGCGAGCCGGAGTACAAACGCTTCGCGGCGACGGCAGCAACGGCGGACGTGACCGTCCACCTAATCGGTCGCGGCGACCGGCTCCGGTTCGGCGAGGTCTCGATAGACGTGTTGTGGCCGCCGCGCGTGGCGGAGGATGTGTCGGACGCGGCAACCTCGTCGCGCGGGGCGAACGACGAATCGCTCGTGCTGCGCGTGCGTTTCGGCGCGCGCGTGTTTTTGTTGACGGGCGACATCGAGGCGCGCGCCGAAGACGCGCTCATCGCGGCGCGCGATGATTTGCGCTGCGACGCGCTCAAAGTCGCGCATCACGGCAGTCGGACATCTTCGACGGAGAACTTCGTCGGCGCAACGCGCGCGGCGCACGCCGTCATTTCGGTCGGACAAAACTCGCAGTACGGACACCCGCACGCGGCGGTCGTCGAACGCTGGCAGCGGAGCGGCGCGGAGGTTCTGACGACCGGCACGCGCGGCAGCATCACCCTCAGCACCGACGGGCGCGACATCAAAGTAGAGACTTTCGTCCGTGATGAAAAATAGCCGGGCGGGTTGAACGAACATTGGCGAGCGGATATATTGAGCGAGGTTTCGGACGCCAACTCGAACCCGTATGCTTGTGCCCGGGAGATGTGCCGCATGTATGAAAACGTCGCTACTGAAACGTCGCCGCTGTTCGACCGTCGCCCGTGGGGTTCGTTTACCGTGCTCGACGAAGGCGAAGGCTACAAGGTCAAGCGCATCGAAGTTTTGCCGGGCAAGCGTCTGAGCTATCAGAAGCACGCGCGCCGTGCCGAACACTGGATGGTCGTGCAGGGCGAATCAAAGGTGACGCTCGACGGGCGCGAGGTGTTCGTCGCGGTCGGCGAAACCATCGACATCCCCCTCGGCGCATCTCACCGTATCGAAAATCCCGGCACGACGACGCTCATCTTTATCGAAATCCAACGCGGCGACTATCTCGGCGAAGACGACATCGTGCGTCTCGCAGACGACTTCGGGCGCACCCCTCAAACCGACACGACCGCTTGAACAGATGCGCCCGCGCGCGTCTCGAAACCCACGTCGATGGCTTGCTTCCCGAAATGATTTGACCCTTCCGGGCATATCAAAGGGGAAAACGGAAACATCATCTGATCTGGCAGCTTCCTGCCTCTCAGCTCGCCGCCAACATGTTGGCGCACCGGTCACGCCACCTCTCGCACCAACGGTTCAGGATTTAACCCCCGAACCACAGATTCCACGTATCCCCTCGCTGAAAAGATGCAGATCGCATCATCGGTCGAAAAAGGAGACTCCATGAAACCCAGAGCAATTTCAACAGGTTTGATGCTGCTGTTGGTCGCGGCCTGTCTTTCACTGACGGCCTGCCCCAACGGAAACAGCGACGGCACCACCGATCCGCTCCGAAAATATGCCAAAGCCGCCGACAACATGGCCGGCGCGATCAATTCGATGATCAAGGCCAAGCGCAGTCTCGCGCAGAGCAATCGCCTCACGCCCGCCGAAGAGTTGCGATTGACGGAGAAATTGCTCACCGCCAACACCGCCGTGTCGACGTTCAACACGCGCGTCAAGTCGTTGACCGTCGCGCCCGACGCCGGGACGAAAGCCGAATTGGTCAATCTCTTGAGCAACGTCACGGCGACCATCAACGACCTCAACACGGGCGGCGTGCTCGGAATCAGTAACCCCGAGTCGAAACAAAAGATGACGAAATTCATCGACACCATCAACGCCGCTATCGCCGTGTTCAGTTCGCTTCAGTAAACGCCGCGATGCCGCGAATCTGATTCGCAAACAGCTACGACCGACAACCAAACGCCGTCAAGCGTGGAGGTGATATCTTGGATTGGATGACCATTATCGTTAATCTTCTGCCGCTGGTGCCCGCGCCCGGCGCCGGACAGGCGACCGTCCTCGCCCAACTTGCGCTCGAATTGATTGGGCGCATCAAGTCGCAGACGGGGATGACGACGGAGCAAATCTTCGAGCGTGCCGGACTGACCCTCGAAGAGAACAAACGGATGCTGCTCGAAGACCTTGAGCGGCTTCAGGGGAGTCACAACCCGCCGTCTTCCTAATCGCTCAACCCCCGACGCCCGACAGCGCGCGAGGCCGTCGCGGGGGCGAGAGAACACCGCAGATGCGGCGTAGGCGCGCCCGTCGCGATGTGCTGCGCGGCTTCTGCTGCCGTGCACCTTTGACCCGTTCAATTCTTGAGCAGGATGCGGAGGTCGCGGACGTTGGTTCCGGTCTGGCCGGTGATGACCGCATCGCCGAGCGTCTCGAAAAAGGTATAGGCATCGCTCGCGTCGAGAAACTTCCGCGCGTCGAGACCCGCACGGCGGGCACGTGCGAGCGTCGTCTCGTCGGCCAGCGCGCCCGCTGCCGGGCTGTTGCCGTCGATGCCGTCGGTTCCTGCGCTCAAGCC